>JAAYJK010000047.1 GCA_012522955.1 Syntrophomonadaceae bacterium
AGCTTATTGATGCTGTGTATTTTGCTAGCACCACTGCACCTTATAAGGAAAAACAAAGTGCTGCTACTATAGCCGGGGTATTGGACACCCGGACAGATATCAGGTCAGCTGATTTTTGTGACTCATTAAGAGCCGGTTCTTCCGCTATACTGGCTGGAATAGATGCAGCTGGGCAGGGTTTAAATACCATAGTGGTAGCAGGTGAATGCCGGCTGGGATATTCAGCCGGCCCTTATGAAAACCATTTTGGAGATGGGGCAGCGGCATTTATGATCGGCGACAAACAGGTTATAGCCGAGTATATAGATAGCTGTAGCATATCTGTGGATTTCCATGATCTGTGGCGGGCAGATGATGAAAGGTTTGTGCACAGTTGGGAAGAGAGATTTTGTATCAACCAGGGCTATAACCAATTTGTCAGCCAGTCGGTAAAAGGAGTTTTGGAGAAAACCGGTTTAAGCACCGGCGATATCAGTAAAATTGTACTCTATGGAATAACTCCTCGTTACCAGGGACAAATTGCGGCCAAACTAGGATTTACACCGGCCCAGGTTCAGGATAGCCTATATAACCAGGTAGGCAACGCCGGGGCGGCCAATGTTCCCATGATGCTGGCTGGTGCATTAGAAGAAGCCAGTGCGGGAGATTATATACTCTTGGTCAGCTATGGAGAAGGAAGTGACGCCATAGTATTCAAGGTAAGTGATGAAATCAGCGGTTTTTCGCCGGGCTTGGGCTTAAAGGGATACCTGGATAATAAGAAAGTCAGTATGAACTATGGAAAATACCTGCGTTGGAGAGAATTGATCCAAACCGAGCCCGCTAAAAGACCGGTACAAAAAAGGTCATCGCTGCCGGATATGTATCGCAATCGCAAGAAAAACCTGGGGTTTTACGGAGTGCGTTGCGAAAACTGTGGTACCGTGCAATTTCCTCCTTCCAGGATTTGTATTGAATGCCGGGCTATAGACCAAATGGAAGATTACCGTCTTTATGGTAAACCAGCTCGAGTGGCTACCTTTACGGCGGATTACCTGGCTGAATCCCTGGATCCGCCTACCATAGTAGCAGTGGTAGACTTTGAAGGCGGAGGCCGTTTGATCTGCTACCTGGTGGATTGTGATCCAGATGAAGTCAAGGTAGGTATGGAAGTTAATATGTCATTCCGACATATATTCACGGTTGACAGCATCCGCACCTATTTCTGGAAAGCGGTACCAAAACTTTAAAGATAGGAGGTAATGAAATGGCCATAGGAATTAAAGATAGAGCTGCGGTTATTGGAATGGGATGTACCAGATTTGGTGAGCGTTATGACAGCAACCTGGAAGATTTGCTGATAGAAGCCATAGATGAGTGTTTAGAAGACGCTGGGATCGAATTTAATGATATAGATGCTTTCTGGTTCGGGACATTCACATCCGGTATGGCAGGATTAACATTTTCTAATAGAATGAAATCCCATTATAAGCCTGTAACTCGCCTGGAAAATATGTGCTGTACCGGATTGGACAGCTTTCGTAATGCCTGTTATGGAGTAGTTGCAGGGGCCTATGATGTAGTAATGGCCGTAGGAGCAGAAAAGTTGAAGGATGGGGGCTATAGCGGCCTGGAAGTGCCTACAGAAGACTCTGACCGTACCTTGCCGGACTTAACTGCCCCATCTCGCTTTGCCTTTGTGGCTCCAGCCTATGCTCACAAATACGGTTTGGATATGCAGCAGATGAAAGAGGTTATGGCGCGTATAGCCTGGAAAAACCACAAAAACGGCGCCCTGAATCCCAAAGCTCAATACCGGTCCGAGGTAGCCATGGAAAGTATACTGAAGTCTCCAATGATATGCAGCCCCATGGGAGTTATGGATTGTTCAGGAGTATCAGATGGTGCGGCTTGCGCTATTATTACCCGCACTGAGGATGCTAAAAAATACCGGAAAGATCCGATGTATGTCAAGGGGATTCAGATTGCCGCCGGTCCCGGTCACAGTGAAAAGCACCAGAGTTATGATTTTACTACTGCCTTTGAAACCTATTATGCCGGGCAGGCTGCCTATCGGGAAGCAGGCATTACTAATCCCAGGGAACAGATCAGTCTGGCTGAAGTACATGATTGTTTTACCCCTACTGAATTGATCATATACGAGGATCTACAATTCAGTGAACGAGGTCAGGGCTGGAAAGATGCCATGAATGGTTTCTTTGACCTGGACGGAGGTCTTCCGGTTAATCCTGATGGTGGTTTAAAATCCTTCGGTCATCCCATTGGGGCCAGCGGGATCAGGATGCTATATGAATCCTGGCTTCAGTTCCAGGGCAAGGCCGGAAAACGGCAGCTGGAAAACCCCAAAATAGGTCTGGCCCAGAACCTGGGCGGGCAGCCTTATTCCTGTGTAGTAGGGGTGGGCATCGTAGGCAAAGAACTGGGCTAAACCATGACTGCTTTAGAACAAGTGCTGGATTGTTTTTGCCCTTTGGTGGAGCAGGAGGTACAGATCAGGATTATTTATTATTGTTCCAATACCCGGACTTGCCAGATAAATTCAGAACCGGCCTTTTATGAATGCTTGCTCAGCGAGAATTGCGGGGCTTATCTTTCTAAAGAGCCAAACTGCCTGCTGTGCAAGTTTAATGCCGGTGAAAATAGTCAGGAATGAGTGAAAATGGTTTATCTCAATTGAACCAGTGTTTCAAAGCTCCTAATACTTGTAGGGGCGGTCTTTGACTGCCCGTCGGGTATAGCACAAATTTCATACTCGGTTGTGTTTGCTGATCATGGAGGTTGATTAGCCTTTGCGAGGGAGGTGTTAAGATGGATTTTAAAACCATAGCTTTAAGTATAGATCAAGGCATTGCCACTTTGCTTCTGAACAGTCCCCAGACCATGAACGCTCTCAGTAGTGAATTAATGGGCGAACTTGGCACTGCCGTGAATATGGTGAAGAATAACAAGCAAGTGCGAGTACTGCTTATATCAGGCAGTCAAAAGGTTTTTGCGGCCGGAGGGGATATCAAAGCCATGGCAGAATGCAACCCGGAGCAAGCACGAGCTTATATTGAGCCAATTCACCAGGTGTTCGATGACATGGCAAGTTTACCCCAAGCAAGCATAGCTGCTATTTCGGGGTTTGCTTTTGGCGGAGGAGTGGAACTTAGTCTTGCCTGCGACTTTAGGATAGCAGCGGAAAATGCCAAGTTTGGTTTTCCTGAGATAAACTTGGGTATTTTCCCGGCGGCTGGAGGAAGCCAAAGGCTTCCCCGTTTGATAGGTGTTCAGGGCTGCAAAAGACTGATGTTTACCGGAGAAACCATAAACGCTGCTACAGCAATAGCCCTGGGACTGGTAGACCAGGTAGTGCCCACCGAACAGCTTATGGAAGAGGCAAAGCAATTGGCCTTAAAACTGAGCCAAAAACCGCCCTTGGCTTTGATGAAGCTTAAAGAGTCCATTCAACAGGGGATAAATACTGATCTGGCTACGGCCATGAAAATGGAGATGGATAAATGCTGCAGTCTTTTTGCTACCCGGGATCAGAAAGAAGGCATGCAGGCTTTTATGGAACGTCGAGAGGCAATCTTTAAGGGAGAATAAAAATCTGATTTAGATGATTTGCGGAGGCGGCTGAGCCTCATGACCATATCTGGGACTCATACAATAATATAATCTATGAATTCCGGTGGAACTTCAAGAACATTGATAATCTTGAAGTTCTGCTTTTTATGAGTATTTGTTTGCCGGTTAATAGAGCCCGGAAATTCCAATATAGGTCACACGAAAACGAATTATGCTGATTTGCCCAATGCTTTTGCTTGCCAAATATTTGTAGGGGCGGTCTTTGACCGTCCGTTTGGGCATAACCAAAAAAATTTAGCCTCGCTTGTGTTCCCTGATCAGCTTGAGGGTGATTGTTAATCAGTCCATAGAAGGCCAGGGCTTGCAGCTGGAATCACATGTTTTAATGCGGCCCTAGCTGCTTGATTTCCACGTTGGGAAAAAATTAGCTCCGAAGATGTAAATATATAGGTTAAAATAGGAAGAGAAATTAATTAGAAGGAAGGTATTAGAAAAAATATGGAACATTTTCCAGCCCTGTTTGCTCCTGTCCAGATTGGCAGTTTAAAGCTAAAAAACCGTATAGCTATGGCTCCCATGTTGGTAGGTTATGCCCATCAGGACGGTAGGGTTAGCCAATCGGTCATAGATTATTATGAGACCCGGGCTCAAGGGGGAGCAGGATTGATTTTTGTAGAAGCAGCCTGTGTTGATAGCCCGGCGGGATTAGAAGGTATGGGCCAGCTGCGGGTTGATGAAGACACTTGTGTTGAAGGTCTGGCCCGTCTGGCTCAGGCTATCAAGCAGCATGGAGCAGGAGCATTTATTCAATTGTTTCATGCTGGCCGTCAAACTAAAAAGAGTATAACCGGGGTACAGCCGGTGGCGCCTTCACCTATTTCCTGTCCTATGATTAATGAGGAGCCTCGGCAGCTGGATAGTAGGGAGATTAAGGTCATAGAAGAAAAGTTCATTAAGGCTGCTCACTATGCCCGGTCAGCTGGCTTTGATGGAGTAGAAATTCATGCAGCTCATGGTTATTTGATTAACCAGTTTCTGTCCCCCCATAGCAATCAACGCCATGATGAATATGGAGGAAGTCTGGAAAACAGGATGCGCATATTGATGAACATTGTAAAGGGGATCAGAAACATAAATCCAGAACTGGCCATATCTGTAAGGATTAATATAGATGATTTTGTTCCCCAGGGCTTGAAGGAAGATGAAAGTATAGAGATATGCCGCCACCTAGAGCCAGCCGGGGCCAGCTTAATCCACTGCAGCTGCGGCACTTACGAATCAGGGCTTACCAGTATCGAGCCCGCTTCCTACCAGCAAGGGTGGAAAATATACCTGGCCGAGGCGGTTAAAAAAGCGGTGTCTATACCCGTGATTGGCGGAGGCATGGTCAGTAGCCCCCAATTTGCCAGCCAACTGCTGGAAGAAGGGCGTTGTGATCTAATTTTCTTGGGTCGGACTTTGCTGGCTGATCCACACTGGCCCAATAAGGCTAGACAGGGTGAGCTTGCTGATATAAGACCTTGTATAAGGTGTAACCAATGTATTAGCAGCAATTTTAAGGGCATGCCGGTTAGCTGTACGGTGAACCCGCATACCGGCAGGGAAAAGCAATTCCAGTGGACAACAAAACCGGTTCCTAAATATCGCAGTGCTGTTATAGGCAGTGGACCCGCCGGACTCCAGGCCGCAATTTCACTGTCCCGCCTGGGCTTGGAAGTTACCCTATTCGAAAAAGAGATTCAGGGGGGAGGCCTGATGAATCTGGCCGGCATGCCTCCCCATAAACAGAGGATACTGGATCTGAGGGATTATATGCTAGGCCAGTTAAAGCAGAGTAAGGTGGAGCAGGTTTATTCCTACGAGTTTAGACCAGAAGATGTGGATCGGCTTAAGCCTGATTTTATAGTAATGGCTACCGGTTCGGTGCCGGTGATTCCAGATATTGAAGGCATTGAACCAAAGGGTCATCTAAGCTTGGAGGAGATTTTGACCGGAAAAGTTTGTCCCCGTTCTCAGCATCTCCTGGTCATAGGTGGGGGCGAAAATGGTTGTGAAACTGCAGATTTCTTAGCTCAGGCCGGCAATAAGGTCACTATCATAGAAGCTGGCAGGATTCTGGCTCCCGGTATGGAAAAAAAGAACCGCCGGGATCTTATGAACCGTTTACAGACAAGGGGGGTAGTAAGAAAGACATCCAGCCAGGTCATTAAAATAGATAAGAACCGGGTTTGGATAGCCAGAGAGCAAGAGAGTCCGGAAATAATTGAGGCCGACGCTATAGTTCTTGCCGTGGGATATAAACCCTATCATCCCCTTTATAAAGACTTAAAGCAACTGGGTGACAATTTATATATAATAGGTGATGCCCTGAGGGTAAGAGGTTTTAAAAGTGCCATACTGGAGGCTGAACTCACGGTCAGCATGATTGCCCGGCAAAAGCTTGGTATTTAATCCTATTAAGGAGTTCTTGAATGAGTAAAACAGAAGAAAGCAAGATAAGCCTGGAAGAAAGGCAGAGGCTGCAAAGTTTAAGTATTATGGAGGAACAGGCCTTTGGGGAAGGATATCTTTATATAGCAGGTCTGGACGAAGTGGGACGAGGACCTATAGCTGGTCCGGTAGTAGCCGCAGCGGTTATTCTGCCCCAGGGATTTCTTCTACCGGGAGTTAATGATTCCAAGAAATTGAGCGTTAATAAAAGGGAAAAACTTTCAGGGGAGATTAAAAAGCAGGCTCTGGCCTGGTCAATAGCAGCTATTAATCCTCCTTATCTGGACCGGATAAATATTTTAAATGCTACCCGGCAGGCTATGGGCTTGGCAGTCAAACACCTTACCCTGGAGCCGGATTATTTGCTCATAGATGCCCTGGAACTTAAAGATATTCCTATCCCTCAAAGTGCTGTAATTAAAGGGGACAGTCTTAGCATTTCCATTGCCTGTGCCTCCATTATAGCCAAAGTGGAGCGGGATGAATTGATGCAGAATATGGATAGAGTATATCCCGGCTACAATTTCTCCCGCCATAAAGGTTATGCTACCCGGGAACATTTAGAGCATCTATTTGGGAAGGGTCCTTGTCCTCTGCACAGACAGAGCTTTGAGCCGGTTAAAAGCATACTGTCTGGAGGACCAAGTACCCAGCAGGCTAGTCTCTTTGCCGATGATATTAAGCTATTACCTTCAAATTGATGAGGGATGGACCAGGAAACTCGGGGTAAATATGAAAAAAGAACTGGGAAGGTATGGGGAACAACGTGCTGCCCAATACCTGGAAAGACATGGATATACAATTATCAGCAGGAATTATTATACCCGCTATGGAGAGCTGGACATTGTGTGCCAGAAACAAGGGGAAATAATATTTGTTGAGGTGAAAACCAGAAAAACCAAGCTCTTTGGAAGCCCAGAAGAATCCATAACCTATAAAAAAATGCAGAATATAAAGAAAGCCGCTCTGAAGTATTTGCATGACTATCCGGCAGCCTTTCGAGGCCTGCGTTTTGATGTGATCACCATATTTATAGATTATCAGGGTAGGGAGAATATCAATCATATAGAAAATGCTTTCTAAAATTTTAGTCTAGATGAGCCTGATATTGATTAGTTGGATAATAATACCTGGATAGCAATGTCACTGATCTTTGAAAACCCAATATGTATGCAAGCTTATTACCAAAAGTAGCGCTAAGTATTTTCTTTCTTGGTTGTGCCTTGCGGGCATGAAGGGTTCCCGGTTGTGCTGGGGCTTTCGCAGAAGAATCATATTTGGATGCCGATGTCGGGGTGAGTATTATAGTCTTAAAATATAGAAATATTGGAACTGAGTTGTTAAGGGGGGGATATTGATGATGAACGTGGGACCATGGGAGATCGTTTTTATACTACTGCTTATAGGATTGCTAGTCCTTCCTCTAGTGGTGGTACTTAAAATGCTGTCCATGGAAAAGAGGATGGCAATAATCGAAGAACAGCTGCAGAAAACAGAAGAAGAGGCTGATCCCGAATTATTTTAGAATCCTTTAACTCAGAAAGTTGTTTTGACACCGAGATTTCAGGGCGGGCACCAGCTTCCCGCCCGGTTGCTGGCATAACAGTTGTGCAGTTCAATTTCAGCTTTTATTAATTAAAATGGTATTAACTGCCCAGGTGGCACCAACGATCCAGTCCCATTAGTTCCGCTGCTGCAGCCCCGGTAGTGCCGTAGAATATAGCTGGTTTGAGATAGCAATAATCTGTAATGGTGGCGTTGACTACCGTGCTGCCTGTAGCAACGATTAGGTCGCACCATTCCAGTACTTCCTGCATTTTATCCGGTCCTTCCACCAGCACGCCGTATTTAATCTGAGCAAGATTATCTGCATCCAGATCCAAGACCCTGACTTTAAAATGCCTTTGCAGATTATCCAGCATTGCCGGCTGAAACCCCACCAAGGCCACTCGGGGGTTGCCAAACCGCTGTTTGATATGCTGGGCTAGTTCTGCCGAGCAGAGCTCGGGATCTTCATTATGGCAGTGAATAGTCTTATCTATCCGTCCCAGGTATCTTAACACCGCATTCATAGTAGATATTAAAACTGCCCGCTGGAAATTGTTTTCCGGTTTCATAGCCAGCACCTGCTGCAGGTTGCCTTGAAAATCACCGGGCATATCGGTAAAGGCCTGGCCTTTGGCTCCCTTGAATACCGCCTCCATAAGCTTCTCTTTGCCTTTTAGGATAGGAAAGTCTCTTCTCTCCGGACTTCCTATTGCTTCCTCGGCAGAAAGAGTTCGGCCCTTAATCAAGACCTCTTCCTCCTCCAGGCCGTTATCTTTTACAATTTGTCTAAATTTATCCATTAGTTGCTGATAAAACAAAGCCAAAACCTCCTGTATTAATAATAGTCTTTTTATCGAGCCATAGCTTGCGAAATAGTTTACGGTATCGATAGATAATAATCAATCCTTATTATCTATTCCCACAAAAATACTTTATCTCAATTTTCCCAATCTTTCTAGTCGCCTAATATTTGTAGGGGCGGTCTTCGACCGCCCTTCCGGCATAACCCAATTTTCATACTTGGTTGTTTTCCCTAATCATAGGGGTTGATAAGAAAAAGCCCGCCGTTGCAGCGGGTAAAAAAAGATTGGGATTGTATGCAAAAGCTCCGAAAAGAGCCATTTACCAAATAAAAAATCGTGCCTATGGATAGATAGACACGACAATAATTAACTAAACCAAGGGCAACAAATGCAGCCGCATACCTGTTTTCACAAAAAACAACAGGCTCGGTTTGTTCAAGTCTGGTCTCCTTTCCACAATACGGGGAGGCACAGGCGTTTCCCCCTGCACCCAGGTCAAGATACCTTAGCCTCTGCCTTAGGCATATTGACTCGGAGTTATATTAAGATTAGGCTAAGTTTAACACAGCGTAATGGATTAATCAATAGAAAACCTAGCAATAAGTCGAATTTTACCAGCTTGATTCACTCTGGAGATCTGCAAAACGAGCTGAGATAACAGGTAGATTCTCCAATCCAGCCCTCGATAAATCGGCTGGAAGGCTGATGCTCAAATTACATCGCGATTAGGGTATCTGCCGAGAGTTCTGCGCACCAAAAGTGCTCAATTATGGTGTGTGGTAGAGAGTTGAGCTCTTTAAACCAACTGCGTAAAATTTTTGATTGCCTATTAGGGGTTTCAAGTCGAATCCACCTTACATATGGTCACCGAATGGATATAATAATTACGCTGCTCTAATGACAGGGCCGAATCCAATTAGGGCCGATTGAATATTAATATTAAGAAAATACAATGAGTACCTAATCCAACTGGTTTTAAAACTTGATAAGGACACCTGGTAGTTCAGGTCGAGAGTATACCATTAAAGCTCATTAGTTTATAGGAGGCTAAAATAAATATGGAATTCTTACGGAGCAGATTGGCTCGAAGAAAAACAAAGCGCTCCAGAAAAAATGCGGAGGAATACAGAGAAAAGACTGTTAAACGCCGGGAGAAGATGGATCGCATGCATGAATTAATAAAAATTAATCGTCAGAATAGAAAAGAGATTCAAAAGATTAGCCATGATATGAATCCTAAACTGGGTCGAGCTGTCCATACTTATCATAAACTGCTGGACACATTGGACAATTATATCGAAAGCAGCAATAATGGTTTGAACCGTATGTTGCTGGCTGACGATGTCGTGGATTTAAGCCCTGGAGATCATCTATATGTCCAGCGTCCAGGTTTTACTCACCATGGCTTATATATGAAAGAAAGCCTGATACTACACTACCATATGGGGCTGGTGAAAATAACCGGTTGGGAGGAATTTTCAGAGGGGTCCCCAATACATAAAAAAGCCGAGGAAGATAGTCCCAGTTCTTATCTCGGGGAAGAAATCATTAAACGGGCTTTAAGCAGATATGGAGAAAACCAGTATAATTTAGTATTCAATAATTGTGAACATTTTGTGCGCTGGGCCAGAAACGGATGATATGGGTAGATATCAATTTCAGCTCATTAGAAAAACGGATAAGTTCACCCGAAAATGAATCCGAAAAGTTAGTAATTGGGGGCGACCACAGGTCGCCCCCACAGACTCGCACCGGTAATATGGATCTCATGCAGGCATATGTAGGGCCGGTCTTTGACCGCCAGCTAGGCATAGCTCAAAATTTTCATACTCGGTTGTGTTCCCTAATCATGGAGGTTGATAAGTTGGTGACAGCACCGGGGGCTGCATTACACATTCCAGTATTTACGATCCAGGCTCCGGTAACGTAATGCTTCCGCCAAATGATTGAGACTAATTTTATCAGATCCCTCCAAATCAGCTATTGAACGAGCTACCTTCAAGATCCGGTCATAAGTCCGAGCGCTCATATTCAAGGCATCAAATGCCTTTTTGAAAACCTCCTGAGCCTTTCGGTTCAACCCGCAAAATAGTCTTATCTGGGATGGACCCATTTGGGCATTAAAACTTATATCAAGGTCCTTAAATCGCAAGGCCTGTATCTCTCGAGCTCTATTAACTCTTTCCCGCATCAGCGAAGAGTTTTCTCCCGGCGCTTTATTCTGGAGTTGTTCAAATTTAACCCGGCCAATTTCTATATGCATGTCCATACGGTCCAGCAGAGGTCCGCTAATGCGATTAAGGTATCTGTTAATCTGGGTAGGAGTGCACAGGCATTCGTTATCAGAACCGTAATAACCACAGGGGCAGGGATTCATAGCAGCCACCAGACTGAAATTGCAGGGATAAGTATAGGTGGCTTGAGCCCTGGCTATGGTTACCAACTTGTCTTCCAAGGGCTGGCGCAAGGATTCCAGTACGTCACGGTTGAACTCGGGGAACTCATCCATAAAGAGAACTCCATTGTGAGCCAAGCTGATTTCCCCAGGCCGAGGATCTCGGCCTCCCCCTATTATACTAACACTGGAAGCGTTTTTATGGGGAGCTCGAAAAGGCCTGTTATTAACTAGAGGCTGTTCTGAATGCAATAGATTGGCTACTGAATAGATGCGGGTAGTCTCCAATATTTCACTACGCTTCATCTCTGGCAAGATGCTCGGTATGCGCCGGGCCAGCATGGTTTTCCCCGAACCGGGGGGACCGATCAACAATACATTATGGTGGCCGGCAGTGGCTACCTGCAGGGCTCGCTTGGCCGTATCCTGCCCCCTTACATCCGCAAAGTCATAGTACTGCACCTTGTTTTCCATCATTTCGGGGGCTCCCGCCTTTACCTCCGGTAACTCTCCGGTAGAGCTGACGAAGTCGATAGCTTGCTTTAGATTGTGCACAGTAAAAGTGCGCACTTCCTCCACCAAAGCTGCCTCTCCTACATTTTCGGCCGGCACCAGAAGGTCTATGGGGCCTTTATATCTAGCCAGTTCCAGAGCCATTGGCAGTACTCCGGCTATCTTTTGCAAATCACCGTAAAGGGATAGCTCTCCGGCCATATAGCAGGAGTCGGTAAGAGAGGTCTCAATCTGCCCCGATGCCAGGAGTATCCCCAGAGCAATAGGCAAATCGAAATGGGTCCCTTCCTTTTTCATGTCGGCAGGTGAAAGATTGACCACTATTCTGCGGTTGGGGAATTCATAACCGCTGTTCTTTATAGCCGAACGAACTCGTTCCCTAGCCTCTTTAACCGAGGTAGACGCTAATCCCACAATCTCAACCGCCGGTAAACCCCCTTGAACATCTATTTCCACCTTTACCGGGATGGCTTCGATCCCGGATAAGACCATGGAGTTTAATTTCGCCAGCATAGCATTACATCCTTCTATAATATATACATAAATTAACTCAAATGTAATTATAATACAAGGTTAAATTATGTGCTGGTGTCTGACACCAACTTATCAACCCCCATGATCAGGGATCACAACCGAGCATGAAAATTTGTGGCTATGCCCGGCGGGCGGTCAAAGACCGCCCCTACACATAGGCCGGCTGAAATCCATACTTAACGATGCGAGTCTGTAGGGGCGACCTGTGGTCGCCCGCAACGATTGCTAATTTTTCGGCGGATAATTCATTTTCGTGTGAACTAAATCAGCCTGAAGGGTGACTCTATTTCTTTGCCCGCTTAAGGTGCTATAATATGATTTAGATTGTTGCTGAAGGAGATCTATCTAATGCGCTATTTTGCCGACTATCATACCCACACCGATTTCTCCGGGGATAGCCAGGCTCCTATGGAGTTAATGGTAAAGCGAGGAGTTGAACTGGGATTAAGTGAATTGGTTTTTACCGATCATGTTGATTATGATTATGCTGATCCGGTTTTTGAGAAAATTGATTTTCAGGATTATATTAATAGTTTCAAATACTGTAAAGAAAAGTACCGAAAAGATATCAAGCTCTTGATGGGAGTGGAAATCGGTTACCAAGCTCATGTGGAATCCAGGATTGAGGATTTACTGACTAAAGTGGATTTCGATTTTGTTATTTACTCAACCCATATGGCTGATAAACTGGATTTTTATACCGGGGCCTTTTTCAATGGCAAAGAAAGGGAGCTGGCCTATAACCGGTACTTTGAAAATGTATTGCAGAGTATAAGAGCTCCGGCCAATTTTAATGTATATGGGCACCTGGATTTTATTGTACGCTATGGCCATTATGATTCCAAATCCCTTTCTTATTTAGAACATGCAGCTATAATAGACAAAATACTAAGAGATATTATATACGGGGGGTGCGGAATAGAAATTAATACTTCCGGATATCGCTACGGTCTGGGACAGATGCACCCGCAGGAAGATATAATAAGGCGTTACTATAAGATGGGAGGGGAAATAATAACGGTAGGCTCTGATGCCCATCATCCCCAAGAGTTGTGCTCAGACTTTAATGCGGCTTATACTTTGCTAAGAGAGATCGGGTATAAATATATTAATGCCTATGAGGAAAGAAAAGCCCGCTTTATAAAAATACCCTGATGGGAACCCAAAGCTTTTCCTGGTATCCCCAATATAATAAGAATAGTTGATTAGGGTGGCCTTAGTATTGCAATTGGGCTGGGGACTTCAAAGACCACTCAAAAAGTACCTGTTTGGTATCCTAAAGGAGCCGAAGGCGACGAAGGATCTCATCAACAATAGCGTATTATTAGTGTTTATATAGTTACAAGATGCTTCTCTTACGCTCAGCATGACACATTTAAGAGACTTTTTCAGTGGTCTCGGACTTCCCTCTGTAAGCTCTTAAGCATTATAATAGTTGTAATAAACAGATAGTATTTGCCTAATAATCACTTTTATAGGAGAAATGCCAATGAAGGAACAGCATTCAAAAAAGCAGGTTTCATTAATTATTGCCATCGCTTCGTTTCTAGCTCCCTTCATGATTTCCGCTACCAATATTGCTTTGCCTTCCATACAAGCTGAATTTGCTGCTAAAGCGGTAACCCTAAGCTGGGTTGCTACTTCATATCTTTTGTCTACCGCGGTATTTCTGGTGCCGGCGGGAAAGATCGCTGACATTTATGGTCGTAAAAAACTGTTTATGCTGGGAATTATAATATTTACCCTGGCTTCACTGTTTTCTGCCTTTGTACCAGCCATCCATTGGCTGATTGGGATGCGGATCCTGCAAGGCATGGGTGGATCCATCGTTATGACTACTGCCGTTGCTATTCTTACTTCCGTATTTCCTCCTCAGGAAAGAGGAAAAGCATTAGGAATTAATGTATCCATGGTCTATATTGGTCTAGCCAGTGGCCCCACCTTGGGCGGACTACTAACTGCCCACCTGGGTTGGAGAAGTATTTTCTATATGCCGGTTCCCCTGGGAGTAATCATCATTCTGCTCACCCTCTATTGTCTGAAAGGGGAGTGGGCTGATGCCCAAGGGGAGAGCTTGGATATACCAGGCAGCTTGATTTATGCGGTGAGCGTTATCCTGGTGACCTATGGATTAACATTATTGCCTGCTTTATCTGGTTTGCTATACATTGTTTTAGGTTTACTGGGGGCAGTGGCTTTCGTGGCCAGTCAGCTAAAGGCCAGGTATCCGGTTTTTAATGTGCGGGTCTTTAAAAACAACCGGGTTTTCGCCTATTCCAATATGGCGGCCCTGATTAATTACGGAGCTACCGCTGGAGTAACCTTCTTGCTGAGGTTGTATCTGCAGTATATTAAAGGAATGCCCCCCCAGACTGCAGGATTGGTTTTAATTGTTCAGCCTATTGTGCAAGCCCTTTTGTCACCCACTGCGGGTAAATTGTCCGACCGTATTGAGCCGCGTCTGATTTCCTCCCTGGGTATGGGCAGTACTGCTCTGGGCTTGTTTTTGTTGATTTTCCTGACCTTTGAAACCTCTCTGCCCTATGTTATTACTGCTTTAATTGTGCTGGGCATAGGATTTGCTCTTTTTGGATCTCCTAACACCAACGCTATTATGGGTTCGGTGACCCGGCAGTATTATGGAATTGCCTCGGGAGCGGTGTCAACCATGCGCTTGCTGGGACAGAATTTCAGTATGGCTATGGCTACCCTGTTGATTACCATTAACCTGGGGGATGCACCCATTTCCCCGTCCAATTACCATCTATTTCTGAACAGCAGTAGGCTTAGTTTTGGTATTTTTGCCTTGCTCTGCCTCATAGGTATTTATTTTTCCTATTCCCGGGGCCGGATGCATACTCAATCAACAGAGGAGGCAACTGAACCTAAGCTTTGATAAATCTCAAGGGGCGTACTTGGATAGAATATTCTAATAATAATAGGTGATACAGAATTACCCAAGATCATGAAATGGAGGTTAAGCAATGCTGGACGTTTTATTTAAACGCAGGAGTATCCGCAAATATCAAGACAAACCCATTGAATCGGGAAAAATCAAGGAATTGATAAAGGCCCTTTTGCTCTCCCCTTCATCCAGGGATAAAAAACCCTGGGAGTTTATTGTGGTAGATGATAGAGAACTGCTTAAGAAGTTGGCCACTAGTAAAACAGGCAGTGCTACCTTTCTTAGTGGAGCAGCATTGGGTATAGTTATTATTGCTGATTCCCAAAAAAGCGATGTATGGGTAGAAGACAGCTCTATTGCATCCATAATACTGCAGCTAATGGGAGAATCAATAGGCTTGGGATCATGTTGGATTCAAATTCGGGAGAGATGGCATGATTCTGGGCAGAGGGCAGGGGATTATATCAAAACTCTTTTAAATATTCCCGAACCATACCAGGTTGAGTCTATAATTGCTATGGGCTACCCGGCCGAAAATAAACCTCCCCATAATGAGAGCCAACTTCCATATGACAAAGTTCATTTTAATACTTTTGGGAAGGATGCTTAGGAGCCAAATTTAATTATATAGGTTTGAATGAAGACTATGGCAAAAATGATAACTAGACCGATCCACCATATTTTCCAGAGAGTATTAATGGTTTTTCTGCGCCGGGTTCGCTTTTCTTCTAATTCCAGGGCCAAATCCTGATCTATTTCCAGCTGTTTTTGTTTTTCCAGTTTCCTATCCTTTTTGGTTTTCCTGGGTTCTTTCATAAACAATCACCTCCCATATATTAGTATTCTTGCCAGCGGTGTAATATCCTCCATAATCCAGGAAAGGTGATATACAAAGGGGCAAGAGAAAGAATACAGACCTGGTTTAAGGAAGCCAAAGCAAGAGAAGCTCAGTGGAACATTGACCCAGAGAACCTAAGGTCTCCAACGGGTACTGACGGAAAGCATGGTGGATGATAAGATGAGGCGGATTCCCAATATGGATTGCTTAAGTCATAATTGTGGAAAGATATTGCAGTAGGTGTTGAACCAGGTACTCGATGCCCTTCACCGGGTTGGGAACCCTAATATTTAAACTGAGCATGATAGTGATGGCCATACCGGGAAGCAGCAAGGCCACAAAAGCTATCAACTCTCGCTTTTGATTTTTCCTGAGCAGTCCGGGCACTTCTATCAGGGCTATAAAAATAAAAATCACAATCGATAGCAGCACCATCATCATAAGCACTTCCTTTATCTTGCTCTAGTTCTAATTCTTAGGCTTTCCCGGTCATTTTATACCTGCATAAGCAGGTTCAGGCTACAGACTTGCTTTTTTCGCTGGGCAGATGTTGCTTGAGCAGGTACATCAAAAGGGTGACGAGGGGCAGGAAAGCCTGGAAAAAGGGGGCATAATAGATATAGGTTTTTTCATGAAAAACCAGGTTGTGTATAACGCTGTCAAACTGTATCAAGCTCATCAGTATCATCAGAGTGCCGATTGGCAATACCAAGGGGGCAGAGGTGCGCAGTTTAAACATCTGGGCACATCCCAGGGAAACAGCATATAAGGTGACCGAGGTTTTAAGTATTCCCAGGGTAAGATTGGCACTGGCTCCAATTATATCGACTCGGGTAATGATGCTGTAAATATCTATCCGCCGCACCATATTGTATCCTGGATAAATAGCTGATTCCATTAAATTACCCAGGCCAGCAACAGCTATGGAATTGAAAAGGGTACCATAAATAGTACAGATAATGAGGGCAGTGACTATAGTGCTACTGGTTTTATTACGATCATTGATGAATCCAATCAGCATGGTGAACACTATGATATCGCCAAAGGGAAAAACAGTTACTTCGTAACTGGCTTTAAGAAAGTCTCTTATACTTATGCTGCTTATAGGGAGGAAATTAGCCAGGTCAATGTGGTTGAACATAAGAATTAATACAATAAGGATAAAGAGGAATGAATAGAAAACGATGACCGAGCTGCATCGGGCCATAACTTCAATCCCATTTCGGCTCAGGTATATTACTACTGCAGCGGTAACCACCAGGAAAACGGGATAGGGAGTGGTAGGCATGATGCTGCTGATGAAATCGGCTATATCATTTAAAACCAGTGCACCCAGATGAAAGAAGTACCATAGATATAACAGGCTAAACAGTTTACCCCCGATAGGGCCCAGGACCAGGTCATTAATCTCCACCAGGGTTTTTCCAGGGTAGACTGAGCTCAGCTTGATTATCACAGCTACTATAGGGGAAGCCAGGGCTACACCGGTGATTACGGTTAGCCAAGAAGCACTACCGGCATTTAAGCCCGGGGAGAGAATAACCGAAGATCCCAGTACGAATCCGATAATCAAAGCCCCTAATTGATTTGAAGATATTCTGGTGGAATCCATAGTTCTTAAATCTCCTTTCCTCGATATATTTCAGCTGCTCTTCCTAGGATTTTCTTCCTGGCCAGGGCCAACAGCAAGGTCAAGGCCGGGAGAAAAACTTCAAACAGCATTGCATAGTAGGGATAAATTAAGGCATGAAAGTTGAAACTACTGGACGCATCAGGAAACTGCAGGATGCTGAGATCAAAGAGCAGTAATCCAATAGGCAGCACTATCGAGGTATAAGAAGGCAGCTTAAGCAGCTGGGCAGCCCCCAGAGTCGCGGCATAATAAAGAACCGTAATTTTAATTATTCCCAACAATAAGCCGGCTGATGCCCCTAAGATATCCACCCGAGTTATGATGTCTGCAATATCGATCCGAATAATCATGGCATGGACGGGATAGGTGAATATGCCGCCCAGAGCCTGCAATACAGTTATAGCCAAGAGAGTGAGAACTACAATATTGGCCATTCCCAAGCTCATACCCCATACTATGCTTGAACCCAATTTATTTTGGTCCTTCAGAAAGGGGAAGAGCATGAGGAATATTATTATTTCTCCAAAAGGATAAATGAGAGTTTGAAAGCAGGCCCTGATAAAATCCCGGGCAGGAATATCCATAATGGGCAGCAAAGCCTCCAGCTCAATTTCATTACTGATAGTAGTTAGGATTAATAGGAAGGTGAGCAGTATCAAGGGTAGAAGATTGACTGCACACCGGCCCATGACTTCCGCACCATTGCGTACCATATAGGCGGACATAGCCAGGGTGCAGAGAATCAGTACATCTGAGGGAGTATAACGGAGCATAACCGTTGATATATAGGCAGCATAATTGTGCAACATCATGGAAGCCAGATGAAAGAAATACCAGACGTATAAAAGGGATACTATTTTGCCCCATAGGGGTCCATAAATACATTGGTTTATCTCGATCAGATTTTTTCCCGGATAATAAGAATAAAGTTTAATGACTATCCAGACCAGAAACAAAGCGGCAGCAAAACCAGCTATGTAGGCCAGCCACATATTATTGCCAGCTATGCTGCCCGAGTAGAAAACACCTACTGAGCCGGACATGGAGAAGAATATTAGGGCCATTAGCTGAAGAGAGCTAATTTTTTCTTTTTCTATACTCATAGTTAATTGTTTCCTTCTTGGTCTATTTATTGATACTATGCAGTATCATGTTAGGCCGAACCAGGGCAGTCTGAACTTGGATTTCCACTTCCAGGGCTGGGAAGATATCTATCCAGTCTTCTTTGATTTCTTTCCATTCCCGGGGATATTTTTTATACACTGCATCACCAAATCCAAAAATATCAGCTTTTAGCAGCCGGGCTTGCTCTAGAGATAATAAAATATCCTGGCGGATGACTGCAGCCTGTCCCTGGTTAATGCGGTTCCATAACTCCTTGTCAAGTACATCCACAAAACCATCCGCATCCCCTAAGACACCTTTCTCCCTTACCAGTATTTTGATCTTCAATTCTCCGTTTATTATCTGAGGCTCAATCTTGGTCTTGGCGCTGATAACCTCAATGCTTATATTCACCTCATCTTGAGGGCTTGGCATTACCAGCAGTCCGTTATCCAAATGGTTGATTACCCATAGCATGCCCCGGGTTTCCCGCTCATTCAGGGTGCCTATCATTTTAAAGTCCCGGTTGAACACAGCGGTCCCGGAAAGGAGAGGTGTTTTTTCCCCATTAGCACTAAGCAGCTGTATATAGGACATAACCGGAGCGGTAGCTTGACTCAGCTGACGGTTGCTGAATTCATACAGGTCAACTGCAGAAGCCTTGGCGTTATTGCTGCGGTTTTCAATAAGGCTGCTGATATTCATAGCTGGAATAGGATCCAGTTTAGAGTCCATTTTCAGGATATCACTGGCCGAGCCTTTACTGACCAGGAGCCAAATAGAAATACGTGGTTCAGCATCCCGGAAGAAAAAATCCAGGTATTCGCCCACCCCTTCTTGCCGGGCCAGGTCTTCGGAAAAGACTATGATCTGGTTGTGGGCCCAGTACAGTTTCTTGGGTGACTGCATGGTAGCATTGCGAATACAATCGAATACAGTCTTACCCCTGGTCTTAAGGTTCCAATAGGGCGGATTTGCTATGCTGGATTGAACAGCAGCCGGGGCCAAGGTACCCAGGTTAATTATCTGGGCCGTCATCTGGATATCTTCTTCAGATTCTTCTGTATCAAAGGCTACACCGGTGGTGATAGCCAGCGATGTAAGTTCATTTTTGTCCCAGCATCCGCTCAGAGCTATGCTCAGACACAGGAAGAGGGAAATTATTTTCAATAGCCTGTATTTAATACAATTCTGCAGTTTACTCACCTCTTGTGTTTGATAGCTGGCTTTAATCGGCCTCGGTTTGATCTGGTTGCGGCGGTGATGGTCTTAAATTGTCCGATTGACGTGTAGGATTTTGGACTGCTATTAGGTGGGGGCGCTTTAGCATAGTCCACCAGGGGGCTCTTATATAACTGTCTTTAAGATCTCCTATAACCAGGGGGGCTATGGGTTCCAGGTATGGTACCCCAAAAGAACGCAGAGCAGCCAAGTGGACCAGCAAGGCCAGCAATCCAATTACTATGCCAAAGGCTCCTAGGACTCCTGCCATTAGTACCAGCAAAAACCTAATCAAAGTACTGGCATCGGTATGGGTTACTACCAGGAATGATGATACTGCAGTAAAGGCGATTAAAATAATCATGGCCTGGTCCACCAGGCCCGCCTGAACTGCTGCCTGTCCGATAACCAGAGCTCCCACTATGCTTATTGCCTGTCCCACCTGCTGGGGCAGACGAATCCCACCTTCCCGTAGTATTTCGAATATCAAGCCCATAAGAATAGCTTCCACTAGGGCCGGGAAAGGGATACCCTGTACCGACAGGGCCATGGTTATCAACAAGGGAGTAGGGATGAATTCCTGGTGGTAGGTTAACAGGGCTACATAAACAGCCGGGGCCAGGATGCTCAGGAAAAAAGCGGCGAAGCGTAGTAATCTGATAAAGCTGGCGTAGTAAGGCCGGGAGTAATAGTCTTCCGCCGCCTGGAAGCCTTCAATAAAAAGCATGGGAACGGTGAGGGCAAATGGAGTGCCATCTACCAGTATAGCTACCCGTCCCTCCAGGATACGGGCAGCGGCAATATCAGGCTTTTCCGTATTACCCACGGTGGAAAACAATGAATAGGGAGCATCCTCGATGAACTGCTCGATATAACCGGATTCCAGTATGGCGTCAGTCTTTATTCTACTTAAACGGGACCTTACTTCTGCTAGCAATTCCGGGCTGCTAACCCCCTTCAGATAGGCTATGGCTATATGGGTACGAGTCTGTTCTCCCACTATCATCTGTTCTATGATGAGATTGGGATTCAATATCTTTCTTCGTAAAAGGGCAGTATTATAGCGAAGGGTCTCTGTAAAACCTTCCCGGGGTCCTCTCACCACTTGTTCGATGGTTGGCTCTTGTACCGATCGGGCCTGCCAGCCCTTGGTATCAATATCCAGAGCCTTGCTGAAGCCATCCACTAGCAAAACAGTATTTCCATATAACGAGGCCTTTATTAACTCCTCGAAAGAGCTGACTTCTTTTACATCCCCTACCGACAGCAATATGCTCTGAAGCTGGCTGGCATCCTTCATAGGCCTAATCTGCTGGGTATCCAGCAGATGCATATCATACATGAGTGGTTTGATTATAGTTTCATTTATGATTTTCTTGTCCACCAATCCATCTACGAAAAAAAGAGCAGCCTTATAGCTGTAACGGGGACCAAAATTGAATTTCCGTACCACCATATCCGGACTACTGCCTATTATTTCACGGAGTCGGATCAGGTTTTCATCCAAATCGGTGTTTAACTGTTCCCCTGCTGTAGCAGAGTCAGGTGCTGGGGATTGTTTTTTTTCATTGATTCGATGCAATTGTGTCGCCCTGACCTTTTTCTTCAGGAATCCGAACATAGGTCCCGTTCCTCCTCTTTTTCCATACATCAATAATGTTTCATATTTAAGCCGGTTTTATGTAAAAGTTGACTTGGAAAGCCACATCTACCCGAAATCATTTAATGGTATAATTCTCTCATTTCTTTGGCATTATAAGATTGTCGGAAAAACATAATATTATCGAAAAAGGAAAGGGGTTTTTATATGAGTGGAAGCTGGATAGGAACAATTGTCCGCTTCGTGGTGTCAGCGATAGTATTAATGTTGGTAGCCTACCTGATTCCTGGTATAAGGGTATCGGGCTTTGTAGGGGCCCTAATAGCGGCCGTGGTAATTGCCGGTATTGGTTACCTGATAGAAATGGCATTCGGTGATCGGATTTCCCCGCGATCTCGTGGAATTGTGGGTTTTGTTACAGCTGCAGTGGTTATCTATCTGGCCCAGTTTATCATTCCTAATTATCTGTCCGTTTCTTTGCTGGGAAGCCTTTTGGCAGCACTGGTTATAGGATTGATAGACGCTTTTGTGCCCACCGAGCTGAGGTGAGCCCAAAGCTGATGGCTTGAGAAATGTGCCAACCCTAGAAATAAGGAATAGGTCCATGTAAGAAATCCCAATTATTTCTTTATGGACCTTTTCTTATGTGGCATAATTATAGGATGGAATAGAGAGCATAGAAGGATTAGACACCGGTCATATGAGATAAGAAATGTAACGGAAGAGGCCCATATTGATTAATACTCTAGAAAAATTGACATTGCTAATATGGATAAATACCAGTAAAATTAATAGCGAAAATAGTAGGCAGTGATTTCATAAATAAGTTATTGCTATAAGGAGATAGTCTTATGTTTGGATTTATAGGTAATATTGGGCCCTGGGAATTAATAGTCATATTATTAATTGCACTGATTGTGGTGGGACCAGGCAAGTTGCCGGAAGTTGCCAAAGGCATAGGAAAAGCTACCCGGGAATTCAAAAAGGCTACCAGCGGGGTTCAAAAAGAAATTAATGAAGTGATGAAATTCGATGATGATAAAGCCAGCCCGGGCAAAAATGGACACGAAGCCATCAAGAGTACAGGGAAGGAAAAGGTTCGGGATATTGAACCCGGGGGTGAGGAAACAAGTGAGGAACAGAGAGAAGACGGTAGTCAGGTGTAATTAGTGCCCCTGGCCGCTGTATAAGCCAATATATACGCTTGAATGCTCTTATCCAGAGAGGTGGAGGGAAAGGCCCGATGAAGCCCGGCAACCGCCCGTTAAGGTAAGGTGCCAATTCCTGCAGGATTATCCTGAAAGATGAGAGAGGGCTAAGAGATTTGAACCCTCTAATAAGAGGGTTTTTATTGTCAGTATTTGCCGGCTGTAGAAGGAGGGATAGAATGAATAGAGACATTATTACAGAGTTGAAAGATAGAATTCTAATACTTGATGGAGCCATGGGAACCATGTTGCAAAATCAAGGTATGCAGCCCGGTGAATGTCCAGAGTGGTTTGGAATCCAAAATCCGAGGCTATTGGAAGAAATACATTATCAGTATGTACAAGCAGGTGCCCACATTATTCAGACCAATACCTTTGGAGGAAACCGTTGCAAGCTGAATGAATTTGGTCTGGCTGATAAAGTGCAGGAAATAAATGGGGAAGCAGTGAGAATAGCCCGGCAAGCAGCCAGGGAAAAGGCTTTGGTAGCTGCTTCCATTGGTCCTACTGGTAAACTGCTCCATCCCATAGGGGATACGGATTTTGATTATCTTTACCAGGTTTTTGGGGAGCAGGCAGCAGCCTGTGAAAAGGCCGGAGCCCATCTTATTTCAATAGAAACCATGACCGATATAGGGGAGATGAGGGCGGCCCTAATTGCTGCCCGGCAACATACCCGTTTGCCCATAATAGCTCATATGACTTTTGAAAATGGGGGAAGGACTATGATGGGAACCGATCCCCTTACAGCTCTTATCATCCTAGAGGCTTTGCAGCCTTTGGCTATCGGAGCCAATTGTTCGGGAGGAGCTAGAGAACTGCTGCCGGTTATTGAGGCCATGGGCCGTTATTCCAAGCTATTCCTATCGGTGGAACCCAATGCAGGTTTGCCCCAACTAATTAACGGTAATACGGTTTTCCCTGATTCACCTGAAGAAATGGCAGAATATGCCCTTAAACTCCGGGAGGTCGGAGCCAATATTATAGGGGGCTGTTGTGGGACTACCCCAGAGCACATACAGGCTATGGCCAGAGCTCTCAAAGGAATTCCTCCCCTAAGCAGAAACAAGCAGGGCTTAAGGGGGCTTGCTTCC
The DNA here is from genome assembly GCA_012522955.1 of Syntrophomonadaceae bacterium. Classification (GTDB taxonomy): domain Bacteria; phylum Bacillota; class Syntrophomonadia; order Syntrophomonadales; family Syntrophomonadaceae; genus JAAYJK01. The sequence goes on from JAAYJK010000047.1 coordinate 23,457, forward strand.
CGCAGCCATTGCACATTAATAGGAGAAGAATACCCTTTGGCCTTTATCGGGGAACGCATCAATCCCACCGCCAGAAAGAAACTAGCCCAGGACATTAAAGAAGGCAGTATGCAAATGGTAGTAGAAGAAGCCCGAAAGCAGCGGGAGGCAGGGGCTCCCATCCTAGACGTAAACATGGGCGTGCCTGGGATTGACGAGGCGGCTGCCATGAAAAAAGCTGTAATCCAGGTACAGGCAGCGGTGGATGCTCCGCTATCAATTGATTCGGTCAACCTCGAAGCGGTTGAAAACGGCTTAAAATACTTTGTGGGCAGGGCTTTGATAAATTCCACTACTGGAGAAGAAAAACAGCTTAGCCTGGTGTTGCCTTTGGCCAAAAAATATGGAGCGGCTGTTTTGGGACTTTGTTTGGATGAAAATGGCATCCCGGATACCGCTCAAGGCCGATTGGAAATTGCCCGCCGCATTTATAATCGGGCTCTCGAATACGGTTTGCGGGATGAGGACATATATATTGACTGCCTGGTTAAAACTGCCAGTGCCGAACAGGGACAGGTAATGGAAACCCTGAAAACCTTACAGTTGGTAAAAAGAGAGCTTCCAGTCAGGACAGTATTGGGGATAAGCAATGTATCCCATGGTCTGCCGGCCCGAGACATTTTGACTTCGGCCTACCTGGCTATGGCTTGGGCCGCCGGCTTGGATCTGCCGATAATGAATCCCTTTGATGAAAAAGTAATGGATACTACCCAAGCTGCAGCGGTGCTATTAAACCGGGATCAGAATTGCAGCGGATATATTGAAAAATATAAGGATTATAAATCAGGAGGTACTAGTGATGCCGGGCTGCTCAGACACCCGGTATGTTCGATGTGCAACATACCGGAACTAATTAGCCCGGAAAAGGCTGCAGCGGTTTCGGATACTGTCAAGACTGTCAAGCCCGAAAACGTTGCAGGTGAATCCGGGATCGGACATCTTCTACAACAGGCCATTCTCAATGGGGATAAAGATGATATCGAATCCCTTCTGGAACGGGCCTTAAGGGAGGAGAAACTGGATCCTTTACAGCTGGTTAACCAGTATCTTATTCCCGGTATTGAAGAAGCTGGGCAATTATATGATAAAAAGAAATATTTTCTGCCTCAGTTGATGATGGCCGCCGAAACCATGAAAAAAGCCTTTGCTTTTATTAAACCCCATTTGCAGGAAGAGGAAGGAAAAAGTAGCGGTGTTATTGTAATGGCTACGGTGGAGGGAGACATACATGACATAGGGAAAAATATTGTATGCGTGTTGCTGGAGAATTATGGCTTTAAGGTGCTGGATCTGGGCAAAGATGTAAAGGCTGCTGATATTCTGCAGGCAGCCCAGGAGCAGGAGGCGGAGATCATCGGATTAAGTGCTTTAATGACTACTACTATGCCTAGAATGAAGGAAGTTATTGAGGGAGTCAAGGCTCAGGGCCTTAATTGCCGCGTGATGGTGGGAGGCGCAGTCTTGAACCAGGAGTATGCCGACAGCATTAGTGCTGACGCCTATGGAAAAGATGCCCGACAAGCGGTATTGGTAGCCCAGAGTTTATTGAGACTATATTGATCCTTGGTCTGCTCAAGCAGCGGCGGGGATAATATGATAAAACCATAGATTAATTATGAAAATCAGGAGGACTATTATGTCATACACTAAAACTTATGAAGAGATAAATGAGAAGATAAAAAAAGGCCAAGCGGTAGTAGTAACTGCAGAAGAAGTAATAGATATTGTGAAGGAAAAAGGCTACGCCCAAGCAGCCCGGGAAATTGATGTAGTTACCACCGGCACATTTGGTCCGATGTGCTCTTCAGGCGCATTTATAAATTTTGGTCATTCCAATCCTCGTATTAAAATGAAGAAAGTATGGCTGAATGGAGTAGAAGCATATACTGGTATAGCAGCAGTTGATGTTTATCTGGGGGCAGGACAGCTGCCGGAATCAGATCCTGAAAACAAGGTTTATCCGGGCCGATTTAGCTATGGAGGCGGCCATGTAATACAAGATTTGGTAGCTGGGAAAGAAATCAGATTGGAAGCTGTGGCTTATGGCACCGACTGTTATCCCAACCGTAAGCTGGAGACTATAATTACCCTGGACGATGTGAATGAGGCCTTTATGTTTAACCCTCGCAATGCCTATCAAAATTATAATTGTGCGGTTAACCTGGGCGATCGTCCCCTTTATACCTATATGGGTATATTACGGCCCCGCCTGGGAAATGCCGCTTATTCCACCTCCGGGCAGTTGAGTCCCTTGTTGAATGACCCCCATTACAAGACCATTGGAATCGGTACTCGGATATTCTTGGGTGGTGGTATAGGTTATGTAGCCTGGAATGGGACCCAGCATCATCCCAATGTAAGCAGGGGCGAAAATGGGGTTCCCCAAACCCCAGCCGGCACTCTTTCCGTTATTGGCGATCTTAAACAGATGGATCCCAACTGGCTGGTAGGTTTGAGCTATATAGGTTATGGAGCGACTATGGCCGTTGGCATAGGAATACCCATACCCATATTGGATGAAGAAATTCTACACTATACGGCAGTTAAAGATGAAGATATTTACTGCCCCATAGTAGACTTTTTTGAGGGTTATCCCTATAAAAAAGATATAGATTTGGGCTTGGCCAATTTTAAAGAGCTAAAAAGCGGCCGGATAAATATTAACGGCAAGCAGGTAGTTACTACCCCCCAATCCAGTTATCCAAGAGCCAAGAAAATTGCCAGCATCTTAAAAGACTGGATCGCTAACGGTAAATTTGAAATAAGCCAACCAGTACAGATGCTGCCTGGAGCAGATGCTAATATCGATTTTAAATCCATACCCGATAGACGGCCGGTTAATGGGATCATCTTCAATTCCAGGATGGGAGGTAAGTAAAGGTGAAAAACAGGATTGTATTGTATTTTTCCGCTGCCCAATCAGAACAGCCTATCATATACCAGTTGGTTAAAGAATATGATCTGGTAGTAAATATTCTAAAGGCTAATATTAATCCACAAAAAGAAGGATTAATGGTTATGGAACTAACCGGAGATAAGGACAATTATGAGTCCGGAATTAATTATTTAAGCGGTTTAGGAGTATCCTGCGAACCCTTAAGTCAGACCGTGATGTGGGATGAAGCTCTTTGTATCCAGTGCGGAGCCTGCGCCTCCTTCTGTCCTACCGAAGCCTTGTTTATGGATCGGGAAAGTATGGAGGTATCATTTGATAATTCAAAATGCGTAGTTTGTGGTATGTGTCTGGAGTGCTGTCCCACCCGGGCCATAAACCTCCATTTTGACATCAGGGAGGCCATGTAGGGTTCTATATGAACAAGAGGGAAGAGTATGACTATGTTAACCGGCATTATCGCTCCTTACATGAGGGAACCAACCTCAAGTATTACAAGATAAGCATCCGAGAAAGTGACCTGGCTATCGGAGTAGATAAAGAGAGCTATACCGATAGCCTGGTATCCTGGTCTTATGAGATTCTTCTGGGTTTAAGAATGGATTTGGAAGACTATATTAAAAGGCAGCCAGAATTTAAGACTTCGCTGGCTCCAATTTATCTATTAGCTGGAGCTCCAGAAATTGTTCGGCGTATGAATGGAGCCGCCTGGGCCGCCGGGGTAGGACCAATGGCTGCGGTGGCTGGTGCCATTGCTCAGGCGTTGGGGGAGCAACTGCTGACCCGATGTGGTCAAGTGGTAGTGGAAAACGGCGGTGATATATTTCTCAGTTCAGAGTCGGACCGGATCATTGCGGTCTTTGCTGGTCCCTCCAAATTTACCTACAAGATAGGGATTAAGATTAAAGCTGGGGAGACTCCCCTGGGAATCTGCACTTCTTCCGGCACTGTTGGTCCCAGCTTGAGTTGGGGTAGGGCTGATGCGGTAGTAATAACGGGTTTTCCCACCGCTCTCAGCGATGCAGTGGCTACAGCAGCAGCTAACCGGGTCAAGACTTCCGCTGATCTGATGAAAGCAATAGAAATGGCACAGAAGATCAGTGGGATTACTGGAATTTTGGCCATAAAAGAGGATACTATGGCAGCTTGGGGTAAAATAGAAGTAGTACCCATAAACAGGAGGAAATCGAATGAAAGTGGTTAATAGTATTTTGGAGCTAATTGGAGAAACTCCAGTGATTAGACTGAGTTCTGCCCATAATACCGGTGCAGCCCAGGTATATTTGAAATTGGAGGGCTTTAATCCAGGTGGCAGCATTAAGGATCGTCCAGGTCTGTATATGATTGAGAAGGCGGAAGAGGAAGGCAAACTTAAGCCGGACTCAATTATTCTGGAAGCTACCAGTGGCAATACCGGTATTGGATTGGCCATGGCAGCATCTATAAAGTCTTATCCCCTGGTAATCGTAATGCCGGAAAACATGAGTGAGGAACGCAAGAAAATATTAAGGGCTTATGGAGCACAACTGGTACTGACTCCAGCTGAGGATGGAGTTCCGGGAGCAGTGAGAAAAGCCGAACAGCTGTCTCAGGAAGACAGTAGATACTTTCCTATCAAGCAATTTGAAAATCCGGCCAATGCTGAAAGCCATCAAGTATCAACGGCCCTGGAAATCTATCAACAGATGGAAGGGAAACTTGATGCTCTGGTTTGTGGGGTAGGAAGCGGGGGCACTATTAGCGGTATTGCTAAAACCCTGAAGGAGAAAATACCAAGAGTTCAGATAGTGGCGGTTGAACCGGCGGAATCAGCAGTTCTGAGTGGTGGCAGTGCCGGGCCTCATAAAATTCAAGGGATTGGGGCAGGATTTGTCCCTTTGGCGTTGAATTTAGAATTAATTGACAAAATTTTTCCCGTAGAGAGTGACCTGGCTATACAAACCTGTCGAGAACTGGCGGCCAAGGATGCAGTTCTGGTGGGAATATCTTCGGGAGCAGCTGTCTATGCTGCCTTACACGTGGCAAGGCGAATGGGTAAAGGGGCAAAAGTTCTAGCCATTGCAGCGGATGGGGCAGACAAATACATGTCAACCGAATTGTTTGAATAAGGGGGATTATGAGATGAACGCTGAGGCTAAGGTCAATTATCTGGTTGACTGGCTCCGGCAGAAAGTAAGGGAAGCCGGCTTTTCTGGTGCAGTTCTTGGTTTAAGCGGAGGAGTAGATTCAGCGGTGGCAGCAGTTATTGTTCGTAAAGCTTTTGGCGATAACTGTATGGCCCTTATTTTACCTTGTGAGAGTCAGGTTTCAGATTTGGTACACGGGCAAATGTTAGCTGAGGAATTGGGAATACCTCACCACATCGTGGATTTAGACAACGCCTACCAGCTGTTGGTAACCCAATTTGAATCTTATATACGGCTGGAGGGTGAAGCGGGCAGGATGCTCAGGGCTAATTTGAAACCTCGCTTGAGGATGATTGCTCTCTACTATTCAGCCCAGGCTCGCAACTATCTGGTGGTTGGAACCAGTAACAAGAGCGAACTCTGTACCGGCTATTGTACCAAGCATGGGGACAGTGCTGTGGACCTTCAATTATTGGGAGATCTAACTAAAACTGAAGTATACCAAATCGCCCGTTTTTTACAGATACCTCAGGTAATAATTGATAAAGCTCCATCGGGAGGACTGTGGGAGGGTCAGACCGATGAAGAGGAAATGGGGGTCACCTACCAGGAACTGGATCGTTACCTGGAGGGAGAGCGTACGGGCATTCAAAGCCTGGAGCGAATCGAAGCCATGATCAGGGCTAGTGAGCATAAGCGGAGGCTGCCGGTCATAGCCCGCATACCCAGGTCCAGCACCTTTGAATAAACAGTAACGGAGGGATAGAGGTTGGAACCAAGGCAACGGAGAGTTATTATACGGATTTTTATTTTCCTCTTAGTCTTTGTATATATCGGTTATTTGGCTTATGCATTGCTTCCCCCCTTTGATTTCCGGGTTATTATGTTGTTCTTTGCCATTTTTCTTAGCTGGACCTTATTATCAGAAACCATGGTATACCAGGCTCCAGACGTATATGTTATTGAAGATGAAGACCATCATACTTTTTTATGGCTGCAATTATCCTTTTTCCTGGCCCTTTTATATTCATCCATAGATTTTGCCGGTTCTCATTATACACGCATGTATTTTATAGAACCCTGGGTCATTGTAAGTGGATTTATTTTGTTTTTAATATCCTGCCCCATAAGATGGCAAGGATTTAAGAGCATAGGAAAATTCTTCAACCATCGGGTAGCCTTATATCAGGATCATCGCCTGGTTAAGAGCGGCATCTATAGCCGCATTCGCCACCCCATTTATTTAGGTAATTTGCTGAGCTTTCTAGCCATACCCCTTATTTTTAGTTCCTGGGGAGGACTATTGATAATTGTTTTTTTAACCATCCCCGCATTAATATATCGGATTAAGATTGAAGAAGCGTTTTTACTTAGGCATTTTGGAAAGGAATACAAAGAGTACATGGACCAAAGCAATGGAATCCTGCCAGGATTTATCAAATAACAGGGAGGCTGCAAAAATGTCTGGACATTCTAAATGGTCGACAATTAAACATAAGAAAGCCCGCTCCGATGAAAAAAAGGGAAAAGAGTTTACTAAAGTAGCCAAGGAAATTACTATTGCGGTAAAAACTGGAGGCGGGGGAGATCCGGAAGCCAATTCCAAACTAAAACTGGCTATCCAAAGAGCCAAGGCTATCAATATGCCTAATGATAATATTAGCCGGGCTGTAAAAAAGGGAACCGGAGAATTGGATAGTGAAATACTGGAAGAAATCATATATGAAGGATATGCTACAGCCGGAGTAGCGGTTATGTTGGAAATTGCCACCGATAATCGCAATCGCACTGCTCCCGATATCAGGCATCTTTTTTCCAAACACAATGGAAATATGGGGGAGACAGGCTGCGTTAGCTGGATGTTTAGACGGGTAGGCTATTTGAGCATTAGCAAGGAAGAATTAAAAATGGATGAAGATGAGTTGATGATGCTGGTTCTGGAATCCGGTGCTGATGATTTTAAGGATGAAGAAGATAATTTTGAAGTAATAACCAGTCCCGACAACTTCATGGAAATCAAAGAAGCCTTGGAAGGGTCAGGTATTAGCTTTGAAGAGGCTGACCTGATTATGATGCCGGTGAATACTGTGGATATCAATGATGTGGAAACTGCGGCTAAAATCATCAGGCTTATCGATTTATTTGAAGATCATGAAGACATACAGCGGGTTTATACCAATATGAACATACCCGATGAAATTTTGGAGCAACTGAGCTAGAAAAATTAAACCATATCTATTCAGAACCCTGCGTGAAGCAAAGCTTAAGCCACGCAGGGCTTATTTTTTAGCTCATCATTGACGTTCCCTGCATCAACCAGTTGTGCTAGTTTTCCGCAGGAGAGTCAAGCTCGGATTTTGATAAAACCACAATAAAAATTCATTGCCAGTGGATCAGAATGATGGTATAATGTCCGAGTGTGAAAGAACAAAATCCGCCAGGAACGGACGGAGGTATCTTATGCCGGGACCGGACAAGAAATTTTACATGGTTAGGGAAGATATTCTGCCCGAGTCTATTCTGAAGACGGCAGAAGCCAAGGAGAAGCTGGCCCGAGGAGACGCCCTGAATATTCAGCAAGCAGTTGATGGGGTAGGCATTGCCAGAAGTACCTTTTATAAATATAAAGATGGTGTTTTTGCCCTGTTTAATGCGGAGAATTTTGAAATCGTTAATATTTCCCTACTATTAAAGCATATGCCAGGTATATTATCGGCCGTATTAAACCATATTGCCAAGCTGAACGGCAACATTCTAACCATTAACCAGAACCTGCCCATGCATGGAGTTGCTTATTTAACCATCTCTATAAGTGTTCAAGAAATGACCGTGTCGGTGGATAAGCTTTTGGCTAATCTGGCAGAACTCGATGGGGTACTTGAAGTGGAAGTAGTTGGAAAGAGCTAATGCAGGAGGAGATACTATGATCAATGTTGGGTTACTGGGCTGTGGGACTGTAGGTTCAGGAGTAGTTGAACTACTGGATAAGAACCTGGGGATCATATCCAGGCGGACCGGAGATGTAATTGAACTAAAAAGGGTCGTGGACCAGGACCTGGATAAATGCCGTGCCTTGGGAATAAAAGAATCCAAACTAAGCAGAAATTTTGATGATATATTGTATGATGATGAAATAGATATTGTAGTTGAATTGATAGGTGGAATTGAACCGGCCTTGACTTTTATTATGAAGGCCATGGAGCATGGCAAGCATGTTGTAACTGCCAATAAGGATTTGATTGCCGAAAAAGGGAAAGAGCTGTTTGATATGGCCCAAACCCATAAGGTGGACTTCTATTTTGAAGCTAGCGTAGCAGGGGGTATACCCATTATCTATCCTCTCAAGCAGTCTCTGGCTGGCAACCAGATTCAGGAAGTAATAGGGATACTAAATGGTACTACCAACTATATTCTAAGCAAAATGAGTGAAGAAGGTCGTGCTTTTGCAGATGTATTAAGAGAAGCCCAGGAACTGGGGTATGCAGAAGCTGATCCTACTGCTGATATAGAGGGATTGGATGCGGGCAGGAAAATAGCTATCCTGGCCTCAATAGCTTTTAACAGCCGAGTGACGGTAGATGATGTCTATGTGGAAGGTATCAGCAAAATAACCCTCAATGATATTAAATTTGCCCGGGAACTAGGTTATGTAATAAAACTGCTGGCAGTTGCTAAACAGGGAGAGGATGGATCCATCCAGGCCCGGGTTCATCCGGCCTTTTTACCCCGTAAACATCCCCTGGCGGCAGTCAATGATGTCTATAATGCGGTATTCGTTCGCGGAGACGCAGTTGGGGAAATAATGCATTACGGACAGGGAGCCGGCAAACTGCCCACCGCCAGTTCGGTGCTGGGAGATATTATAGATATTGGTAGAAATATACTATATAAAGCTAATGGCCGTATCAGCTGTACCTGTTATGAGGATAAAAAAATACTGGATGTGAGTCAGTTAAGAGCACAGTTCTATATCAGGATGACGGTTAAAGATCAGCCCGGAGTCCTAGCCGGGATCGCCGGTGTCTTTGGCAGCAATAATGTCAGCCTGGCCACTGTATTGCAGACCACCTATGGAGGTGAGATGGCAGAATTGATTTTAATCACCCACCAGGTAGAAGAGCGGGATCTAAATGATTCACTGGTGGTATTAAGGGGTATGCCTTTAGTTGGAAACATAGATAATGTTATCCGCCTGGAGGGTATGGATAAAATATAAGCATTTGTGGAGGCAAGATGGTTAAAGCAAGAGCACCAGCTACAACGGCTAACCTAGGACCGGGATTTGACACCCTGGGTATGGCCTTGAATCTGTACCTACAGGTAGAAGTTGAATTGTTGGGCAGTGGCATAGAAATCGTATTTAGTGGGGTGCGGGATAGATCTATAATGGAAAGCCCCCAGGAAAATTTGATTTATAAAGCCATGAATTTTGTGTTTAAACAGGCCCTTTATCGACCTACGGGTTTATATATAGAAATTGATAATGATATTCCTATTGGTAAGGGGCTGGGCAGCAGTGCAGCGGCCATAGTGGCAGGCATGTTTACTGCCAATCGTTTAATCGGAGACTGTTTTTCGCCGGAGGAATTGTTGCGCTGGGCCGTAACTATGGAAGGACATGCCGATAATATAGTGCCCTGCACTACCGGAGGACTGACGGTAGCCATGGTTTGCCAAGGAGAAGTATTTTATCAACAGGTCAAACCCGGTAAAGAACTGCAAGTAGTAGTAGCAGTTCCTGAATTTATACTATCTACCGAGCGCTCTCGTTCGGTACTGCCGGCTCAAATTGCCTTGCCGGCGGTAATATCAAATTTGCAGCAAGCCTGTTTTCTATTGGCTAGCCTACAAAATGGGGATTTTACCCATATAAACAAAGCCATGCAGGATATGATTTATCAGCCTTTACGTAAGCAGTTTATTCCAGGTTTTCAGCAGGTTTTACAGTCGGCCCTGGAAGCAGGAGCTCTAGGGGCCGCCCTAAGTGGAGCTGGTCCCTCCATAATGGCTTTCACCACTTCCGGGCAGGAAACAGTGGTAGGCCAGGCTATGGAAGAAGCCTTTGATGGGGCAGGAGTAAAGGTCCAGGTCTTATATCTTAAGCCAGACATGCAGGGCGTGCATTATTATTAAGCGGATGATGTGAAATTATCCAGGGAGTGAGTAGTTTGTCATTAGTAGTAGCAAAATTTGGAGGAAGTTCAGTAGCCTCAATAGAAAAAATCAAGGATATTGCCTGCCGGGTACGGGAAATGAAAATGGAAGGACAGCAGGTGGTGATAGTAGTATCAGCAATGGGAGATACCACAGATGACCTTATTCAACTGGCCGGGGCTACTGGGGAGGATCTTAATTGTCGAGAAATGGATATGCTGCTGGCTACGGGAGAACAGCAGTCTGCAGCCCTCTTGGCTTTAACCCTTAACAGTATGGGATGTCCGGCTATATCTCTGACCGGATGGCAGGCAGGCATTAAAAGTGATTCAACTCATAATAAAGCCAAAATCAATGGAATTGAGAACTGTCGTATCAAAAAGGAGATTGAGGCCGGTAATATAGTAGTCATTGCTGGTTTTCAGGGTATATCTCCCCAGGGAGATATTACTACCCTGGGACGGGGAGGGTCTGATACCACTGCAGTAGCTTTAGCAGCCAGTCTAAAAGCTGACCGCTGTCTGATATTTACCGATGTGGATGGAGTATATACAGCAGATCCTCGTATCGTGTCTGAAGCCCGTAAGCTGAACCGGATTTCTTACGATGAGATGCTGGAACTGGCTGTACTGGGAGCGGTAGTAATGCAGCCCCGGGCTGTGGAAGTAGCTCTCATTTACCAGGTAGATGTGGAAGTTAGGTGCAGCTTCAATAATCATCCGGGAACGATAATTACCAAGGAGGATATGATGGAAAAAGAAGTAATGGTCAGTGGAATTGCTCACGATGTAAATTGCGCCCGCTTTGCCATATTTGATGTACCTGATCAGCCAGGGATTGCCAAGACTTTGTTTAAGGCTCTGGCAGTAGAGGGGATAAATGTTGACATGGTAATACAGGCTGCTATGCGCAACGGCCGCAATGATATTGCCTTTACCATAGGAAGAGATGACCTGGAGAAGGCAGTGCAAGTGATAGGAAAACTGGTGGAAGAAATTGGGGCTTCTGGAATGACTTATGGAGATGATGTAGCCAAGGTATCTATTGTAGGAGCCGGCATGCAGACTAACCCAGGAGTAGCTGCAGATATGTTTGAGGCTCTGGCCGATGAGGATATAAATATTCATATGATCAGTACTTCCGAAATCAAGGTATCCTGTCTGATTGACAAGGAGTGCATCGAAACAGCGGTAAGAGCTCTGCACAGGAAGTTTGATTTGGATAAGGTTGATTAGCCAAGAATTCATGACAAACCTTGACGAATAAGCTTATGTGTTATAAAATATTCTTTGCGTCGGGGTGTAGCTCAGTTTGGTATGAGCGCTACGTTGGGGACGTAGAGGCCGCTGGTTCAAATCCAGTCACTCCGACCATTTGATAATGTATTATTGGGAAGCCCAGCTTTGCTGGGCTTTTTGGCTTTTATAGTGAATTGCTGTTTGGCTTATGGACATTACTTCTGTCCTCTTTGAGATCTCGTTTGCATTGTGTTAATTGTCAGAATATTCAATAAGGTGACAAGCTGGTGAGTGGCACGAAGATTATAAAGTGATAAAGTTCACTTTGTTTTCCATTTTGAGATATTTGGCTTTGGATCTGTTCAAATTCTTAAGTTCTTTACCATCGCCTTGGTAGCGTTTGATCCGTCTTTGCACAGCCGCCTCAGTACCATAGAAGTACCGTATCTTCTTCCCAAAATCACTTAAGTACTCAAATTGCCAGTATTGCCTCATTCTACACCATCCTCTCTTAAAAGGATCCTTTTCCCAAAGCTCCCCTCAAACGAAACAATGCTATTTGTTACTAAATGAAATATAATATTATCTCAATATGTACTATTTGATACTAAATGATACTTAAGCTAATTTTACAAAATGTTATAATAATTAACAAGTGTTTTTAAAACAACTGCCCATTATATTGGTAGGAAGTGATAAGATGAAGGATCCGTTATCCTATTCACCGGAAGAAATAGCCAAGCTCTTAAAAATTTCCAAGGGAACAGTTTATGAATTATTAAAACGTGGGGATATTCCCTCCTATCGTGTGGGGAAGCAAATCCGTATTAGTCAGGCAGACCTGCAAGTATACATGCACGTTGCAGATACACCCACCAAGTCCACCCCGGCAAACATACAAGTCTCATTGGAAAAAATGATTATAGAAAACCAGGGCCTTATTATCTGCGGTCAGGACATTGTCTTGGATATATTGACCCGCTATTTGGAAAAGCAGAATCCCATGCTCCGTTCATTGCGCTCCTATGTAGGAAGCATTGACGGTTTGCTGGCCCTCTATAAGGGAACCGCCAATATAACCGCCACTCATCTCTGGGATGGTGAAACAGGAGAATACAATATACCCTATGTCCGTAGATTGCTACCAGGACAACGGACCACAATTATTAATCTGGTTTATCGGACTTTGGGGTTTTATGTGGCTCCTGGCAATCCGCAAGGCATTTATGATTGGCCTGACTTGCTAGGGCCCGATGTGACCATTATCAACCGGGATAAAGGGTCAGGAACCCGGGTAATGCTTGATGAACATTTACGCAATCTCAATATTGATTCACGGGATATCAAAGGTTATGAAAATGAAGAAATGAGCCACATAGCAGTTGCCAGTGCCGTGGCCAGGGGGATGGCTGATGTTGGATTGGGTACAGAAAAAGCTGCTTTGCAAGTAGATGAGGTGGAATTTGTACCCCTAAGCAAGGAACGCTATGACCTGGTTTTATATAGGAATGATTTAGAAAAATCCAATTTTCAAACCTTGCTTTCGATCTTAAAATCCATTGAGTTCAAGGAAGAGGTTAATGGATTGGGAGGTTACGATACTTCCCAGATGGGCGAGATTATGGCTGAATTATAAATAACAGAACCTGGACCATCACTGGTAAAAACCACCCTATCGGTAAAGGATAAGGTGGTTTTTTAAGTCTATTTATTTTTCCCCTTAATCATCTAACTAGATGGTTTGCCAGGGAACATTCAAGTATTCTGTCCCTGGGCCACCAGCTGGTCATTTTGATTTGATATCTTCCACTGATAGCTTACCAGGCCACCACCGCGCTTTATTTCTTTGGTGCTTAATACTTCACAATCAACATGAATTTTGTCATTTGGATGCACCGGGTTTTTCCATGAAATAGCATCAGCGGAGGTCCATACCGCATCGGCCAGGAAACCATGTTTGGCCATTAATCCCATCATACATAAAATAAGATAGGCACCAGGAGCTACTCGGGCCTTAAAACCCCAGCCTTGAGCAAATTCGTTGTCAAGAAAGCCGGGCAAGTCGGCTCCGGAAAGCTGGGCCACCATATCGATTTCAGTGCCGGTAATGGGTTTGCTGCCAGTTGTAAAGGTATAACCCTGTTCAACATCTTCGAAGAACAATCTGTTCACCTCCCTCTTGGCTTGAGAACATATAAAGCACAGCAGATTAAATATTCAATTCGATAATAATTAAATCATAGCACAAGCAGAAGGCAGAAAAGCAGGCATTTGTCCAAAATTAACATATATTCCATATGGCTTGATTTTTTATAAATTCTGGTAATAAATAGAGCTATCTGCCTGGCAGGCCACATAAGTCGGCTATCCCAAAGGGACTAATGTTTGGGTTAGTAGAATTCAGGAGATTTGCTTGATGAGATTTTTTATCTCATGGGGAGATTCTATTAGATAATCAGCGCCGTTTTGCCGTAGTTCTTCTCGACCTCTAAAGCCCCAGGCCGCTCCGGCTATTTTGATCCCGGCATTGTGAGCAGTCAAAACATCCACATTGGTGTCACCTATATATAGAGCTTGTTCCGGAGCAAGCTGCAGTTCTTCCAAAATACTATTCAAAGAAGCAGGGTCCGGCTTGGTGGGATAATGCTCTGATTTCCCTTTAATCCTAGCGAAAGTGATGTCAGGAAACATTTCCTCTACTATGATTTTGGTAAATCGATCAGGTTTGTTAGACAGAACCGCAAGCTGTAAACCCTCCTCTTGCAGATCTCTTAACAATTCTACGCAACCGGCATAAGGACGGGTAAGATCTGCGTAATGGCCGTTGTAGTAATAATCAAAATCCTCCAGTAGCTGTTGTACCTGTTCTTCTTGGTAAATTTCTCCCATGGCGCGCTGCAAAAGAATCAATACCCCATCTCCGATCAAATAGGGGAATTCGTGGATTTGGCGAGGGGGAAAACCATTTTTTATCAAAGCATAGTTGGTACTAGCGGCTAGATCTTCCAGAGAATTGACCAGGGTTCCATCCAAATCAAAAACACAGAGCTTGATCATGATAACAATCCTTTCTCATGTTAAACTGTGGATCACAAGGAGGCGACCACAGGTGGCCCCTACAGGCCGTTTATCGTATTGTTGATGAAATTGCCTGATAAACGAATTGTAGGGGCGGTCTGTGACCGCCAGTTATTGTATATTTACTTTAACTTGATCCCTTTATATTGCCTGGTAATTTCTATTACCGCATTTTCCGTTGGCATCCTTTCGCCGCTGGAACCGGAGGCATAACCATGGGCAGCAGAATATTGAACAGAATAGGCTGCGGTCTGAACATCCTTGAATGGACCTCCATGAGTCAAGATCAAAATCTTGGAATTCACCGCCTGGGCAGCCTCCATGATTTGCTGCACAGTTTCTACTGCTTGCTCCATGGTCATAAGCTCCTGGGCTCCGGTCAAACCGCCGCTGGTAACTCCCACAATGGCTCCAATTACATCGGCTCCAGCCTGGGCCATTATCCGGGCTTCCTGAGCATTAAAAGCCCAGGCTACAGTAAAGATATCCTTGGCGTGAGCAGTTTGAATCAGCTCAACTTCCCGGGAGAAGCCGATACCGGCTGCCTCCAGCTGCTGGGCAAAGAAGTCTCCATACAAACCGGCAAAAGGCTCGTTGGTTATTCCGGAAAAGCCGAGTTCCATCATTTCATCAATGATACGAGACAGATTCACAGCCGGGTTGTGAGCGCCAATGCCAGCTATGCAGGGAGCTCGTTTGATTACCGGGATAATTTCCCGAGCCATTTCTTTTACACAGGCATTACAGTCTTCATAAGGCATCCAGGCCAAGAGAGTAGGCTGACCGATCATACGAAATTTGGCGGTGGAATATACTGCGATCAGGTCGGCTCCTCCAATGTCGGCACATTTGGCGGTTAATCCAGTTCCTGCTCCAAACATCAAAAGGGCATGCTGTTGTTTAAGCTGTTCCTGGAGGCCTTTTATTATTTCCTCGCGGCCATACTTGGCTACCATTTACTCCACCTCCAGTTTTAAAAAGGAATAATATCGGGACGGTGGGAATGACTTCCTTTTTTCCAACGGCCCTCCAGCATTTCGGAAAGTAGTTCGGCCATAAACACTGCAAACTCAGGTTGGTTCATATGCTTGTCTACCAGAATAACTTCCAGGTTTTCCTTGTTTCTATCTATGCTATTACGTAATGCCTCCACATAGCGAACCGATCTCAAGGACCACTGGGGTTGACCAGGATCAGCTACCCAAACCGGCCCAGATCCCGGCCCGGCCCAGCCCAGCTCAATATCGGCCTCAGCCAGGTCACAAGCTCCCCAGCCTCGCATGGGTATAGCCAGCACACTTGGTCCCTGGGCCCGGTTCAATTTGACTGCCATGTGTTCACCAATGCGATAAATCTCTTCCAAGGATACACCAACACAGGTTACCGTTGGATTGTGTACGTATAAACCACGGCCCGGCTGGTCGGTTTCTTGGATAAATTTTTCGGGCACGGTATTTCGAGGACCAAAATTAATCAGATCCAATCCTCCCGGAGCTACCACTTGAGGAATTCCCATATCGCCCGCTGCAGTCATCCGGTCTTCTCCAGCTCCCAGTACACCACCCAGCATTTCATCCCCTATTTCATGAGTGGTGATATCCAGGACTCCGGCAATAAACCCATCCCGAATCAGTTCCTCCATAGATCTTCCACCGCTGCCTACCGCGTGGTTAATGATGACATCGTATCCTTTGTCTTCCATATATTGAGAGGCTTTCAAAACACAGGGGGTAGTAACTCCAAACATCATACAACCTATCAAAGGTTTTTCTTCAATGTTTTCCATCTTGGGGGCGGTAGCCATACCTATGATTGCTCCTGCCGCATTATTAAGCACTTGCCGGGTAACCTTGTTTAACCCCGCTTCCGCTATTGGATACATCAGACAGATGTCCCGGGTACCCACATAAGGAGAAACGTCTCCCGAGGCCATGGTAGTAAGCATAAATTTTGGTACCCCAATGGGGAGGGACTGCATTATCCGAGTGGCGATGCTGGCCCCCATGGAACCGCCATAGGCAATTATTCCATCCAGTTGGCCGGCACTTAATAACTCATCGGCTAGTTTAATGGCCCCGGCCGCTATCATATCTGAAGCCTGGCCTCGATCTAGAGCAAAAATTTCTTCCTTGGTTTTTCCCATCTTGGCTACTACCTGGCTAACACCGATATCAGCCCAGCCTACTTCATGTCCTACGCTTAGTTCCAAAATGGTTGCTTTGCCACCGGCAGCTGTAACTCGTTCAGCCAGAAACTTTATTTCATCACCTTTAGTATCCAAAATACCTGCTACTAGAATTTGCGGTTGATTGGTCATCATTAACACCCTCCTTTATTATTCACCATACTGGTGAACCGTTTATTTCCGTTTCGGCTTAAATTAGGGACCGTATTATTCAGGCCATAGGCCTGTTCGGACCTGGTCCTGAGTGGGCCCAGGTCCGGGTTAGACCCCCTATTTTTTCAAAGGGATATTCTTAAACTGTTGGCAAGCCTCCTTAAGAGGCACTTCGATAGGTATACGTTCGATACTGGAAGCGCCCAGGAAACCTACTGATTCAGTCTTCTCATAGATGTAGCGGGTATCTTCCGGATAAGCTATAGGACCACCGTGGGAGAAGATCATTATATCTTTGTATCCTTCCTTGGCCGCAGCTGTCATTTCATTAATCAAATCTGCCGATTTTTCCAGAGTCAGTTTATTCTCGGCGTATTTGGAACCAATAGATCCTCCGGCGGTGAGACCCATGTGGCAAATCAATACATCCAACTGGGCTTGCCCCACCAGTCTGGCTTCTTCAACATTAAAGGCATAGCCCAGAGTAAACATACCCAGTGATTTAGCGATTTTCAGAGTTTCAATTTCTACCCCGTAGCCCATACCGGTGTCCTCCAGTTCCTGCCGGAATCTGCCGTCGATAAGGCCTACGGTTGGGAAGTTCATAACCGCTGAAAAGCCCAAATTAATCAGGGATTTAAAATAGGGAGCCATTTCCCGGGTTGGGTCGGTTCCGCATATACCGGCTATCATAGGGGTTTCCTTGATTACTGGGAAAACCCGGTTAGCCAGGTCGATGACAATCTGATTGGCATCCCCGTATGGCATCAGCCCAGCCAGGGAACCTTTACCATCCATGCGGTACAGGCCAGAATTGTATACTCCAATTAAATCAACTCCGCCTTGCTCGGAGAATTTGCCCGAAATACCGGTACCTGCTCCGGCAATTATGATGGGTTTTCCAGCCGCAATACTGTTTTTCAGTCTGTTTAATACTTCTTCCCGCGTATATTGTTTAGCCAAACTTAAAACCTCCTTAACAATTAACCTTTAATATCAAAAAGCATTGTTTCTTCTTCTTCCATCACTCCCCAAGCATCATAAGCCGCTTTCACTTCAGGGTTTTCTTTAGCTGCATCGTGGAATGAAACACCTTTTACCGCTGCATCTATTACATAGCGCATGGATCTGGCACCTGCCACCGGTCCCATAGGATGGCCGTGAATGGCACCGCCTACTCCCAGTATGCTGTCAATGCCCAGATCTCGAATAATGGCATGAACGCAATTATGCATAACACCTCCACCCGGCATGGGAAGTGCCCGCTTAATGTTGCACCAGGGGCTGTTCAAATGATGACCTATTTGCAGATATCGTTCTCTTAATAGGGGGAATTTTCCAAAAGGACTGGGGTATACTACCATATCGGCTCCAGCTAAACGCACCAGTTTGCCCAGGATAAGATGTGAACTCAAGCCGGAAATGGGAGATTCATACATGGTTCCGGCAAAATCCAGGTGGGCCATGATAGGCACATTGATATTGGGGTCTTCGGCCAGAGCCTGCAAATTAGATATGCCCACAGTCAAGTAGTTGATCAAAAGAGCATTGGCCCCGGCGTCAATAGACCGTTTGGCATTATCAATTATTTTGCCGGCTGAATCGGTGATATTGGGACAATAGAGTACTTTGTGGCCGGTTTCTTCGTAATGACGATTAATGGCCTGCATATAGAGCTTAATTCTATCATCTCGGGGACAGAAAGGAGGATCAGCGATCAATTCATCGTCTTTTACTATATCTACTCCTCCCTCAATGGCCAGGGAGAAAAGCTTGCAGCCCACCTCAGGGGTATAACCGGTGCAAGGTTTAACCATATTGTTCAAGAGGGGACGATCATGGACCCCCAGTAAATCCCGTATACCCTTCACACCGAACTTGGGACCCTGAAAGCCATTCATATATTCTGGAGGAAACTTAATATCCAGCAGCTTAAGCCTTCCGGCCATGGAAATATTACCAATAATGGTACTCAGCATCATAGGGATTTGAGCTCCGAAGTTAATTACTGGATAAGCCAGTTGAAACACAAATCGGCGGGTTTTCTGATCTGGCGGAACTTCAAACTCATGGGCTGGAACTTCATAGATTCCCACTACCCGGGCCACATGTTTGGCTCTAACTTCGGAGGTTTCCTCGGGAACAGCTACCCAGGTTCCGGTAGTTTGTTCTATTCCTATGGAAGCGATCTTTTTTACAATGTCAGTGTTAATGCCAGTTTCAATGAAATAGGTAGCAATGACATATCCACCCTCGGCCTCGACCTGCTCAGGAATTACCAACATGTCTAATTCTGACAATACAATAACCTCCTTCGTATTTCGTTTTTCAAAAACTTATACCCACATAGTAATCATCCTTTCCCTCTAATCCTGGGAACGAACTCCCTTTACTTCCTGGTTCAACATTTTGAAAACCATATTTTGCAAGCATATGGAAAACTATTTCTTCTATAGACTCCGGCGGAATAAAACAATGAGTTTATGATAATATTTTAACTTTAATTATCCATTTTGTGAGCTATAAAAATATAGCTTGTTAGCCATAAATGTATTTTATTGAATTTATAGCCAAGGAAGCTTATTGACCTAATGAAAAGGCCCTAATGGCACTAAGATTATTATTATACTAATCAGCCTGCTTATACCTGAAAATCAACAGGTATTTGTTGATAAGGAGACTAGTCTTGGCTACAGCAATATTGGAATTGTATCCTATTTTTACCTTTGCAATTAACTTAACGCTATAGATAGAATTGAATGTATAATTGGCAAAGTAAATACAGTTATGACATTTGAAGATTAATACGACAATTCCTTTCAATAAAGGAATTCAATGGATGAGGAGAATCTTTATGAAGAAAATGTATTATGGGAGGGTGGCCATTATCAGCTTGGCAGCCCTATTTCTGACTCTGTTTCTCTATGGGTCACTTTATGCAGGGGACAAGCCGGTAGTTTCTACTGTGAATGCCAAGTCCCAGGAGGATGGTGCAGCTCTTATCCATGGTTTGATCAATGATGAAGGAGGAAAAGAAGTAAGCAAATATGGCTTCCAATGGGGAGAAAGTAACGAGTTAGGAAAGGATCTCATCTGTACGGAAGCAATTGCTAAGGACAAGTCATTTTCCTTCCAGCTAAAAGATCTGGAGCCTGGTCATACCTATTACTATCAGGCTTTTGCTGTAAATGTTAAGGGGAGCAGCTATGGAGAGTTGAAAAGTTTCACCGTACCAGTCAATGAAGCGCCCATGGTTAGTATAAGTGTTCCCGGAGATAAATCCCGTATTATTCGAGGGGACAAGCTCAGCATAAAGGCCGCAGCCAAGGACGATGGAAAAATAGAGTTAATCAGCCTCTTTATCAACGAGGAGCTAATTCATAGCTTAAAAGGGGATGCCTTGAATTATGTTTGGGATACCGCCAGTTTAAGCCCAGGTGAATATCAAATCAAGATTACAGCTCAGGATGGAAGACAGGAAGGATATGAACAACTAGTGGTAAAGCTGGAGGCCAAGCCGGAAACTAAAACAGTTGCGGAGCTTCAGCCAGCGCCGCAGCCCCCATCCCAACAGCAGGCCAGCAAACCGGCTACCCAGAATGTTTCCAGATCAGTGGGGACTAGCAATACATATAAATATCCTAAATTAAGCAAAGTCCAGGGGGCATTTGGACAGTTCTATTACCGGGATATCAGCGGGGGAAGGATAGAAATTGATCCTAAATGGGTAGAGGCTAATATAGTCACCATAACCTTACCCGGCTTAAATCAGAAGGTACAGGTACATAAAGATGCGGCAGATAATTTTATCCAGGCCTTCACTTACATAAAAAACGGCAAGGCCAAAATAAATGGCCAAGAAGTACCTTTATTAAGTTTAATCAAAACTATGGATGGAACCTGGGTCAGCCGTCATGTAAATTGGAGTTCTTCCCGGGGCTTAAGTAATCATTCCTGGGGTATAGCCATCGATATTAACGCCAGTGATCATTTTAGATATGTTAATCCTTCTCGGGAGCCCTATGATCCTAATTTTATACTATGGGAAAAAGCCTTTAAGCCGGCGGGATTTAGCTGGGGCAATTCCTATTCCGATTCCATGCATTTTGAGATTTTAGATTAAAGCATTGTTAAGAACAGCAAAATCGTCCCTTCCCTAATGGGGCGATTTTTCTGCCCTGGAAGAAAGAGAAACAATAGAAAGAATAAGAATATAGTCCAGAGAAGCAAGATTTACAATAAATACTGGGATGGATAAGTCAAACTCGTCCCCTATGGAGTATAATTTATAAGTGAAATAATAAGGCTCCCGGCTTGGAGCTTTTTAAGCAGGAGGTTGAATATGCTGGAAAAAATTAATCAAACAGCGGCAGGTACTTTTCAGGATGATATTGGAATCAAGATAGTGGAGTTGGAACCAGGCTGGGCAGTGGGTGAACTGCTGGTTGGAAAGCGGCATTTAAGCCAGGGTAATCACCTGCATGCGGGAGTAATTCCAGCCATTTCATCGACTACGGTTACAGCTGGAATGGTGGCCAGTTATCCAGGTCAAGCCATGGTAGCCGTAAGCATGTCAGTTAATTACATGCGGGCAGTAAATGAAGGAGAAACAGTCCGGGCTGAAGCCAAGGCTAGATCCAGAGGCAGGACATCTTCAGTCTGGCAGCTTGACTTTTACAATGAACAACGCAAACTGCTAGCGGTAGTTGCTACCGAGTTCAGGTTACTATCTTAACCAGCCCCATGATCGGCAAAACCAAGTTAATATGAAAATTTGTGCTAGGCCGGAAACGGGCGGTCAAAGACCGCCCCTACAAGTTTGACCAGCATCTTTGCTGAGCCTATGGGTTCAAGGAAACCCTAGCACTCAAACAGGGGGAAAATAACCCGAGGGCCAGGGCCTAACAGGTAATGGTGGGGTCTGAAGGGAGCCGCAGGGGGTTGACAGCGGGGAAGGTTCTCAACTGTCAATATTTTAGTAATGATTTGGCTGCTGGCTGCCTTTATTCATAAATAGGGTTAATATGCCTGCAAATGCAGATATTAAAGATAGATTTATGATTAGGGGTGGAGACTGTTATGAACCTTAGTTTAACTGGCCTGCTGTTAATAGGTATAGCAATTGCATTTTATTATTCCTTCAAGTACCGTCAAAAGTACCAGCAGTTAAAAAGAATCAGACTTGATATTTTACAAACCAGTCAGGATATGTATGGAACCATGGCGGTTGGACTGTATGAACGCTTTAAGCAGGAGGAAGGCCGAGGAGAAGGGAAAAAAGAAAACCCCCTGGAATTTGAAAATTTTGTGGCTCGGGTGATGGTAAGCTATTACGGTGGCCAAGCTTTCGTTACTGGCGGTACTGGAGATTATGGGGTTGATATTGAACATGATCATCAGAGCGGTAAGCATCTGGGCCAGGTGAAGTGTTATGCTCCAGAACACTTGGTCCCGTATGAACCGATAGCAATTATTCACTCCCAAATGAACAGGCAGCAAGCTAAAGGGGGATATGTAGTAACCACCAGCGATTTTACAGCTCATGCCCGAAAATATGCAGAAGACCTTAATATAATGCTTATTAACGGTAGCCAGCTGGTGGCTTTGTGGTTGCAGGGACTGGAAAAGGCCGCTAAACCATATCATTATCAGAAAAGCAAATCTGAATCAGCTTGATTAGATTTTGTATCAATCTGGTTATTAATTGCCTGATTCATAGACAAGCTTACCAAAGACCTTAATCCTTTGGGGGAAAGGCCCAACCTTTTATGTGGGTAAAAAATGAAGAAGACAAGGAAAAAGCAAATTATAATACTGTTCCTGTTGCCGAGTGCATTGATATTGACCTGGCTTGTCTCTATGTGCCCGGATCTAGTTGAAAAATGCTATTCTCAAGGCTTATATCCCCTGCTAGGTCAGGCTTTAGGCTATCTTAGTCACTGGATGCCCTTCTCCCTGGCAGAATTATTGGTATTACTGGTAATACTGGGCTTGCTTTTGGGGCTAATAAAGCAAGGTATAAATATTAAGGTAGGAACCCTATCTTTGCAATCTGCGCTAAAAAAGGGAGCATTGCTGCTTCTAATGTCATTTAGTCTGGGGTATTTTTTATTTTTACTGGTATGGGGATTTAATTACTATCGACTTCCGCTTTCTGAATTGATGGGCTTGGATACTACACAGATAAGAGCCGAGGAACTTGAATCCTTATGTCTACAATTAATACAGGAGAGTAATGAAATGCGTATGGTTTTGCCTGAGGATAGTGAGGGAGTAGTGATGGGGGATAAAGCAGAAGTACTGGGCAGGGCCGGTGAAGGTTATACTGAACTGGCCGGTATTTACGAACAGCTGGGTGGGAATTATGCTAAACCCAAGGCTCTGATTATGTCTGAGCTCTTATCCTATCTAGCCATATCTGGTATCTATTTTCCTTTTACTGGTGAGGCTAATCTTAATATGGGTATACCCGATCCACTCTTTCCAGCTACGGTAGCTCATGAAATGGCTCATCAGAGAGGATTCGCCAGAGAAGATGAAGCGAATTATATTGCCTACCTGAGCTGCAGGCAGCACCCGGATCCATACCATCAGTATTCAGGGACCCTGCTGGCTCTGCTTAACGCCATGAATGCTCTGGCCAGATTAGATTATGAACAATACCAGGATTTGCATTCGGGATATGCAGCTGGGGTGCAAAGGGACTTTGTTGCCATAAGCGAGTATTGGCAGCAATATCAGGGGCCGGTGTCCAGAACCTCAGCCCGGGTGAATGATGCTTATCTTCAGTTTAATGGACAAGAGGAGGGTATAAATAGTTATGGCCGGATGCTAGACCTACTGATTGGGGAAAGAAGATTATCCGGGCAATCCGCCTTATTGGAGGACGAGGAATAAGATGGCTGGAAATAAAAAATGAATAAAATTTTGTTCAGGGTTAACAATATAAGCAGGGTGTAAAATTACCGAGCTTGGAATCAGATATGTTGAAATATATCGGATTCCACTTGAAGTCAATGCTGATAGAGATTCAGCACTGACTGATGAGAAGATCCAACTATCAGGAGCAGAATCCTGATGGGCGGTTCAGCTCAGCTGATTTTACACCCTTTGTTTATGGATTTGTCGGAGGTTAAATATAAGCTGGATCAAGGGCTGAAAAACCACCAACATAATGGCTATTTTCTGGTAGTGAGCAGCAATATAACGATAATCACACCCAGCAAAAGGATTAATATAGCTCCTTTTTTTAGCCACTTGCCCAGGACTTGCTCTTTTTCATTCTGCTGCTGGTCCGAATGCTTCTTTTCCCATCTGCTGCCCATAGCACTGCCCAAGCCGGCACCTAGAGCCGGTCCCAGAGCTACACCTATGGGAATATTATCCATAAAGAGCCCTAATAACACACCCAGGGGCATGCATATGCCGATTCCGGCTCCCAGGCCTACACCCATCCAATATCCTTCCGGATATTTATCTCTTTTAACCCATGGTTTTTCTTTAGCCAGCAATACTATAGCCAAGAGCATCATAACTAAAAACAATATCCAAGAAATAGTATGAAGATACATGTGACGGCTTCCTCTCTCTTTTTAGTAATTTTATCCTATAAGTTAACTGGGGGCCAGGCCTCTTGTTAAGTTTAGAGCAGGGGGGAGTAGAGGGGTTTAGAATCCTGTTCTTGATAGGCAGTATTGATAGCTAAAATGCCTTTTTCTATGTCATCTGGATATAGTCCGGCAAAGCTCAAGCGGAAACATTCGCTGTCCCGCTCCTCAGAAGCAGAAAAGAGGCTGCCTGGGCTGATAATGACCTGGTTTTCAAGACAGCGGGTATATAAATAGTTGGCTGAACTGCCGGGTGGCAGCCTTAACCAGAAACTCAGGCCTCCCCCTGGCTTAGTGTAGCTTATCTCTTGGGGAAGGTGAGCTTCCATGGCTTTTAGCATAGTATGGTAACGTTCTTGATAACTGTCTCTCATATACTTCAGGTGTTTTGACCATAGGCCTTTTCTTAAATAGAGATCAAAGGTCCGTTGTATCAAACCCGGGGTGGATATATCGGAAGAGTGCTTGGCTGTGAGCAGACCAGGAATGATCTTTTCCGGAGCTGATAGAAAGGCCAGTCTTAAGCCTGGCATCAGTATTTTGGAAAAGCTTTTGATGTATATTACCTGCCCATATTGATCTAGCACCTTAATAGGTTGACGGGGGTAATCATAAGATAAATCGGTAAACGAATCATCCTCAATAATATTCACCTTATAGGCCTGGCATAAGTCCAGCAGAGCTAGCTTTTTTTCTTCACTATAAGAAATACCGGTGGGAGTTTGGAAATTAGGTATTACATAGATCAAGGAGGGATGATATTTTGCCAGTGCCTTTTTCAAAGATGAGATGGAAACCCCATCTTCCTCCAAGGGCACCGGTATAATACGGGCTCCGCGGGATTTAAAAGCTGCCAAAGCGCCGGTATAAGTAGGATTTTCGGTAATAACAAAATCTCCTGCTTTAAGCAATGACTTGGCAATAATATCTATACCCTGCTGGGCCCCAGAGATAATCTGGATACAGTTTTCATAGGCCTCAATTGCATTTTCTCTCAGGTATTCAACTAGGCTTTCCCGCAGAGGTAAATACCCTTGGCCCTCCTGATAACCAAAGGCCTTACCCCCATCTCGATCCAGCACCTCATTGAGAATAACCTTGAAGTCGGCAACTGGAAAAAGTTCCGGGGTGGGGATGGCGCTGGCAAAATTATAGGCTCCCATGGGTATCTGCAGGCGACCTTGATCCATGACCTTCAGACCTGGAGGGTAATAATCCTGGCCCTCAGGGGTGGACTTGAGTAAAGGCTCTGGCTGGTGGAGCCGGGCTTTCACAAAAGTTCCTCTACCTACCTGGGAATAAAGCAATCCTTCCTGTTCCAGCTCTTGATAGGCATGGACAACAGTGATATTGTTGACCGACAATTCTCGAGCCAGTTTTCTTATGGGGGGAAGTTTTTCCCATTCCTTAAGCTGGCCGGAGTTTATCAGGTTTCTGATCTCTCCAGCCAATTGCTGGTAGAGAGGGGTACTCTGGCTTCTGTCTAATTGTAACGATACAAATAACGACATATAACTATTCTCCTTCAGCTATTGACAGGGGACCAATGCTATGTGATACTAATTTCTATCAATTTGGATGGTAGTGAAAATTGTTGCGATACAAATATTATAGCGTATAGGTGAAGGAGGAGGCAATAAATGGATCGTTATACCCTTAACAAGAACCTGGCCCAGATGTTAAAGGGCGGAGTAATTATGGATGTAACCAATGTAGAGCAGGCGCTGATTGCCGAAAGGGCAGGAGCAGTTGCAGTTATGGCTTTGGAAAGAGTGCCGGCCGATATCAGGAAACAGGGTGGAGTAGCACGCATGTCTGATCCTAAAATGATCAAAGAGATCAAAAGAGCGGTTAGTATTCCGGTCATGGCCAAAGTTAGAATAGGGCATTTTGTAGAGGCCCAAATACTTCAGGCTATTGGCATTGACTTCATTGATGAAAGCGAAGTGCTGACGCCGGCAGATGAGCTCTTCCATATTGATAAAAAGAGCTTTGACATTCCTTTTGTGTGTGGAGCCAGGGATTTGGGAGAGGCTTTGCGCAGGATTGGTGAAGGGGCGGCCATGATTCGTACCAAAGGTGAAGCTGGCACTGGTAATGTGGTAGAGGCGGTCAGGCATATGCGCTCCATTAGCTCTGAGATGCGTCGGGTACAACTTATGCCCCGGGAGGAACGGATGACTTATGCCAAAGAGATTGGCGCTCCATTTGAAATGCTAGACTATATTGCAGAAAACAAGAAATTGCCGGTGGTCAATTTTGCTGCAGGGGGAATAGCTACTCCCGCTGATGCTGCTTTGATGATGCAGCTGGGCTGTGATGGAATATTTGTTGGTTCCGGTATCTTTAAATCGTCAGATCCGGAAGGGAGAGCCCGGGCTATAGTCAAGGCCACTACTCACTACCAGGATCCCCAGATCATAATGGAAGTTTCGGGAGGATTGGGTGAAGCTATGGCCGGTTTGGAGATTGATAAACTGGAGGACCAATATGCCCGGCGAGGTTGGTAAAGGTTTGCAGGTGGGGGTGCTGGCCCTGCAGGGATCGGTTATGGAACATGTTCAATGCCTGCAAAAGATTCCAGGAATAGATATTATTCAGGTGAGGAAACCCCAGCAATTGTCTGGAATAGACGGTATTATTCTGCCGGGAGGGGAGAGCACCACTATGGGTAAACTGGCCCGGGAATTAGGAATCTTGGAACCCTTACGGGAGCTGATCCAGGACGGCTTACCGGTTTGGGGTACCTGTGCCGGCATGATACTGCTGGCCCGGAATATAGTTCAACAAGATGATGTGCATCTGGGTCTTTTGGATGTTACTCTTAGGCGCAATGCCTATGGCGGCCAGCTGGACAGCTTTAGCAGAACCGCTGTTATAGAGAAAATAGCTCCTCATGAAATACCCCTAATCTTTATTCGGGCTCCCTATATAGAGCAGTGGGGCAGGGAAGTGGAAGTTCTGCTGGAATTGGAGGGGAAGGCGGTAGCGGTGAAACAGGGGAATATTTTGGCTACCTCCTTTCATCCCGAACTTACCGATGATTTGAGTACCCATAGGTATTTTATTCGTAAGATCGAGCAGAGTTTACTAAGGCTTTATCTTTAGCTGCCGGTTTTTTTACGACGGCCCGGCTTCTTAGCCCCGCTGGCCTTTCTTTTGCTCTCAGCCAGTTCCACACTGGCTTTCAAGGCTTCCATCAGGTCTACCACATTACCTGCGGCTGGGGCTTCCGGGGATACCACCACTTCCTGACCTGAAACCTTGGCCTGTATCATCTCCCAGAGCGCCTCCCGGTATTCATCCTGGTATTTGGCGGGATCAAAATCGGTAGAAAGGTTTTGGATCAGATTAACTGCCATTTTCATTTCATTATCATGTAGCTTGACTGACTCTATTCCTACATTTAGAGAGGCGGGAGAACGGATTTCATCAGGATAGAAGATGGTTTCCATTACCAAGATCCTATCCTTTATACGCAGGGCGGCCAGGCTCTGCTTGCTGCGAATTAGTACCTTGGCTACTGCTACTTTGCCGGTTTGCTCCATAGCTTGAGTCAAGAGGGTGTAAGCTTTCTCACCCCCTACAGAAGCTTCCAGATAATAGCTTTTATCAAAATAGATGGGGTCCAGTTGATTCAGATCTACGAAGTCCAGTATATCAATGGTTTTGGTATTATTAATGGGGATACGTTCCATATCTTCCTCGTTGATTATTACATATTGGTCTTTCTGATACTCATAGCCCCGGACGATTTCCTCACTGCTTAGCTCCCGGTCGCAGTTGGGGCAGTATTTACGATATTTAACCGGCGACATGCACTCTTTATGCAGATAATTAAACTTTATATCTTTTTTTTCAGTAGCCACGTACATTTTCACTGGAATATTGACCAGGCCAAAACTGACTGCTCCCTTCCAAAGAGTTCTCAAATCTATCTTCCTTCCCATTGATTTGGATTTGTACTTAGCTTTTATTATAAGAGCGGCTTTTATGCTTTAACTTTATTGGAATCTATTTTGTTTGGGAGTAGGGCTAAGTTCAGAAGGTTAATTGGAAGTAAATAATCATCCGGGTAAAGCGATAGTATAGTGTTAGGTCTTAACCGGGTACAATTTTCCGTGGACATAATAAAAAATCCCTGCCAATATAGCAAAGGCAGAGTTTAAAACCGCTTCCTCCAAAAAGCTCCTTTCAAAAGCTAGACGTGCATCGGCACAATTTATTCGGCTCAGATTGCTTTCATTATAGTCGCATGGATAAAGATCATAATTGACTGCTATCTGGCCTAGTTGTAAGAGAGCCTGGGATGATTTGAGATCAAGCAAGTCGAGAAAATGCTCGTACTCAGCTTCGGGAGTTCTTGCTAATTGATATATATCCAGGGTCATTCGCCCGATGAACCAGTCCATCAGGGTAGCTTGTTTAATAATCCGCTTATTGATTCCGGCATATTCGGGTCTTACTCCTCTGGCATAAATGTAAGAGGCCAGAGGAGTACTTATTTCCACAGGATAAGCTTGCATCAATTCTTCCAGCCAGGTTCTTATTTGTAATGGGTTTTGCAGTGTTGCTGTAGTTACATTGGAAAAAACCGGCGAGAACATCACTTTAGAGATCTCCTTTTACTGGGGGGTCAACTGCTAATGCCGTTAAAGCAAAAACTAATTTGCCTATACAGAAAAAGCAATGACTCAATATGGGCGTGGGAATTATATCATCCTTCACTAAGCATCTTCTTTATCAGCTTCGGGTAGATAAATACTTATCTTTTAAGGCCTGGTATACTATTGGGGGTACCATTTGTTCAACTTTGCCCCCTACCATGGCCGCCTCCTTTACTGCGCTGGAAGAGATAAAGATATAATTTTTATCTGAGGTTATAAATATGGTATCAATTTCTGGTATAAGTTCCCGGTTAATCATGGCCATGTGCATTTCATACTCAAAGTCGGTTACTGTCCTTAAACCTCTTATTATGGCACAGGCTTTCTTTTCCGCCAGATAATGGGCTAGTAACCCGCTGAAGCAATCAATTTCCACATTTGGTATATGAGCAACACTTTGTCTTATCATCTCTACTCTTTCATCCAGAGAAAACATGGCTTTTTTGGTTAAGTTGTGTACAACTGCAATAATAATCCGGTCAAATAGTTTACTACTTCTCTCCAGTACGTCGATATGGCCGTTGGTAATTGGATCGAAGCTTCCCGGGTAAACTGCTAAACGCAATCTAATGCCCCCTTTAATCCTACAATCACAAAATAAGAAATTCTACTTCTTATTTATATTTCCCTGCCTGAGCCTATTTTTTTCTTTTGTTAATAGTATAAAAATACTTTATTTTAGGAAAATTTTATCATGATATGATAAAAAGTTTCAAAATAATCTAAGTGAGGAACAAGAAAAGGCCCGGTTAAGGGCCATGAACATGATGCCTTTATAATATGATGACTTTTACAGTCTTCATTCCCCAATTAAGGGCTTGCTGATGACTACTGAAACATAGATCCAGACGATTACCCTTAATGGCTCCTCCCTGATCAGCCGCTATACCTTCACCATAACCTGGAACATATAATTTGGTTCCCATGGGAATTACCTTGGGATCAGTGGCAATGATTCCTTTTCTAAGCGGATATCCAAGATAAGAAGGCTGGCCGTAGAAAGGATAGTTGCACTTGGCGCAGGTACAGTAGCCGGTGGCAACCATAGTAACAGTCCGGCTGCTTCCTGATCGGGATACCTGGGTATTGGTGTTCTTAGACTGTTCCAATCCTAAATACTTTAAAGTAACTGGTCCAGCAACACCATCTGCCTTAATCCCTACTGCCTTTTGAAAACTTAAGACCCCGTTGTAGGTTTTAGAACCGAATATGCCGTCTGCACTACCACACCAGTATCCATACTTATTGAGAGTTTGCTGCAGCTGGCTTACCTGGCTGCCGCTGTCTCCCCAGGATAGTACATTGTCTGCCGCTATTGCGCTACCTGTCATTAAACCTGAGAAAATCCCTACCATGGCTAATAAACATATGGAGATTAACACTTTTTTATTTAACATAATATCATTCCTTTCTAAACTGTTGGGTCGTTATAGTTAATCATTTTCTAACGGCTTATCAGTTTAGTCAGGCAGCAACGACTGGCCTTATTCTATATGGATTTCCCCCACCATGGCAAACAGTTGAAAGGGGGTGTGGAATAGATGTGCATTTTTTAGAGGCTCTGTCCCGCTGTCAGTTCAAAAATACATAAAGATCATCGGCTTCTTAGTGGGATGGGAAATCATTGCAAGCAAGGATTATATAGCCTGGATGGGCGGCGAGTTATATTTTGAGGATATGGGTCAAGATAGCTGATGGTGCAGACCAAAGCTGGGCAGGCAAGGGCAGATTGGCTACCCCTGCCCGGTATGGTTTAAGGGGTTAATAATTTAATGCCTTTTAAATAGCGCTCAGAGAGTTGCCGATATAGAGCAGGAGCCTTTTCGCAATAAAACAATAATTTTTCATCTACTTCTTTTTTGGGTGTGGCCGGGTTACCTGCAACCATGGTTCTAGCTGGAATATGTTGTCCCTGCAGCAATAGGCTGCCTGCAGCCACAAAACCATAGGCCCCTATTTCACAGCCAGTTGAAATAATGGATCCCATGCCGATTATGGAATTGTTCTTTATCAAACATGGACCATGCACTATGGCACCATGGCCAATAATGATGTCATTTTCCATTAATACTATGGTGTCAGGTTCCGCATGTATAATACAATTGTCTTCGATTGCACAACCAGAGCCCAAACATACTTTGCCATAGTCAGCCCTAATAACTGCTCCCGGCCCGATGAAACACTGATCACCTATTATGACATTACCTATTATCGAAGCACTAGGGTGGATATAAGCCAGATTACTTATTTCCGGTCGATTACCTTCAAATTCATATACTGCCATGTACATTTCCTCCATTTAGTATTATGTTAAAAAAAATAAAGCTCTTATTTAAAGTACTACATTTTGCCCTGGATTTAAACTGTCATTTAAAATAGAACCAAGGACGATAATCAGATCTAGCTGCTGTGGTATGGCAGGTACAAGTAGGAAAGTTTATTCTATAATTTTAAATTGGAGATGTTTGTGGTTATAATTACTAGTGAAGTATTATTTAAAAAGGAATGTTAAGGTGATAAAAAAAGATTATTTAATAAAAGCGGTTGACGCTAGTAAACAGATTAGAATTATTTTGGCCAGTACTACCGGGGTGGTGGAAGAGGCCCATCATCGCCATCAGACTTCTGCCACTGCCTCTGCGGCTTTAGGCCGGGTCTTAACTGCCGCCCTGATGATGGGCAGTGACTTGAAGGGGGAAGCCGATGCCCTTACCCTAAGGGTTAATGGCAATGGCCCAGCCGGTTCTATTGTAGCTACCGTTGATGCAGCAGGCAATGGAAGAGCATTAATTTCGGCGCCACAGGCAGATTTGCCTCCCAAAGCTCCAGGAAAATTAGATGTGGGAGGACTGGTAGGCCCAACCGGGTATTTGGAAGTCATCAGGGATATGGGCCTTAAGCAACCCTTTAAGGGACAGGTTAATCTGCTGAGCGGTGAGATCGCAGAAGATTTGGCTCAGTATTATATGCAATCTGAACAGATACCTTCACTAGTGGCTCTGGGAGTTTTGGTTGACACCGATTTGAGCATCAAAGCCGCTGGCGGTTTAATTATCCAAGCCATGCCCGGTGCTCAGGATGACCTTCTGTCAAGGCTGGAAGAAAACGTGAGTAGATTAGGTCCTATAAGTGATGTAATATACCGGCATGAAACCCTGGAAGGGGTATTGGCGGAACTCATGGCAGGCATAGCTTATCAGCAACTGGACTCTCGTCCACTGGCTTTCAAATGTAAATGCAGCCGGGAGCGACTGGGGATTGTAATATCTAGTCTTTCTGATGAAGAGCTGGCTGATATTTATGAGGCCGAGGGGGGATTGGAAATTACCTGCAACTTCTGCAACCAGGCTTATAGTTTTAATAAAGAAGAAATCGATGCTTATAAAAACAAGCAACCCGGGGAATAGAATCCCCCGGGCTCCGATGGTTGAATGACTTTTAAATAGCTCTTTGAACTTTTCCTGAACGCAGGCAGCGGGTACAAACATAAACTCTTTTAGGAGTGCCATCTACTATCGCTTTTACCCGTTGAATATTTGGTTTCCATTGCCGGTTAGTTCTTATATGGGAGTGGCTGTACTTTTTACCAAAACCAATGCCTTTCCCGCAAATTTCACATTTAGCCACGTTTCTTGCCCCCTCTCTTTCAAGTGCACTTACATATTTTATCAAATGCAACCATAAAGGGCAAGAAAAAGGAATAAATATTCTCTTGTAGAATATTCAATAAAGGATAGGAGGTAGTTTCATGTACACTATTAAGACCAATGACCTGGGAGCTGTTAATGTAGCCAAAGAAGTAGTACAAACCATTGCCGGTCTGGCAGCCATGGATTGTTATGGCCTGGTAGGGATGGTGGCCCAAGATTTTCAATCGGGGTTAACCAGTATTTTAGGCAGAGAATCTGTCCGTAAGGGCGTTTTAGTAAAAAAAGGGGAAGATGGACTGGAAGTAGATTTACATGTTATAGTGGGCTATGGTATTAAGATAAAAGAAGTCGGCAACAATGTTATGCAAAAAGTCAGATACGAACTGGAAAATAATGCCGGCATACCGGTGTCCACTGTTAATATCAATGTAAGAGGCGTTAAGGTTCTTACAGAGAAATAGGGGAGGATAAACAAGTTGAGTCTCGAGTTTGTTGAAGGAATCGATCTGGTAAGAAGCATAAAGGCGGGTTGCATTAAACTAGAACACAATAAAGATAGGGTTGACCGACTCAATGTATTTCCAGTACCTGACGGGGATACAGGGACCAATATGTATCTTACCCTGATGTCAGCAGTTAAAGAAGGCGAAAAAAACCAGGAGCAAGTTCTGGGTAAGGTGGCTAAAGCCATATCCAAAGGGGCTTTGATGGGGGCCAGGGGCAATTCGGGAGTTATACTGTCTCAGATCTTCAGGGGCATAGCCCGGGAACTGGAAGGAAAAGAAAAAGCTGGTTCCGTGGATTTGGCCCGGGCTTTCAAAACCGGCTCCGATACCGCTTATGAAGCGGTTATGAAACCGGTGGAAGGAACAATTCTTACGGTTATTAGAGAGGTAGCCCGAGCATGTGAAAAGGAAGCTGCCCGTAATAAAGATATTATTGCTATGCTTTTGGCCGGGATCAATGCCGGAGTAATAACTCTGAAAAAGACCCCGGATATGCTGCCGGTGCTTAAGGAGGCAGGAGTGGTAGACTCTGGCGGGCAGGGATTGGTCTATTTTCTGGAAGGCTTTATGGAAGGTTTTGCCTTTGACAATGAAATTCCTCTGGAGAACTATCGCCAAGGCCTAGTTCCTGAAGCAGTGGAAGGAATGGCGGTCAGTCCGGAACACCTGGAATTCCAGTATTGCACTGAATTATTGATAAAAGGCAATGACCTGGATCCCGAAGAGATCAAGCAGCATTTAAACCCACTGGGCGACTCCATGCTGGTGGTAGGAGGAGATGACCTGGTTAAGGTTCATATACATGTAAACCATCCGGGTAAGGTTTTGGAATCTTGCCTGCAATGGGGTCAATTAAGTGATATTAAAATCAATAATATGCTGGAAGAAATGCATGAACACCGTCTTAACCTGGACGAAGAGCGGAAGCAGAAACCGGATAAGAAAATTGGCCTGGTAGCCGTGGCTTCCGGAGCCGGGGTAATAGAGATTCTAAAGAGCTTGGGAGTGGATGAAGTAGTTGAGGGAGGACAGACTATGAATCCCAGTACCGAAGACCTTTTATCCGCAGCGGAAAAGGTTAAGGCTCCAGCAGTGATAATATTCCCCAACAACAGCAATATAATTATGGCCGCTCAGCAGGTGGATAGTTTGAGTGACAAGAAGGTAGTAGTAGTACCAACCTTATCTGTTATGCAAGCCATAACTGCTCTGGTAGCTTATGATCCCGAAGGTGATATTGATAGCGTTTTGAGTGAAATGACGGAAGAGATCAAGCAGGTTAAATTCGCTGAGATAACATATGCGGTAAGGGATTCATTAATGAACGGCCTGGATATCAAAGAAGGAGATAAAATAGGTATTGTGGCCGGAGAGATTACCGTTACCGGGGATGGAGAAAAGGATATTGCTCAAAAGCTGTTGGAACAGATGGTAGATGA
The DNA here is from genome assembly GCA_012522955.1 of Syntrophomonadaceae bacterium. Classification (GTDB taxonomy): domain Bacteria; phylum Bacillota; class Syntrophomonadia; order Syntrophomonadales; family Syntrophomonadaceae; genus JAAYJK01. Next base: position 58,192 of record JAAYJK010000047.1, read on the forward strand.
TGATAGTGAATTAATCACCCTTTTCTATGGCAATGGTCTTCTGGAAGAAGATGCCAGTGCCTTAAAGGATATAATTGAAGAGTCATTTCCTGAACACGAGGTGGAAATGCACTGGGGTGGACAGCCTCATTACAGCTATTTCATTTCAGTGGAGTAAGGATTTTTAAAATTATGTTTAAGAGCAACCCGGGGATAAATAAAATTATTTGCTCCGGGTTGTTTTTTCCAGTGCTACTCAGCGGCAGCCCAATATTATGCTGTTCGGGGAAAAGATGGTGCCTTCATTAAGGGTTTTAGTCCAAGCTATTGGAGGTGATTTACCTGCTGCTTGATGATTCTTGTCGATAGCATCCCTATTGCGGGATATGATTAGACGTGGAGCACGGAATAAAAAGAACCGGAGTCAACTTTCTATTGCAGTAGCTAATGAAAATGACTGTATTATTGGCGCTCTGATCCAATGGATAGCAGGGAGGATAAACCAGGAATAATGGAAGCTCTATTTCAGGATATTCAATATTTGAAAGGAATTGGGCCCAAAAGAAGTAGACAGTTTAAACGGCTGGGAGTAGATAATGTCTTCGACCTGCTCTGGTATGTGCCCCGGGCTTACTTTAACCGGGGTCACCCAGACCCCATCAAGTCTCTGAAGCCTGGAGAACCAGCAGCGGTGCGCGCTATAGTGAAGGGTACTCATGCTTCCCGCAGCCGACGTGGCCTGCACATTTTTAAAGCCCTTATACAGGATGAGACCGGACTGTTGACTGCAGTATGGTTCAATCAGCCCTTTTTGAACAGCATGATTAACACCGGACAAGAGCTTTTTATCAGCGGCAAGGTCAGAGCTGCTCAGGGTTTGATGGAGTTAAATGTCAGTGAGTACGAGATACTGGATGCCAGCAGCCAGCATATAGATGTGCTGCCGGTATATGGACTGACTGAAGGGTTAAGCCAGAAGACCATAAGAGGGCTAATCCTAAATACACTAAATGAATACCTGCATCATTATCCGGATATATTAAGCCCGGAGCTTAAGCAAGAGTATGATCTTTGCGATATTGGTTTTGCTTTCCATAATTTGCACTTTCCCCAGGATGGAACCGCTTATCTGCGAGCTCGTAAAAGATTGGCATTGGAAGAGTTGCTGCTCTTTCAATTCAGTCTGCGCCAGGAACAAAATAAGCTGCAGGTGGATTCCTATGTAATGCACCTGCCTCAAAACAATTTGCTTCAGAGGCTAAGGGACAAGCTGCCTTTTGTTCTGACTTCGGCACAGGCCCGGGTATTAGAGGAAATATATGAGGATATGAGAGCTCCCCGGCAAATGAACCGGCTTCTACAGGGGGATGTAGGTTCAGGCAAGACTGTGGTAGCGGCTTTATCCATGGCTGGGGCAGTAGCCAGCGGTTATCAGGCCGCCATAATGGCTCCCACCGAGATTCTGGCTGAACAGCATTATCAGTCCTTGCAACAAATGTTTCAGGCTCATGGGACAGAAGTGGCCCGCTTAACTGGTTCTACTTCAGCCGGCGAACGCCGCAGCATTCTGGAGGCTCTGGCCTCCGGTGAAATAGATATACTGGCAGGAACCCATGCTCTTATCCAGGATGAAGTTCAATTCAAACGTTTGGGCTTGGCAGTTATTGATGAGCAGCATCGTTTTGGGGTAAAACAAAGAGCCGCGTTGGGCTTTAAAGGTGAGGCTCCCGATCTGCTGGTAATGACTGCCACCCCCATACCCCGAACCCTAGCTTTAACGCTTTATGGGGATTTATCAGTATCCATTATTGACCAAATGCCACCCGGACGAAAAAAAGTGGAGACCAGGTTTGTCCAAAATAGGAATGCTGACCGGGTTTACCGTTTTATTGCCCGCAAGATCAAAGAAGAAGCAGCCCAGGCTTATATCGTATGTCCTTTGGTAGAAGAATCAGAAAAACAAGATCTGGTGGCTGCCATTAACCTTTATGAGGAATTAAGGCAGGGGATTTTTTCCCATCTGGAAGTGGGCTTAATACATGGAAGGTTGAAAGCTTTGGAAAAAGAACAGATCATGCATAGTTTTAAAGCCGGAAAAATAAAGGTCTTGGTATCAACTACCGTTATTGAGGTAGGAGTTGATGTTCGGGCTGCTTCCATCATGGTGGTAATGCATGCTGAACGATTTGGTTTATCTCAGTTGCACCAACTGCGAGGTCGGGTGGGGAGAGGGGAAAAGCAGTCTTATTGCTTTTTGCTGGGTGATCCCCACACTGAAGATGGCTGCAAAAGACTAATGATCATGGAAAACACTGACGATGGCTTTAAACTGGCTCAACATGATTTGCTCCTGCGAGGGGCCGGTGAATTCTGGGGGGTTAAGCAGCATGGATTAAACCAGCTCAAGGTTGCAGATTTGTTAAAAGACCTTAAATTAATGGAATTAAGCCAGATATTAGTGCAAGAGTTGGGGAAGGTCAAGGCTGATTGGATGAAGGTATATATAGAAAGGAAATTCAAAAAAAGTCAGGATATCGTAAACAACTAGTGTTGGCAATAAATTCTTAAATAAAATAAGGAAATAAGAAAAAGATAATAGTGCAGGCGGCAGCCAGCAGTATTATTTTTTTATTTTGGGAGGTGAAAAAATGGCTAAGAAAAAGAAGCAGGTAGCCCAGGAAAGGTCAGCTGCATCAGGGACTTTTGAGGAAGTGTCAACGACTAAGGAGGATGCCAGACCTAAGCAGAAAAAAAATAAAAAGTCTTGAAAATACTTCTAGCATATAAGTTTTTGCACGGGAAACAATAAGACTACAAACGAAGGAGGTGAATAAAAGATGGCAAGAAGCAATAAACTTTTAATTCCTCAGGCCAGACAGGCCATGGATCAGTTCAAAATGGAAGCAGCTCAGGAAGTGGGAGTTAACCTTAAACAGGGTTACAACGGCGACCTGACCTCTCAACAGGCAGGCAGCATAGGTGGTCAGATGGTTAAAAAGATGATTTATTCTTATCAGCAGAACCAGACTATGAAGTAATAATATAAGTTGATTGACTAATTATACTACTCTTAACAAGCGGATTATTTAACCAAATATCCGCTTGTTTTCATTCCCGTCGGCACAAGAGGGGATTCTTGTTTGTGTGAACCAAACTGGTCGGGTTTCAATGGATGAACCGTCCTCACTATCATATAAGGAGTATTTTTATGTGGTGTAGAGTTCCAATTGTTCCCGGGATATATTGGGAAATAATGATTGGGCCACTCCCATAGCCATAGTCCGGGAAGTGTTTTCGATAATATCATCAATCTCCTTGGGAGTAACAGCCAAACTGCCTCCAAAACGGGAGAGAATGAAATTGATGCTCTCACTGGCCACTGAATCATTATACATAGCTCCGCTTTGAGCACAAAATTGCTTGATAGACTGTACTGCTATGATGGATGCACTCACTATGGTCGGACAACCGATTGCGATAACTGGAACTCCTAGCTCTTCCTCGGTTAAAGCATGTCGAGCATTGCCTACCCCGGCCCCGGGTTGGATACCGGTATTGGACATTTGAATGGTAGTGCCAATGCGATCAACGTTTTGCGCGGCTAGGGCATCAACTACTATCAATAAGGCAGGTTTAACATTATCCACGGTTCCCTTTATGACCTCAAAGGTTTCCAAACCGGTAATACCCAATACCCCTGGGGCAATGCCACAAACCGGTCGCATTCCCTCCACCAGAGCATCGGGAGCAAAGCGGTGATACTGCCTGGTTATGGGACTATATTGGATGAATTTGGGCCCCAAGGCGTCTGGGGTAGCTCTCCAATTGCCTAGGCCTACCATTAATACCAGATCTCCCGGATTTAGTTTGCCGGCGGTAAGGGTAGTCATTGATTGGGCTACTGCTAGAATTAGCTCATCATTAACATAAGGATCGTTAATTTTAAGGGGTGGAGATTCAATGGTAATATAAGTACCGATAGGTTTACCTACTTTACTGGCACCTTTTGCATCCAGGATATTAATGGTAGTAATTTTCAGATGTTCCAGTTCTTCAACCTTTTCCTGCACTCCCTCTACATCGATATCTCGAGTTCCCCGAACCAGATCTCGAGCCTCAACTGCCAGGTCTATGTGGAGCTTGAATTCATTAATAATCTTTTCCATATTTTTAATACCTCCTCGTCTCTATTTTTTGTACAATGCTTACTATTATGCAAAAGATATTATTTATAATGGGCACACTTCCAATTACAAAAATTTATTTAGCAATTTAAACGGTTCAAGTTGTCAAATCTGATGTGACATTAACAAACGGAACCTTCCCCACTGTCAAAATAAAATGGCGATCATAAGACCGCCATTTTGGGGAGAGGAGAATTTTGTAAAGTTGTTGGGGAGGGTTTGTTTACCAGAATATCTATCTGGTACTTATATGATTGCCTCGGAATGCAGATTATATACAATAAATTAAAAAAAATTTATGATAAAATATTAGAAATAAGTGACAGATGTAAAGATAGTGAAGGTGAGGTTTATTTGAGGGTAATTGCTGGTAAGGCTAAAGGCAAAAGATTAAAGGCTCCACCTGGTTTGACTACCAGGCCGGTAACTGATATGGTCAAAGAAGCTCTTTTTAATGTTTTGGGAAGGGATGTAGCAGGATCTCGTTTATTGGATTTATTTGCTGGCAGCGGCAGTATAGGAATTGAAGCTTTGAGTCGGGGAGCGGATCAGGTGGTATTCATAGATCGAGATGCCAAGGCTACCCAAGTTATTAAGGAAAATTTGGATAATTGCAAATTCGATCTCCATTGCTATGAAATATATCGCAATGATGTATTCAGAGCACTGGATATACTGGAAAGGAAAAATAATCGCTTCGATTATGTATATATAGACCCCCCGTTTAATCATGAGGAAATATTTGCTCAGATATTATACAGGCTGGATAAAGGGCAGGTAATAGATAAGGATGGTAGGATGATAATTCGTACCCGGTGCAAAAAGAAGCTGCCTTTAGACTTAGGTTGTCTAAAAGAATATCGGGCTGATAAATATGGCGAGTCCACCTTGCATTATTATAAGCATATAAATGAGGAGGATATAAACTTATGATGGAAATATTCAGAGTATTGGATGATATGGAATCGATGTTAAAGGATGGCAAAAAGCTGCCTCTATCCAGTGGGAAGAATATTATTGACAGCAACGATTTTCTGGAACGCATAGACCGGCTTCGGGCCATTCTGCCGGAAGAAATTGAAACCGCCCGTTTGGTTATTTCGGAAAAGGAAAGGATTATTAAGGAGGCTTATGGTCAGGCAGATCAGTATGTGCATGAATCCCGGCACAAGGTAGCCCGTATGGTAGATGATAATGAAATTACCCGCAATGCAGTAAAGATGGCAGAAGAGATTGTACAAAGAGCAGAAGAAGTAGCGGCGGACTTGCGCCGGGATGCCAACCAGTATGCTGAGCAGATTTTAGCCCATATAGAGATGGTGTTGAATCGCAGTCTGGATACTATTGTTTCAGGTCAGGAGGAGCTACGCCAAGAAATCGATAAAGCTTCTATTTAACACTTCGATACAAACTGAATATCATCATTATGGCTATGATTAACAGACTGGCTGCCATACAGTAAAGGGACATGTGCCAGGCATTCAATGAGTACAAGACCTTTTCTATAGGTATTCCTATAGTGAACACTACCCCTTGACTACAAAATAAGCGATAAGCGGTCCAGGTAGTCAGCATGGAAAAACCTATCTGCAAGAGGCGAGATTTCAGGTAAAAGGATAGGCGAACCGGCATTCCTGCTAAAACCCCCATTACTTGAGCAATAATGGAGAAACCGCTAAAGGCCATCACCATACTTACCGCCAGCATTTGATTTAGTATACTTAATCCGCTACTGGCAGCAATAGCCTGGCAGCCGATGGTTATTTCGAACATACCCATGGCTATTCCGTAAGCGGCTTCATAGGGCAGCTTAAGGAAAAAAAGTACCTGAGCCCATAAAAGGGCAATATAGTGCATAATGCCCCATACTGCCAGCATACGGGTTAGAACTGAAAATAAAATAATGAAGCCGGCTATAGACAATATATTGGTGATGCTGTTTTTTACAGCGTTGCTTAGCAGTTGGCCCGGAGGAAGAGACCCTTGCTGGTGTTGGGCCAGAGTTTTAAACGCTCTGGAGAAAAGTTGTGCGAGGGAGCTTCTTTTTCTATCCCAGGTTTTATTGGATGTTAATCCCCATACCAAGCCTACCCCTAGATTGGCAAGATAATGGGATAAGGCTAAGAGGCAACCCAGAGTTGGTGAATTAAACATACCCACTCCTACTGCCCCAATTATGAACAAGGGACTGGAATTGTTGGTAAACGATACCAGGCGCTCTGCCTCGGATGGGTTTATTAGTTCTTCATCATACAGTCGTTTAGTCAAGATAGCTCCAACGGGAAAACCGGAAGTAAATCCCATGGCTACCACCAGGGAAGCACAACCCGGCAATCTGAACAAGGGCCTCATGATAGGTTCCAGGAGTACTCCCAGGAACTGAGCCAGGCCCAGACTAACCAATAGCTCAGCAGCAATAAAAAAGGGTAATAAGGCCGGAACTATAACTGAGTACCATAACTTAAACCCATAACCTGCAGCGTCAACGGTTTCCCGTGGATTTATAAGCATGAATATACTTAACATAATGATTGTAATGAGAAAAAACATACGACTATAAGTACCCAAAAAATCAGCTCCCCGGGAATTCAGTAAAATCAGGGGACTATATTAATCACTATATATGTATGCTATAGATAGAGGTAGAAGTACAATAGATGCTGAAATACCAATAAGGCTTTTAATAGATGAGCGGAGGTGAGGCGGAAAATGGATAAACCCAAAATGGGACTGGTATTGGGGGCTGGCAGTGCTAGAGGATTGGCCCATGTGGGGGTACTGCAGGTATTGGAGGAGCAAGGCATCCCTTTCGACTTTATAGTGGGAAGCAGTATGGGGGCTATGATAGCAGGCATATATGGAAGCGGCACCGATATAAAAATCCTGGGAAAAGTATTCGAACAGATTGATTTGGGGCGGTTTTTTGAAATTGGCATTCCTCATATGGGGTTTATTAATGGGACTAAAATTAATGAGTTCTTAAAACTCTTAACTAAAAAGCAAAGCTTTGATGATCTTGCTCTGCCCGTCTATATGGTTGCTACTGATCTCTATACCGGGACTACCGTGGTCATAAATGAAGGAGTGGTAGCCGAGGCAATACGAGCCAGCATATCTATTCCCGGTATATTCAGGCCGGTACCCTGGGACCATATGCTGTTGGTTGACGGAGCGGTTACTGATCGGGTTCCCGTGGAAGCAGCTTCCCAATTGGGGGCGGACATTATAATTGCCGTGGATGTGAAATTTGGAGCTGAAAAAAAGATTGTCATCAACAATACTCTGGACGTTATTCTTACCTCCCTGGATATAATGCAGAAACAACAGCTGGATACAATTACCAACAAAGCGGATGTTTTAATACAGCCTGCAGTTGCCGGTTATAATTCCTGGGATTTCAATAAAGCCCACGAGATAATTGCCCTAGGCCGAGAAGCCGCTCTTGCCAAGCTTGGACAACTGCAGGAAGTGAAGCAGATGCTTATCGACTCCACTGTCCCAGGGACTAAACCCTCAGAGGAGAGGTAGTGAATTCACGACCTCCGGTCCTGGCTTGGGGATTAGGCATGAGCAGACGGTAGATATCAGCCGCTTTAATATCCAATTCCAGCATAGTTCCCGGGGGATACCCCCGGTTTTCTTCGTAAAAGCGTTTAATATCCTTGCCCCGGTTAAGTACGGGTAGTCTGGAGTTGCTATTGATCTGCTGAAGTATTTCCCGACCTCTGGGTGAAAAGCCCAGGACATGAAGATAAGAAGGACCGTGTTGGTCCAGGTGGGTCATCATGGTTTGGCTGATTCCCAACAGGGAGTAGAGTAGAATGCGGTTTATTCTGGTCATGCTATAGCGCCGGGATTTAATGTATTGGCGCAGGTCGGCCAGGGTTCCACAGCTGCGGGCGGCTTCATAAATGCGATTTTCCAAGCCTTCCGATACCTCGTAGATTTGCCTTATTTCATGCCGGTCCATGGTTCTCAATCGACTCAGGATGGCTGTTTCTAGAAGGTCTGAACTGATGGGCGCCTGCCCCAGAGATATTTCCCGCTTTAATATTTCCCAGCTGGATTCGGGCATGGATGCCGCAATATTATCCAGGGCGGTGGAATCAAATAGGGCTTGTCGGATAGCGGTGGCACTAGATAGTTGAGAAAGTTGGGTATCGTGATAGTCCGGGCCTTTTCTCTTTATGGTTAGAGGCTGGATGGCCAGCCCCAATTCATAAATAGATCTCAAGTATTCCAAAGCCAGAATATTGTTTGGACCCCACAGCAAAGACTCGATTTCACCAGTTCCAGCATTCACATAATTATGTAAAGCTTTGGCCCTGGCCGCTGCAAAACTCAAACCGCTGGCTAAATATTTTTTAATTAGCCCCTTATATTCCTCGGGTTCCCCAGCAATTATCCGGGCCAGATACTGTAATTGGTATAGATCTCCTGATTCGCTGCCAAAAGCCAGGTGACTTGCCACTCCACATTGGGCTATTAGTTCCATGGCTCCCCGAGCAAAATAATAAGCACTTCTCACCGCGCAAACAAAAGGCAACTGAATAACCAGGTCTACACCACCCTGCAATGCCATTTGGGTTCGAGCCCATTTACTGCACAGGGCTGCTTCACCGCGTTGAACAAAGTCCGGGCTCATGACGCACATAATGCCGTCAAAATTATAATTCTCGCTTGCTGCTTGAATCAAATAGCGGTGTCCGTGATGAAAAGGATTGTATTCAGCTATTATGGCAAGTACTTGCATAGCTATCTCCTGTAAATATTTATGTGATAATGGTAACATAAATGTACCACTAGTATTTTGATTTATGCTAGAATTAATGAAGAATGTGAAGTGAGCAATAATCACAAAATTCGATCAAGACAAGAAATGGGGGAGGTTAAACCAATGAATTTGTTAGCTGAAATTAGGGAAAAGGCAGCTATCAAGGGAAAAACTATTGTTCTTCCCGAAGGTACCGAGGAAAGGACCTTACAGGCGATTAAAGGCATCGTTGACAACAAAATAGCCAATCCAATTTTGCTGGGGGATGAAAGTGCAATAAAGGGTTTGGCTGCCAAATTAGGTGCCGACATTTCTGGAGCCCAGATTATCAACCCTGCTACTGCGCCATTTAAGGATGACTTTGTACAAGCCTTCTATGAAATGCGCAAGGACAAGGGTGTGACTCCAGATAAGGCGGCGGCTACTCTCTTAGACCCGCTGTATTTCGGTTCTATGATGGTAATGATGGGGAAAGCGGATGGAGAAGTAGCGGGCGCAGAAAATACTACCGGCAATGTGTTGAGACCCGCTCTGCAGATAATTAAAACTGCTCCCGGTATCTCAGCTGTTTCCGGAGCCTTCATTATGATTGTTCCCAACTGTGAATTTGGGGATAATGGCTTATTTGTTTTCGCCGATTGCGCTGTAACCATCGTGCCCACCGCCCAACAGATGGCTGAATTCGCCAAGGCCTCAGTTGAAACCGCAGTTAATATTTGTGGTTTTAAAGATCCCAAGGTGGGGATGCTGTCATTTTCAACCAAGGGCAGTGCTAGCCATGAGTTGGTCGATAAAGTAGTTGAGGCTGTCAATATCGCTAAGGCCAAATTCCCGGAACTAAAAGTGGATGGAGAATTTCAGTTTGATGCTGCCATTGTGCCCAGTGTGGGTGCTTCCAAAGCCCCAGGCAGTGATATTGCAGGAGACTGTAATGTCCTGATATTTCCCGATATTCAGGCCGGTAATATTGTCTATAAAGCGGTGCAGAGACTGGCCAAAGCTGAAGCAATTGGACCTATTCTGCAAGGTATTGCCAAACCGGTTAATGACCTGTCTAGAGGATGTAGCGTAGAAGATGTTGTCAACGTGGTAGCTATGACTGCTATGCAGGCATAATAATGGAAAAACCTGGCGGCAGGGAAAAATAAACTAAAGTGCCGAATATTCTTTATTATTTGGGGAGGTAGAAAATTAATGAAGGTTTTAGTAGTAAACGCGGGTAGTTCATCAATCAAGTATCAGGTAATGGACATGACTAATGAATCAGTATTGGCCGTTGGTCTGGTAGACCGGGTGGGTATTCCCGGCAGCACTCTGGAACATAAACCCCTGGGCAAAGACGAAGTAGTAATCAAAAAGGATCTGCCTGATCACACTGCAGGAATGGAATTGGTCTTGGAAGTATTGGTCAACCCTGAGTACGGCTGCATTGCGAGTATGGATGAGATCGGCGCAGTCGGACACCGGGTGGTACATGGGGGAGAAGCTTTTGCAGAATCAGTAGTAATCGATGATCATGTCAAAAAGGTAATCAGAGACTGCTTCGATATGGCACCATTACATAATCCGCCCAACCTGATGGGCATTGAGGCCTGTCAGAGACTGATGCCCAACGTAAAACATGTGGCTGTTTTTGATACTGCATTCCATCAGACCATGGAAGCGCCTCATTACATGTATGCAATTCCTTATGAAGCATATGAGAAATATGGCATAAGAAGATATGGTTTCCATGGTACATCTCATTTTTATGTAGCTCATCAAGCCGCAGAAATGCTGGGAAAACCTTATGAGGAATGTAAGATAATCACCTTGCATCTGGGCAATGGAGCCAGTATGGCAGCTATCAAGGACGGCAAGGTAATTGAAACATCCATGGGATTCACTCCCCTGGAAGGATTGGTTATGGGCACCAGGTCCGGAGACATAGATCCGGCTATAGTATTTACCTTAATGGATAAATACGGAATGGACTCTCAGGAAGCCAACAACTATTTTAATAAAAAAGCAGGTATGCTAGGCTTGTCCGGAGTATCCAACGATCTGCGCGATGTATTGGAAGCCGCTGCCTCAGGCAATGAAAGAGCTCAAATCGCTCTGGATGTCTACTACAAGAATATTAAAGGATACATCGGAAAATATGTGGCTTATCTCAATGGCTGTGACTGCATCATCTTTACCGCCGGGGTAGGAGAAAACGCCATAGACGTGAGATCCAATATCTGTAAAGATATGGACGCTCTAGGTATTATCATGGATGAAGAGAAGAACAATGTGAGAGGCAAGAAGGTTGACGTAGCAACTCCAGAATCCCAGGTTCGTATATTTATTATACCTACCAACGAGGAACTGGTTATTGCCCGTGATACCTATAGGTTGTCCAATTAAAACGGTATCATTAAAGTGAGGTGGGGGTAACACTCTCACCTCACTTTTCATTTGGAGTCAGTATTGGAAGATTCCGCTACTTCCTGTAGTCTAGCAGATTCAGTATGATAAGGGTAAGGTTGACAATAATAATAAGAGCAGACTATAATTAATCTGGTGTTTTGATGGGGTGTTTTGTTTATGAAAGTAAATTTGAGATCTTTGATGATAGGTACCCTGGAATCAGAGGAATTTTTTCTTAATGAGGCCGGCAGGGAAGCCTTGCTTTCCGATATGGGAGGAAGATTTTTAACCCCCATTAAGGTTCATCTGATTATGGAAAGCACCGGAAAAAAGCTGGTAGGAAGAGCCATGGTCTCAACTAATCTGGCCCTAAGTTGTGGACGCTGCCTGGAGGAATATGAATTTCCCCTTTCATTTGAGCTTAATCTGGCTGCAGCTGAAATATTAGCCTATGAAGATAACGGGGAAATGGTTTTAATCGAGGATGAACAGGCAGATATTATGCCTAGGATCGAGGAAGAAATATTTTCTTTGATACCGTTAAATCCTTTATGTAGCCAAGGGTGTCAAGGGTTATGCCCCTTTTGCGGGATAAACAAAAATGTGCAAAGCTGCAGTTGTGAGAAAAACGATATAGATCCCAGATGGCAGAAGCTAAAAGAATTGAAAATGGAGTAAGGAGGTTATACAAAATGGGTGTTCCCAAGAGAAGACATTCTAAATCTCGCAGTAATAAACGGGCAGCAGAATGGCGTAAGATCGATAAACCAGGCCTGGTTGAATGTCCCCAGTGCAAAGAGTTAAAATTGCCTCATCATGCCTGTTTAAACTGTGGGTATTATAAGGGTAAATCAGTAATGTAATAGTTATCCAGGCTCAAAAAGTAAGATTATGGCTAATTATAGGCCTATAGGCTTACTTTTTGTTTTTGGTATCCGGGTAGATGCCGATTATAATAGGGATATTGAACCCGGGCTCCAAAATGCGTGCTAAGGAGGAATAAGATGAAAATTGCGGTAGATGCCATGGGCGGAGACTATGCTCCGGCAGAAGTGGTAGCCGGTGCAGTAGAATGGTGCCGGGATACTCTTAATAAGGTCATATTGGTGGGTCAACAGGACCGGTTAAATGATGAACTAAAGAACTACGATTACGATAGTTCGCTGCTAAGCATAGTGAATGCAGGTCAGATTATTGGTATGGATGAATCACCAGCCCTGGCCTTAAGGAAGAAAAAAGATGCATCGATCTTGGTGGCTACCAGACTGGTAAAAGAAGGCCTGGCTGATGCAGTATTGTCCTGTGGCAGCACAGGGGCACAAATGGCGGCAGCTCTTTTTATTCTGGGCCGTATGGAGGGAGTAGAACGTCCTCCCATTGGAGTTTTCATACCCAATCAGGCTGGAGGCACTACCCTATTAATGGATGCGGGGGCCAATGTGGATTGTAAAGCCTCTCACTTGGTTCAGTTTGCCGCCCTGGGCGGTTCTTATCTCTCAGCAGTACAGGGCCTAGATAATCCTCGAATTGCTCTTTTAAGTAATGGAGAAGAAGCAGGCAAAGGCAACAGTGTTAGCATTGAAGCCTATGAGCTGCTACAGAAACAGGAAAGTCTAAACTTTATGGGTAATATTGAAGGCCGGGATTTATTCAGTGCTAAAAGCGATGTTATTATCTGCGATGGTTTTACCGGCAATATTTTGCTAAAGAGCATAGAGGGCCTGGTTATGTTTGTTGCCCATTTAATCAAGCAAGAATCAGGTTCGGTACCCGGAGTATTTGGAAAATTAGACTATACTCAGGTGGGGGGAGCCCCCTTAATGGGAGTAAAGGGTGTAAGTGTAGTGTGCCATGGCAGTTCACGCCGCAATTCAGTATACAATGGAATCAGTATAGCCAGTGATTGTATAAAAAATAATATAGTGCAGAAGCAACAGGATATTATAAAAAATCTTATTTAAAAGGGCAGGATTTTAAGTTCTAATTAAGAACGATATATATGGGGATAGCTTATACTTACTATTATTATGGAGGTTTTTTAAATGCAAGAATTTATTGAGCTGGCAAAAAAAATACTTGCTGAACAGCTGGACCGGGATCCCAAGGAAATAGAGCTGGCAACTACCTTCGAGGAGCTGGAAGCAGATTCCATTGATATTGTAGAGTTAATTATGGCTCTGGAAGACATCTATGACGTTGAATTTCCAGAAGAAGATTTAGAGGATTTCCCAACATTTGGCACTCTGATAGAGGCACTTTATTCTTACATCCAGAAGGTAAAAAATGAGTAGTGAGAAAGATTCGGTTCAAAAATTCTGTAGAAACTTAAAGTTGCATTTTAATAGCTTTGATTTAATTCAAATGGCTTTAATACATCCTTCCTATTCCCAGGAAAAAAGCGGAGTAGGAAATAACCAGAGGTTGGAGTTCCTAGGTGATGCCGTACTTAATTTCGTGGTAGCAGAGTACTTGTACAAGCATTATCATGATAAAGCAGAGGGTGATTTAACCAAGATAAGGGCTCGAGTGGTGTGTGAGCGTTCCCTGACTGAAGTGGCCAAAACCATAGATCTAGGCCAGTATTTGCTGCTGGGCAAGGGCGAGGAAATGTCCGGCGGGCGCAGAAGGAAATCCATTTTGGCGGATGCGATTGAATCGGTAATAGGAGCTATTTATTTAGATCAGGGCTATCAAAAGGCAGCTGAATTCATTTTGACCTATCTGGAGGATTTAATCCAGGAGGCATCTCAAGGTGACTATAATGACTATAAATCACGGCTACAGGAGCTGGTGCAAGGGAAAAACAAGCAAAATGTTTATTACCAAATTATTAATGAAAACGGACCAGCTCACGCCAAACTCTTTGAAGCAGGGGTTTACTATCAGGGTCGATTGCTGGCCAGCGGAAGCGGAAAGAGCAAAAAAGAAGCCGAGCAGAAAGCCGCAGAGGCGGTTATAAAGAACGAACAAGTGCTTCAATATTTGGATAAGGTTTTAAAAGATGAAACACTATAATATTCCAATCTTCATTCCCCATCTGGGATGTCCCTTTAATTGTATTTTTTGCAATCAAAAAAGAATCGCCCGCCTAGAGCCGGCACCAGATCCGGCTGCGGTCTCTCATATGGTCCAGTCAGCTTTGAATACTATTCCTGCCTCAGCGGCTGAAAGAGAAATTGAAGTAGCCTATTTTGGCGGCAGTTTTACTGCCTTGGACAAAGCCCTGCAAGAAGAGTATCTGCTGGCTCTGCAACCCCTTTTGAAGCTCGGAGCCATAGCCGGGATTAGACTATCCACCCGTCCCGATTTTATTGATTCTTCGGTCTTGGACTTACTGGCCGACTATGGAGTTACCACTATTGAATTGGGAGTCCAATCTTTAAATGAAAAGGTTCTGGAGGCTTCCGGCCGGGGCTATAGTTCCCAGGCGGTGGTGGGTGCTTGCCGTCTAATTAAGCAATCAGGGTTTAGGCTGGGCATACAGCTGATGACTGGACTGCCTGAGGATTGTATTGAATATGATATGGAGACTATCTTTAAAACAATTCAGCTGGATCCTGATATAGTCAGGATTTATCCGACTCTGGTTATAAAAAATACCCGGTTGGCCACTATGTATGAGCAAGGCCGTTATCAGCCCCTGGAGCTAGATGAAGCGGTTGATATCTGTGCCTGGATGTTCATGTACCTTCAGCAGCAGGACATCAAGGTTATCCGTATGGGACTGCATCCCTCGGAAGAGCTACGGGAAGAGGGCGTGATTATTGCTGGCCCCTTTCATCCTGCCTTTGGCGAACTGGTAGAACAACTGGTATTCCAAAAACAAGCCCAGACCTTGCTGCATGATTATATACAGTCCCAACCGGGGACCCGAGATTTAGAAATATATAGCAGCAGTCGGGATTTATCGAAAATGTTGGGATACAGAAAAAAGAACCTCTGCTATCTGAAACGCTTAAGTGGAATGGTGCATGGGGTTAAGGGCCATCCTGGTCTGGAGCCCAATGAGCTGGGCATTGGACCTGTATCTTCAGCCCATCCGGATATGAAGCTGTCCCGAGCCACCTTTCTAAGTACCTACCTTCAATAAACAAGCATCCAGAAGCCCAGCAGCAAACGAGTAAATAAGATGTAGAACTCTGGTCTTTATATGTAGAAAAGCCTAGTATATCTGCAGTATACTAACAATATGTTGGTTTTTGCAGGAAGGGTTTACCTCCCTCTTTGTATAAATTAGTTAATATAGAGAACGGGAGTAGAGCCTACAGGAGGAAGCTTCAGTGTACCTAAAAAGAATTGAAATCAAAGGCTTTAAATCCTTTGCCGATAATACTGAGTTGATTCTGCAGCCTGGTATTAATGTAATTGTGGGACCTAACGGCTGCGGCAAAAGCAATATTGTAGATGCAGTGCGCTGGTGCCTGGGAGAGAGCAATATTCGCCATCTGCGCGGACAAAAGGGTGAAGACGTAATATTCAATGGTACCGATAATAAAAGGGCTCTGGGCATGGCCTTGGTTGAATTGTCTATAGAAAATGGGGACGGTATCTTGCCTTTGGATTATGACGAAGTTAATATATCCCGTAAATTATTCAGATCGGGAGAAAGCGAATTCTATATCAACAAGTCCCGGGTAAGAATGAAAGATATCTATGGACTGTTTACGGGCACCGGTTTGGGACGTAAAGGGTATTCCATTGTCGGCCAGGGAGAACTGGAACAGGTATTAAACGGTCAAGGCCTGGACCGGCGCTTTATATTGGAAGAAGCGTCTGGCATTATCAAATACCGACAACAAAGGGACGAGGTTAAAAACAGACTGCTTAATACCAAGCAGGACCTAAATCGTTTAAGGGATATATTGGTGGAATTGAAACAACGCCGGGATGATTTGGAAATAAAGTCCGATAAAGCCCGTAAGCATATAAAGCTACAGGAAGAAAAACAAGAACTGGAAGAAAACATTTTAAAATTTGAGATATGTAAGGTGAATGGGGATTTATTCAAAAAGAATGAGCTCGTTAGGGAAAAACAGCAGGAAATGGACCGAGTCCAAGGACAATTGTATGAGCAAGAGCAGCAGATTTCTCTTGAGGAGAATCGGCTGCTTCAAAACCGGGATATTATCAATGCCGGCAAAGATGAAAAACATGATTTGGAGCGCCGGATTGCTGATTGGAATAATGAAGCCAGGCTAAGAGAAGAAAGAATTCGCAATTATCTGGAAAGATTAGCAGCTGCGGCTGAAGAAGAGAAAAAGTATAGGCTGATGTTGGAAAAGCTGAAGGAAGAACTACTGAGCCGCTCGGAAGACTACCGGAAGCAAAAATGTCAACTGGAGGATCTAAAAAATGGCCTGGAAAAGATAAACCTGCAACTCAAGCAACTGGAAAGAAAGATGGAGGAAAGCCAGCGCTTTTTCGAGATGAAAAAAGTCGCCGTATTTGAGCGTATGCAAGAAGAGAGCAAGATAAACAACCAATTGCTTCAGACTGATGCCCAGGAGCGCAAACTGCGGGAAAAAAAGGAGCGTCTACACTTATTAAGCGGCGAATTAAAAGCCAAGATCAGCCAAAAGGAAGAATTGCTCCATAATCTCTCCAAGGAGAAGCAGCTCTTTGAAAAAGAGATACCAGAGCTGCAAAAGCAGCTTAAAGAGCTGGAAGAAGAGAAACAGGAAAGCGAGAGAATGGCTAAAGCCAGAGCAGCCGAATACACTCGACTTAATGAGGCAGAGTTTAAGATGAATAAACAGCTGCTGGTAATAGATGATATGGACAGAAAACTAGAAGGATATTCCTGGGGAGTAAAATCAGTCTTGGAGGCCTCCGCTCGAGGAGAGCTTAGGGGAATAAAGGGACTGGTGGGCGAGGTTATTGATGTGCCTGGAGGACTGGAAACGGCTATAGAGGTGGCCTTGGGCAGGAAACTGGAAAACATTATTGTCAGTAGCAGCGAAAATGCAAGGGATGCCATCGAGTATCTTAAAGGCAGCAAGCGGGGGAGAGTTACATTTTTACCCTTAGACATCCTTTTGAGCAACCCAGTGCCATTAGAGGTTAAGAGAGCTTTGCAGCATTTAGATGGGGTTCTAGGATTAGCCGCAGATCTCATTAAGTACGGGCCGGATTATGGCCAGGCGATGAATTACCTTATGGGGCGCGTGGTATTGGTTAAGGATATGAATACAGGCATAAAGCTATTTAAAAGCATTAAGTATCCGTTGCAGATTGTAAGCCTGGAGGGAGAACTTATTAGTGTCAGCGGAGCTATGACCGGAGGCAGCAGGGAAAGAGTCCGGGAGACTCCTCTGCAGCGCAAAAAGGAGCGGAGAAATCTGCAGGAGCAGCTGGCTGGGGTTAAAAAAAAGCTGGAACTTAATAAAGCCCAGGGAGAAAAAATAGCTGGAATACTGGAAATAATACAACAGAAAATAGATGTCATCCAGAAAAAACTAATCGAGCAGCAATTCCGTTTTGAAGTTGTCAGACAAGAGGCGGGGCAGTTGATCCAAGATATTGAGCTGGCAGGTCGGGACTGGCAAAACAATATAGATGAATTGGCGGGCCTGGAGCTAAGCTATGGGAAGCTGTTGTTGGAGAGAGAAGCTCTGGAGAATAATAAGGAAAACATACATGGCCTCAGTGAAAGTGAAGCCGAAGAATTGGAAAAATGGAAGGAAACAATCGGCACCAATAAAAGGGATTACCAGGTACATATAGAAAGGCAGAAATCCTATCAAGAGCAATTGGAATCAAAGCTAAGGGAGATAGAAAATATAGAAAAAAATATTGAGCAGTTTAGGCAGGTGGAAAACTCCTATCAAAAGTCCAGGATGGAAGCCAGCGAATTGCAGGAACGGCTATCGGGGCTGATTCAAAAGGAAAGTGATAAAATTGAAGAATCCAAGGAGATAATAAAGCAGGAAAAGATAAAACTGAACCAAATAAAGGAAAATCTCCTGAGCCGACAGAAAGAGGGAAAAGAGTGCCAGGAGTCCATCAATAATCTGCGCCGGGAGATTCTGCCTCTTAGGCAGGTTTTGATACAAATAGAGGGTAGCAGCCGCAATGCTGAAATAAATATAGCCCGTTTGGAAACCGAACTCTCAGTTCTTAGGCATAAGTGGAAGATTGAAGTGCAGAAGCCGGAGCCGGAGTCGGCCAATGAACAACCACCATTTAGCTTGACCCAGGTACGTGGTTTTCGTCAGCAGACGGAAGTTCTGGCTTTACAGTTGGAGGAGCTGGGACCGGTGGATCCAGAATCCTTAAGCGAATTTGAAGCCGTCCACGAGCGCTACCAGTTTATTCATCAACAGTATGAGGACTTGTTGCGAGCCCAGGATTCATTGAATCAGCTATTACAGCAAACGGAAAAGATTATGGCAGAGCAATTTAATGATTTTATATTGCTGGCCCAGAAGAGTTTTTCCTATACCTTCCAGGATATATTCGGGGGAGGAGAGGCTAGCTTAAGAATAGAGGCGGGGAAAGAAAGCCTGGAAGCCGGGATTGAAATAGAAGTCAAACTGCCGGGCAAAAAAACTCAAGCGTTAAACCTTTTGTCCGGGGGAGAGAGAGCCCTGACTTGTATCGCCTTCATTTTTGCTCTATTGGGCTTAAAACCTGCTCCTTTTTGCATATTGGATGAGATTGATGCCTCTTTGGATGAAACCAACCTGATCCGCTTTGGCAATTTCATTAAGAAAATGGCAGAGAAGATGCAGTATATTATAATTAGCCACCGACAGTCTACTATTGAAAGGGCTGAGAATATTTACGGAGTTACTATGCCGGAAAAAGGGGTTTCCAGAGTCTTAACTCTTAATATCAGTGAACTGGAAGAGCTGGCTGGATAAAATTTTATCAAGGAGAGAAAAAATGGCACTATTTAAACGTAAAAACAAGAAGCAGGACCATCCGGAGCAGGAAAGCAGTAGCGAGCAGTTGCTGTCTGATGTTGAAGAGCTGCCGTTGACGGAAGAAGACCACCACTCTGATTCTGAGCTCGATTCCTTCACCGGCGAAGCACAAAGCAAGCAAAAAGGAAAAAGGGGTCTATTTGAAAAATTCAAACAGGGCTTGAGCAAAACTAGGAACAACCTGAGCGGCAAGATTAATGAGCTGGTGCATATTTCTAAAAAACTTGATGATGAATTTTGGGAAGAGTTAGAAGAGATTCTAATTCAGGCCGATGTAGGAGTTAATACCTCCCTGGAATTAGTAGAGCGGATCAGGCAAACTGCTAGAAAACAGAAGATTTCTGATTCTTCAGCCATCATGGGTATTATAGCTGAAGAAGTACGTGAAATGCTTACTCATCCCGGGTCAGAGTTGGAATTAAGGGAAGATGACAACCTAGACGGAACCCCGGCTGTCATTATGGTGGTGGGGGTAAACGGGGCCGGGAAAACTACCTCCATCGCCAAGCTTGCCCATCGATTTAAAAATGAACACAAGCGAGTACTACTGGCGGCAGCTGACACCTTTAGAGCAGCGGCCATAGATCAATTACAGATTTGGGCTGACCGGGTGGGAGTGGAATTAGTCAAGCATCAAGAAGGGGCAGATCCTGGTGCAGTAGTTTTTGATGCTCTGAGTGCTGCCAAGGCTCGCAAAGCTGATATTTTAATAATTGATACCGCGGGCAGGCTGCAGAATAAAACCAACCTGATGAAGGAAATCAGTAAAATTAAAAAGATTATTGAGCGGGAGATGCCCCAGGTTCCCCGGGAAGTCTTGCTGGTTCTAGACGCTACTACCGGACAAAATGCTATAAGTCAGGCCCGGGTCTTCCAGGAAGCTACCGGGGTGAGTGGCATTATACTAAGCAAACTGGATGGAACTGCCAAGGGTGGAATTATACTGGCCATAGCCAGCGAACTGAAGATACCAGTAAAATTTGTAGGAATAGGAGAAGGATTGGACGATATCAAAGCCTTTGATCCGGAGGTCTTTGCCCGGGCATTGTTTGCTGAATAGATATGCAGCATGATTCCTTTTATCCGCTTCACACGAAAAGGTTTACCC
>JAAYJK010000048.1 GCA_012522955.1 Syntrophomonadaceae bacterium
GCATCATCTTTTTCACAATAGAGTACTTGAACTTATCACTATATTTAGCCATCATTTCACTCCTCTGTGTCTGTAATGTTACTATACTTTTAATAGAGCTCCATGACAACTATTCTGACACAGGGGGGCGGAGTTGCATTCACAACTCTATTATTGGTAATCGTTAAGGCTATTCTTATCTTTTTTATTGGTCGTTGGTTGATCAAAGTGGTGCTTAAACAAGTTAAAAAGATTTTGGAGAAACACTCCTTCGACCCTATGCTGACAGGATTTATTGAATCTTTGCTTAAATTCCTTTTGTATTTTGTTTTGATCATGGCCATACTCCAAACCTTTGGGGTAGAAACTACTTCCCTCATAGCAATACTGGGAGCTGCTTCTTTGGCTATAGGCTTAGCACTGCAAGGGAACCTGGCCAACTTCGCCAGCGGTGTAATGCTAGTTACTTTTAAACCTTTTAAAGTAGGAGACTATGTAGAAGTAGGAGGAAACTCCGGTAATATCGTGGAAATAGGTATATTTCAGCTAATTATGAAAACACTGGATAACAAACAAGTAATCATTCCCAACAGTGCTGTAACCGGTGGAGTTATAACCAATTATAATGCCTATGATGAAAGACGCGTGGATCTTACCATCGGAGTGGACTACGGAGCCTCCATTGACCATGTGAAAAAGGTTATTCAGGATGTCGTTGAGGCCCATGATAAAGTCTTGGCAGATAAACCGGTATTTGTCAGGATGGCTGAAATGGCGGATAGCTCTCTTAACTTTGCGGTTCGAGTCTGGACTCGCAGCGAATATTATTGGGATGTTTACTTTGACCTTAACGAAAATATTAAGAAGAAATTGGATGAAGAAGGCATTTCCATACCTTATCCGCATCTTACCATAGAGATGAAAAAATAGGATCCAGATCCATCTTATCTCCCTAACCAGGTCTTGTTAAGTCAGCCTTTTTTTGACTACGGCTTAGTATTCTTTCTTCCATTTGGCTTAGCATCCTGGTTTTGGATAGGGAGAAAACAATCAAGGCTATCCATATTAGACCAAAGGAGAGTAAATGACCTCGGGTAAACGGTTCATGATATAGTAAAGTTCCCAATAACAGAGTCATGGTAGGATTGATGTATTGCAGAAAACCCAGGACAAATAGGGGCAACCTGTGCGCACCAGCTCCAAATAAGAGCAGTGGTACAGCGGTTACAATACCGGCTCCAAACAATAAGCCTGATTGAGCTGAAAGAGAAAAATGAAATGATCCCAAGTTTGCTGCCCTCAGGTAGATTAAATAAGCCAGAGCGAATATGCAGGTTAGCATGGTTTCCAGGGTTAAGCCAGTTATGGAATCAAGACTGGTAAGTTTTTTGAACAAACCATAAAAACCAAAAGACAAGGCTAGAATTAAAGCTACCCAGGGAAAAGTTCCATATTGAAGAGTAAGGCTTAATACCCCGATGGTGGCCAAAAGAAACGCCAACAGCTGCCATAGGGATAAACGTTCCTTTAAGAAGATAATTCCCAGCATTACGCTTATCAATGGATTTATATAGTATCCTAGGCTGGTTTGGACAATATGATTGTGGTTAACCGCCCATATATAGGTACCCCAGTTCAAGTTGAGTATTACCCCGGCGGTAAAAACCCCTAGCAGTATACGGGGACGCCCTAATAGCCCTTTGATTTCCCTTAAAAAATTTTTTATTTTGCCCTGAAAAAGCATTAGTACCCATAAAAAGAAAACCGACCAGACAATACGATGAGCAAGTATCTGCAAAGCTGGAATCGTTTCCAAATACTTCCAATAAATTGGAAGTATGCCCCATATTGTATAGGATCCACCTGCCATAAGAATGCCATTATAGTATTTGTTATTGACAAAAGCTTTCATCCTTGGCTCCTTTGTTCACTTACTTAAACTATTATAGGTGGGGAGATGAGCTGGAGCAAGCAATTATTGTTTTTATCAACTCACATGATCAGGGGACACAAGCGATATGAAAATTTTGCGTTATGCTTGGAACGGGCGGCCAAAGACTTCCCCACATCTATTTGGTGATTAGACACACTGGGTGAATCGGCATAAACCATTTTCGTGTGCACCTTATAATGAAGGATTTAATGTTTTTGATTGCGATTGCAAGTAATCTACAGTATATTAAGGTGGAGGAGGTATGGATTATGTTTAAAAACATTCTGGTTTTGGTGGATGGTTCTGATTTCTCGTTAAATGCAGCTAAAGTAGGATCATCTATGGCCGAAAAATATACGGGGAAGTTAACTCTGTTGCATGTAGTAGGAAAATCTTTTAGCAAGACTACCATGCCTGAATTGGAGCTGGAAATCGCCGGACTTAGGGCTGAGGGTAGTCAAATACTGGCTAATGCTCTTAAGGCAATAGGAAAAAACGAAAATGAAGTGGAGCTTGTATTATCCTGGGGTAATCCGCTGAATATTATATTGGAAGAAGCAGAAGATAAAGCTTATGACTTAATTGTAATGGGCAGCCGGGGATTAGGTGCCATAAAAGGCTTGCTAATGGGCAGCGTAAGCGAAAGGGTGAGCAAGTCGGTAAAGTGCCCGGTGTTGATAGTAAAAGACTTAGTATGAGCCTATAAATTAAATTGATATGCTCCCCTAAAGGTGAAAGGTTAAATGAAAAACCAACTGCCGGAAGGGGAGCATTTGCTGTCTAAAAAAATATCAAGTTCGATATTTGATGGCCCTGTGAAAAGTTATATTTCGCGGGAGAATCATATTTAATTTTAACGTGTCTATTAAAGCGGCTAAATTTATATGGCCTCATCATCATGTTTTGTGCCCGATCTTCTTTTTGATGCCAGTATCATTATTATTATGCCAGTGCCCGCGGAAAGAATGGATCCTATTATTATACCAATCTTGGCCTGGTAAAATAAAATGGGTTCTGCGAAGGCCAGGTTAGTCACAAAAAGGGACATGGTAAAACCAATACCGGCCAAGCAGCCTGCCGCCCAAATCTGACTCCATGAAACCTGGTCCGGCAGCTGAGCCAAACCTAATTTGACGGTTAACCAGGCAAATAAGGTTATCCCTAACTGCTTGCCAAAAAATAGTCCCGCTATTATTCCTATGGTTACGGGATTAAAAACACTGCTTCCTTCGCTGCCCTGAGCAATATTCACTCCGGCATTGGCCAGAGCAAAAAGGGGGATTATGAAATAGGATACCAATGGATACAAAGCATCCTCTAGTCTCTGTAAAGGAGTATCCAGGTTGTCAACTGTACATTTAAGCTGTTGCATCATACTTCTCTGGGTTTCATCCACCATCATGATTTTGAATTCTTTTTCCGGGAAGCTGTTGAGGATGCTGTTAGTCTCCTCTCGAAAGCGTTTCTGATCTAATTGAGCTCGCGATGGTATGGTGAAAGCGAGTAAAACACCAGCTATAGTGGCATGAATACCGGAAAGGAAAAAGGCTAACCATAAAGCTAAACCCAGCAAGGCATAAGGATAGGTTTTTCTTACTCCCTTAATATTTAAAATAATTGAAATCACAAGTATTAATAAGCCGATGCCCAGACTAATCAAGCTAATTTCTTCAGTATAAAAAAGAGCAATGACCAGAATAGCACCCAGATCATCTACAATAGCCAAGGCCAACAGAAATACCTTCAAAGGAAGGGGAATTAATGATCCCAAAGCCAGCAGACATCCCAGTGAAAAAGCAATATCAGTAGCCATAGGAATACCCCAGCCATTACTGCCGGGCCCCCCCATATTGAAAGCCAGGTATATCAAAGCAGGAGCCAGCATTCCGCCTAGGGCCGCCATTACAGGGAGTGAGGCTTTCTGAAAACTGGATAATTCTCCTACCAGCAATTCCCGTTTAATCTCCAAACCAATTACAAAAAAGAAGATTACCATAAGGGCGTCATTAACCCAATGTAGCAGACTTTCTGAAATAGCAAAGTTTCCCATACTAATGCTAATGGGAATATTCCACAAAGCATTATAGCTATCAGCGTAGGGGGAATTAGCCCAGGCAAAACCAGTAATTGCCGCAATAAGCAAGAGAAATGTACCCAACATCTTATCGTCTATAAACTTTGACATTGGTTTCATAAGCAGTTTTAGTAAATGATAGCTGTTTTCTTTCATCATTTTTACCTCTCTTATTAAATAGATTGGAGCAAAAACAAGAATTCAAAGAGTTTAGTAGGTATATTCTATCATAGAGCGGCAGCTTATTCATACTCGTTAAGAGTTAATGAAACCATTAGCTTGGAAAAATAAGGCAAGCCCAAGCTGCCTGCCTCTATTAGTGCACTAATAAAATATTTGCATTCCTAATATTATAAATGTTTATATTAGTAAATGTTGTAAGGGAGCTTTTCAAATGTCCTAGAACGCTTGGCTATATGAAAAGCGAAACTACCATCCCTCCAGAGCCATTAGAGCCCACTGCTGGCAGTGTGTGGATTGATAATTCTTCTGCCAGCAGCTCTATTTTGGTCTCAGGTTGCCCTGGAACCAATATTAGTTAGTAAACCACTGGGTAACATATATATATATATAGGATCCACTCTGGTAAAAGCCTAGTCCCAGTTTTTTAAATCCGCTATTCAGAATATGACTAATTACCTCCTTGAAGGTAAGGTAAGATAACTCAAATCAGTAATAAATTACTAGTTGTATATTTTGCCAGTTATCTTCTTTGAATAACGAAATAAGGTATATTTAGGAATTACTAAGCATTAGAGGTAATTTATGACATTGGTTCTCGCTCTTAAACTTAATAGTATTTGGGACTCACTAGTTGAGCACATTAAGTTACGAGCTATTGGGTAGAACGTCTATTGCATAAGAAAATAAATAAGAGCCTTATTATTAAGGCTCTTAACTTGGTTCTATAATGTGGTGGCGGAGAAAGGTTAGAAATTCTTTTGGATTTTAAAAACTTTCTTTTTGAACCACCTATTTTAGATCTTGGGTTTAATTAACTTGAATTAACTAACTGGACTTTAATTGGTTTTACTCTCTTGAATCAACTATTTGGTTTTTAAGGTACTGAATTAACTAACTCGGGTTAAATAAACTAAGTTCTCACTCATTTTGATTTTGGACTAAATATCATCTTTGGGTCTAGTTATCCTTCTAAACTTGAGATATACTATTTCTCCGCCACCTAAGCCTATTATAATTTTTAATTATCTGAAAAGCAAGAGATATAATAAGACTATATTTGATCCTAATTATATCCCTGTTCCCGATCCCTGGCTTCATCTTGAATTTCCTGTCTGAAACCATCCAGAGCATCTTGTCTTCGTTTATTCTTAGCTTGTAGAGACTTTTTGGTCTTCTCATCATCTGTTTTTGCAATCATTTCTTCTGCCGCTTCCATGTTTTCAATGGTGTTGTCAATACTGGCTTGGATTTTATCCACATTATCCTTACGATCATCAGCTTTGTGTTTCATAAAATCGCTCCTTTCTCATCCGTATCTAAATCATATTTTGGGCTAATATCTATGTTTTATGCTGTTGATTCCTGCCAGTTAATTCCTACTATAGTTAATAATTAATCTTGGGGCTCGGCTTGATTCGATGCCATAAAAACCGAGCAGAGAGTTCCTAGCCTCATTACCCCTGATAGCGATGCCATAATTGGGGGTCTGTCTATTGTACCATCGCCTCACCAATGATGTTAAATCCAGGTTTATAATCGAACCCCGGGATTGAGCCGAAGATATCCAGAACCTGTAAAGTAGATTAGAGGCAGGTTGCTTATTCCAGGTAACAGTTGATTCACGCCAGGACCCCAAATTGCGGCGCACACTGGCGCGTATTCTGGACCCGGCCGGTATTTCATTGCGATATATTCGTAACTGCAGACGAGCAGATACTATACGTCTGCGGGGTGGAATAGAAGCTAAGGAGAATTGAAGCAAGGAACGATAATCATCACCTGTTTGCTGATACTGGCTTATATACAAATATGCACTCTGACCAAAATTTTGACTGGGATAGTATTGAGAAACATAAGCATCCTTGAGCGGAAAAATAGTTTTTATGCTCAGAATAATTACTCCTTTCCTTGAATTGTTAGTACATATTATTTAAACTGGTATAATTATGTGATAATGGCTTGGATTAACTTCAAAGGCCGATTAATTGACAGAATAACCGAGGTGAGTTTTACACCGCAGCCTTGACAGATAATCATCTGAGCAGATTATAATTGTATAACGATACAATTAGCAGCTAGCATGGTAAAGGGGAGTAGAATAAGGATGCCAAGATTCCTACCCTAATTATGGAGGACATAGTAGTGATTAAAGTAAACCAACATATTAAATTGCTGGATTACCCTGGTTACCAGCATCCACATTGTAACTGCCTTTTAATAGAAGACGATATCAGATGTATAATTGATAGCAGCTGCGGGGCAGATGATTTAGCTTATTTAAAGCAGCGACCATTAGACATTATTTTACATACTCATGGTCACCACGACCACTATTTTAATAACCATTATTTTCCCGGCAGCAGCATATATATGCATCAAGCCGATCACGCTATAGCTCAGTCTACCAGCAGTTATCTGCATTTCTTTGGAATAGAACCTCTGGGTAAGAATCCCCAATTGAGTTCCATGTTTCTGAAAGCAACTCAATATTTAACTACCGAAATTCATGCCACTATTGAAGATAGGCAGAGTTTGGACCTGGGGGCCACCCGCTTGGATATGCTTCATCTTCCAGGGCATTCAGCAGGCCATTGTGGATTCTTTTTTCCTGATCAGGGTTTTATTTATACCGGAGATATTGATCTGTCCGCTTTTGGTCCCTGGTATGGTAATTTGAACTGTACTATCCAGGATTTTCTTGGGTCATTGGATCGATTAATAGCATTAAAACCAGACTATATTATTACCGGCCATGGGGAAGGAATAGTCAGAGAAGAAGTTATCCCCCGCTTGAAAAAGTACCGGGATGTAATTTATTCTCGAGAACAGAGAATACTAGACTTAATAAAAAGTGGAAATCACACCTTGGAAGAAATAGCGACAAAATGCCCTATATATCGAAAAATACCCAAACCTCAGGCCATCTATTACATTTATGAGCAGGTTATGATACTGGTTCATCTATGGCATTTGGAAGAACAGGGAATTATCTTCCAGGAAGACCAGGCTTATTACCTAAGATAAGTGTTGTGCACGAAAAAGTTTTATCCCATTTACCAGGTGGTTTCTAATCGCCAAATAGTAGGGGCGGTCTTTGACCGCCATTCTGGCATAGTCCAAAATAATTGGTTGTTCCCTGAGCATGTGGCTTGATAAGCAATATGCCAAAGGTTAAACAAGCTTATTATTGGAGCCAAGTGAAGAAGATTGTAATAATATTCAGCAAGGTCAGGTAAAAAGATTGTCACTAATACTTAACAATTCCAGCCCAAGAAACATTTACTTTGGGTTTATATCAATACAATATAAAAATATTCGTAATATTATGTTATTATTTTAATATAAATATAATATACAGGAATTGAATAATGTATGCATAAATTAGTCGAAGTAATAGGTATAAGGGAAGAAAATTGCACCAATTGCCATCAATGCATAGCTGTTTGCCCAGTCAAGATTTGCAGCGATGGTAGTGGAGATGTTGTAAAATTCAATAATAATTTGTGTATTGGCTGCGGCCGATGTATTGAGGCTTGCGTTAAAAGCCATGGCGGTGTGGTTGAGAAAAGTGCTCGCTTTGCCATCGATGATGCTTCTAACTTTGCAGCCGATTTGCCCAATAAAAATATTATTGCCCTGGTAGCCCCCTCCGCTCAGGGCAATTTTGATTTGCCCAAGTTAATCACTGCCTTGAAAAGCCTGGGAGTTATCAAGGTCTATGATGTTTCTCTGGGTGCAGAGATTACCATAAGATCCTATCATGAGGCTATTGGCAAAAAGCAAGCCAAAACTCCGGTAATAGCACAACCTTGTCCTGCCATTGTAAAATATATTGAGCTACATCATCCTGGTCTGGTGGAATATCTAGCACCAGTAGGAAGTCCGGTTCATAACCTGGCCGTTTATGTGAAATCCTTGCATCCAGCTGCTGATCTGGCTTTTATATCTCCCTGTTTGGCCAAGCGCCGCGAGTTTCAGGACAGCGGATTAATTAAATATAATGTGACTTATCAATCAATGTTAAAAATCCTACAGGAAAATTATCTCGATCTGGATTCCATGCAGGATAGTCAATTCGATAATGTGGTTCCTGCTGGGATAGCCACAAAGTTTTCCACGCCTGGAGGTTTAAAGGAAGCCTATCTTTATCACTATCCGGACACTCCCCCCAGCAGTATTTCTAAAGTAGATGGAGCAGCGGTGTACGAAGGTTACTTAATAGATTTGGAAGAATCAATTAAAAAAGGTCTTCCGCATATGCCATTAATTGTAGATATATTGAGCTGCGATAATGGTTGCAATATGGGGCCTGGCTGTATCAATAAATCATTATCCAAAGTTGAATATTCCGTATCCCGGCGGGCAGAAATAGAAACCAGTGATGAAGTGGCCAATAAGCAATTAAAGAACTTTTTAAACGAAATTTCCGTTAAACTTGATTTTAGCTATGGCAATTATGTTGATTTATCTGCTCAGAATCAGCTAAAAATTCCTAGCGAGAATGAATTGCAAAAAATATATATACAAATGCACAAACTGGAAGAAAAAGACTTCAGGAATTGCGCGGCCTGTGGTTATAATTCCTGTTATCACATGGCATTGGCTGTATTTAACGGTTTAAATAAGGTTGAAAACTGCCATCTATACCAGGAAAAAGAACTGAGAATTGAGCAACAAGCCCTAAGCAATATGCATAACGAACTCAGCAATGTTTTTGATACCATGTCAGATGGAGTAATTGTGTTAAACCAGGAGGGTAGGGTTAGCCAGTTTAATCCGGCAGCACTAAATATAACCGGTTATTCTGGTGAGGGGCTGTTAGACATTCATGTGGTTGATCTTTTTAGTGGAAAGGCACCTTATACTCTTAAGCTTCTAGAAACCGGCCAAGACTTTTATGATAAAGAAATATTGATAGACGGTAAATATAGACAAATTCATGGTACAGCCACTGGTAAAGCCATATTTGATGATTCCCATCAAGTGGTGGGGGTTACTATAATACTGAAACCTATGGAACAGGTACACCAGATGGTAAATACCTTAACCGGGGCCCAAGCCAGTTTTACCTTTGAATCTATAATAGGCGAAGATGAACAACTGCTAAATTCAATTAAACTTGGTATGATGGCCGGTTCCAATGATTCCAATGTGTTATTGCAAGCTGAGAGTGGCACTGGCAAGGAAGTATTTGCCCAGGCTATCCATAATTACAGTCGGCGAAGAAATGGTCCTTTTGTGGCCCTTAACTGTGCCGCTTTGCCTCGAGAACTAATAAGTAGTGAATTGTTTGGCTATGCCGAAGGAGCATTTACTGGAGCCAGAAGGGGAGGAAGACCGGGTAAATTCGAATTTGCCAACGGAGGGACCCTATTACTCGATGAAATCGGTGATATGCCGCTAGAACAGCAAGCTACTTTGTTGCGTGCCATACAAGAGAAAGCAATTCTGCGAGTAGGCAGCAATACTTTGGTAAAAGTTGATGTTAGAATAATTGCAGCTACGAATAAAGATTTGCTGGGCTTGGTTGATCAGGGAAGATTCAGGGCTGACCTTTACTATCGTCTAAATGTAATTAATATTTTCATACCCCCTTTAAGAGAAAGACCCAAGGATATCAAACTGCTTTTCCATTACTTTTTGCATGAAATGGCTCCCAAGTTAAACAAAAGCATTAGTAAAATAGATCCGGCACTAATTAGATGTTTAGAGCATTATGATTGGCCCGGTAACGTCAGGGAGTTACAGAATGTAGTGGAAAGAATCCTTTTAATGGCGGAAGACGGGCAGCTTACCGTTGATCATTTGCCTATTGAAATTGCCCGGGCTGCCGTAGGATATGGAACTGTTGTGAGAGAAAGCGATGTGCATGCACCTGGCAGTACTCCCAATCTGCCGTCTCGAAATGAGAGAAAAATATACGCCTTGGAGCAGGAGAAAGAACGCATATTAACAGCACTAAATATGCACGGTGGTAATGTGACTCGTGCAGCCACGGAACTTAAGATGTCGCGCAATACCCTGTATCGGAAAATGAAAACGCTTAATATAAGAAATTAGAACATTGATTCCCCTGCGATAAGTTCTGCTCTCAAGATGATAAAGGAAATATATTAACAATAATGTTTATTAATTGACTAAATTCCGCAAAATCTTCTTGATTGGATATTATTGGCTTTGATTAAGCGGAAGTGCAAGGTATAATAACAAGCAAGGTTATCCTTTGGCGATATTTACCATAACTTGAGTCAAATAAGCTTGGGAAAATCAAAGGATCAGTTATACAAGAATGGAATTGTTTGAGCTGCTTATTCGAAGTGCAAGAAATAAGCAGCGCTTTTAAGCATAGTCTTAGAATAAATCTTGCTTAGGCTTGGCTTGAGCTTATCCGCATTAATGACATTTCCCAAATTAACAACAAAATAATGAGAATAGTGATGTTGGTAAAAGCATTGGTGGCTCAAATAAAGTAAATATTAATATTCAGTTTTGGCCATTTGTGTACGTATTTTCTTTTGGGTGGTGAATCTTTAGACTAAGAAAACTGTTGTTATTATTAAGGACACAATATCGACAGAAGTATTGGCAGATTTCAAGCATAGATGCTTCCGATCGGGCTAACATGTTTGAAATAAGGTTTCTGTATACAAGGCCAGCAATATTGATGCTAACAGTAAGCTCTGAGCATTAATGGTACACCTTATTCTAATAAGAGTGAGTATAAAATCATCAATGAACTTAGGGATTGCAGATGAATTTGGAAAGGAAGTGACAGTTATGGCAAGAGAAGTAGTAGTAGCAGGTCTGTGCCGTACACCAATAGGAACCTTTGGAGGTGCCCTTAAGGACACTAGAACCGTAGAGTTGGGTAGAATAGTCATGGAAGAATCTATTAAAAGATCTGGAGTGAAACCGGAGCAGATTGAAGAAGTAATCTTTGGCTGTGTACTGCAGGCCGGACAGGGGCAAAACATAGCTCGGCAGTCCATGATACATGCGGGTATTCCGAAAGAAACTACTGCCTTTACCATCAATAAAGTGTGTGCCTCGGGAATGAGAGCAGTACAATTAGCAGCTCAGGTTATTAAAGCTGGGGATGCGGATATTATTTTAGCTGGTGGTATGGAATGTATGAGTATTCATCCATATTATCTGCCCAATGCTCGTTGGGGATATAGAATGAACATGTATAAAGGTGACCTTATAGATGGTATGGTTTATGATGGCTTATGGGAAATATTTAATGGATACCATATGGGGATAACCGCAGAAAATATAGTAGACCAATATGGTATAACCAGGGAAGAACTGGATGATTTCGGATACATGAGCCAGGTTCGAGCAGCCCAAGCCATTGCTTCGGGTCGGTTTAAAGATGAAATCGTACCCGTAGTAATTAAAACCAAGAAGGGTGAAAAGGTATTTGACACTGACGAACACCCCCGGGCTACCACCAGAGAAAAAATGGCTACCCTAGGTGCCTCGTTCAAAAAAGATGGAACCGTCACCGCAGGAAATGCCTCCGGCATAAACGATGGAGCGGCGGCCATGATTGTCATGTCCAAAGAAAAAGCCGATGAACTAGGAATCAAGCCTATGGCTAAAATCGTCAGTTATGCCTCCGGTGGGGTTGATCCTTCGGTTATGGGTTTAGGCCCCATTCCAGCTACCAAGAAGGCCCTGGCCAAAGCCAACATGACCGTAGATGATATAGACCTAATCGAAGCCAATGAAGCCTTTGCCTCCCAGTCTTTGGCTGTTGCCCGGGATTGCGGATGGGCTGACAAAATGGAAAAAGTTAATGTCAATGGTGGGGCCATTGCCCTAGGACATCCCATCGGCTGTTCCGGGGCCCGGATTATAGTGACTCTGCTTTACGAAATGCAAAAACGTCAGCTCAAAACGGGATTGGCTACCCTGTGTATAGGCGGCGGCATGGGTTGTACTACCATATTTGAAAGCTTATAGATATCAGCTGCAACACCTAACTCCATAATTACCACGATAGTGTAGCTATAAAGACTGCTCTGCAGTACCGGGGAAGTGTACTTATCAACCCGGTACCCGCAGGGCAGTTTGCACATTTCAATGCTCTATGACCATATTTGACCGGAAATATGATAGTATTTGATCTAGAAATACTTTGATTTATGATATATCAACGCCTCTGAAAAGGGGCATTTTTTGATTTTAGCATTACTTTCCGGAGCAAATCGTATAAAAATTTAACAATCTTTATATCATAAAGATGAATAATAAATATAATGTTGCAAAAGTGTCACATTAATGCATGCCGAAATTTATAAATGACACTTTTGGTACAGGGATGTGACAACATTCGCAAAAATACGACAATGCTATATAATTCATAATGCCTCTGAAAAAGGGGTATTTTCTTGTAGTGGAGGATATTAGCCCGGAATATATTAACTTGGCATGTGTTTTGCATTTAAAGAATGATAAAGAAGAGGAAACAAAACGGTGTAACAGAGCTAGTGAATGATGTAACAAGCACAAATGCAGTTCCTGATTGTGAAAGGAGATGAGATTTATGGCTATAGTATTAGAAAAAATGTCGAATTACACTTACGAAAATCCTGACCATGGTTCCCAAATCATTTCCTGTCCTCGTTATATGAAAGATGTGTATACTCTTGGCATCGATCTCCAGTATTACATCGGTGATATGTATTTGCATTTGGCTGAATTAAACCAAGGAGAAGAGAAAGCAAAGTACCAAAAGATGGCTGTTAGCGAATTGGAAATCAAGCAGAGGATGCAAGAGATCAATGAAGCTCATTTAAATGAAATGCTGAGTTACTTCTATAACAGCGGAGGGCAAATTGTGGAAGCCTCATTGGGATCCGAACAGGCTAAAGAGATACAGCCCTTTTTCAATCGGATCATGGCTACTTTCATTAAGCGGCTGGAAAGGGCTACGCTGTTAGTGGTTGCGGACGGTATAACTCCGGAGCAGTTAAATAATATGATAGATGACGATATTACTGAAATGTGCGGCAATATGTGTAAATTATTTAAAGTTGATGAAATTGTTCGAGGTTTTGAAGTATTAACAGAGATCCGGGAGAATTTTCGGAAGTAACGACTTATAAAGATTAGAAAGGTGGGAGCAAATATGTTGAGTAAGAAAAGTATTATTATTCGATACGCGATATTTCTAGGCTGTTTCCTCTTATCCGGTACTGAAACCATTACCGGTTGGACCGCCACCCTATGCGGGGTATTTGGAACCATCGAATTAGCTTGTGCATTGCTACGGTATTCACCTTTGGTTGAACTCCTGAGCATGGCTGGGGTAAAAGTTCCAGAAATAGTAATGGCTAAGAATCTAAGTTACACCTACTCGGACAGCCATGCTAATCTAGCCACCGGCTTAAAGAAGTAAAAAAGCAACTAACATAAACTCTTCACACTCTCTTAATACCCCGGTAATTAAATTACTGGGGTATTGAGCATTTTCTGATTCTAGTTATGCTTGATTCAGGCTGCCTTAATTCATTAGCTGTCTAAGAGTTGGATAAATAATTTTAAGCTGCTGCTATAAATGACTATAAGCAGATATACTCGCTGAATGATGTAGAAAAGACAGGAGTTCATAATATTAATGTCGAATAACTAATAAACTATTTTATTGATTATATATCCACGCATCCTTTGACGGGAAGTGAAATTAATGCAGGCATTGGCTGAATTAATTAGAAATAACGAAGATTTTATTTTAAAAAGAACCCTGGATTATGCAGGGCAACACAATTATGTAAAATATACTACTACTCTGGCTGAAGCCAGGACGGTATCTATTCGAGGTGTTTCCGAAGCCCTCTTGACGGCATTGAACACCTATAATGAAATACCTGAAATAAATATCGATGAAGATTATTCTGCGGATCATATTGCTAGCTATGGAATTCTTCAAGCTAGACGTCATCGCTACCGAGGAGTAAATCTGGAAATGTTCCTGGGATTGACTATATATTATCGGCAGGCGTATCTGGATTTAGTCCTGGAGCATAATTTTCCTGATACCATTAAAAACAAGTATCTATTATTTATCCTGCGCTTTTTTGATCACCTTAAAATAGCTTTCATAAAAGAATGGACAGGTGAAAGCAAAGAAAAACTCTTGGAACAACTGCAGATGAGTAACCGCAATATTACCAACGAAAAAAACAAGTATTTAACCCTATTTGAAAGCATTCCCACTCCAGTCATAATTCTTAACCAGGATAATTTAATCGATAATCTCAATTACTCAGCGATGGAGTTTTTACACGGGACTGCCCTGCCCGGGTCTGACTATTACTCTAAAAATAAGTCCAGACAGCAGTTAGAAGATGTTTTTCCCTGGTTGGCAGAAGATTTGCATAAGTTTACTGCGGGAAATAATATAAGGTTTAAATTGGAAAAGGAAATATGTATTCCTGGTAATAGCGCAAAAACCTTATTGATCAGCTTTATGAGGATGTTGGATGTTAGTGAGAAGTATAAGGGTACAGTAATAATTTTTACTGATGTTACCGAAATTAAACAAATGGAAGCAGCCATGACCAGGCTGGATAGAATGCATCTGGTAGGGGAGATGGCTGCTAGCATCGGACACGAAATTAGAAACCCTATGACTACAGTTAGAGGATTTCTACAGATGTTGAGCGGAAAAGATGTCTACCATGAAGATATAGAATCATTTGAATTAATGATTGAAGAATTGGACCGGGCTAATGCCATAATAAGCGAATTTCTTTCACTGGCTAAAAACAAGCTGGTCAAGCTGGAAATGAATAATCTCAACGATATTGTACTAAATATTTTTCCATTGATAAAGGCTCAGGCTACAGCCCAGGACATGAATATCCAACTCGGATTAAGGAAAATACCTGATACTCTTTTGGATGACAAGGAGATTCGTCAGCTTTTCCTGAACTTGGTTTACAATGGTTTGGAAGCTATGCAGCCCGGGGGAACCCTGCATATAAAAACTTTCCTTCGGAATAAGGAGATTATTCTGGCAATTAGAGATCAAGGCTATGGAATAGACCCTGAAGTGCTGGATAAACTAGGCACCCCTTTTTTGACTACCAAAGCAGATGGAACCGGCTTGGGCCTGGCAGTATGTTATAACATAGCCGCCAGACACAATGCCAATATCGATGTAATAACCAGCGCCAACGGCACTATTTTCACGGTTCATTTCCCGGTTGAAGAACCACAAAACCATTAAAGACATAAGCTAGAATTTATGGACCATCCCTAGTCTTTAAGACTTCATGCCCTACCCATACTATTCTGAGGGCTTAAATGGCGGTTCTGGTGACCAGGGATAAAAATCAGGCATATCATTTTGAGCACTCATAGTAAAATTAGGCAGCCGCTTTTCCAAAAAGGCTGAAATTCCTTCGCCGGCGTCTCTTTGTTGTCCCAGCCAATGATAAGCTTTTGATTCCAGACGGTGGGCTTCCATGGGATGATTGGCTGCAGTCATGCTCCATAACAATTGACGAGTAAGAGCGAGGGAGACCGGTGCTGAGTTCCGGACCATTTCCAGAGCTATGTCACGAGCCGCAGGCAATACTTCTGATGGTTCTACTACTCTGCTGACCAAGCCGCATGCCAAGGCTTCCTGGGCTGTAAAGACCTTTCCGGTAAGAGCCCATTCCAGGGCATTACCTATACCTATTACCCGGGGTAAAAACCATGAAGCACAGGCATCCACAACTATACCGCGGCGAACAAAAACAATACCCATCTTAGCTGTGGTGGAGGCAATACGAATATCCATAGGCAAGGTCATGGTCAGTCCGATCCCAACTGCTGGACCATTAATAGCGGCAATTATGGGTTTTTTTAGCCTATAAATTCGCAGAGCCAAGATCCCGCCACCATCCCGATGCTCATCCTGGGATACTTCATCATAATTAAAAGTGGAACCTCCTTCTTCCAGATCCATTCCGGCAGAGAATCCACGTCCGGCTCCGGTGATAATTATAGCCCTTATGTTATCATCCTCTTCGGCCCGATCCAGGGCGACTATGATTTCTTCCCGCATGGCTCGGACAAAAGCGTTTAAACGGTGGGGACGGTTAAGGGTAATAGTCAATATCCGCTCCTCGACTTCATACTTAATGTACTTGTAACTCATTTATCTGCCTCCTTTATTAAATCAATCGCAGGAACCGTCTATATCATTATATCATGCAGTCATAACCAGGTGCTGCCAACCAGCAGTGGAAGGAAGCAAGCTCTGAGGACTTTAATCATCAGGCCAGAAGGCATTCAGAACCCCTAATTCATATATGCCCATCAATCATCTGCTTGTGTCTTACTCTGTGCTTATTCGCTTTAGCAGTATATCTGGGCTAGAATAAGAGTAATAATGGGTTTATAATTAAACAGTCTATGTGTTAAACTTCCTTTAGAGGTGGTAGTTATGAAGAAGAAAAAATACGCAGAACGAGTTAAGGAAAAACAACAGTACATCGATATCGCTACTATGGGAATCCTAGGTTGGGGATTAGGTAGCTTTGCCAGTTGTATTTATTATTTATCCTTATGGGAAGCTTTAAAAGGTTCAATTCTGGTCTTATTAGCTATACTATTAATGAATTCCTGGGCAGAACCTTACGAATATCGTTCCACCTATCTAAAGTGGCTTATGATATTGTTATTGGTGCCAGCAATAGGTTATTTGGTTGTTTTTTTTACGGTTCCACATCCCACCAATTTCAAGTTACCCTATCTGATCATTGGCCTGTTTTTTGTGGCAGCACTATTTTCTAAAACCTTAAAGACTAAAAAAGATCTGGGTTTCTAGCATCATGGAATTGATCACAGTAGATAAATGTGATCAAGCTGAAGGGATACAGCTAACTTTACCTTGGATTTCATTTGATGGTATTATTAGTTAACGTACTTTTACCCATAATATTAATAGGAGGAGTCTGATTTATGAATAAAGTAGAGAAAGCATTAATCCATGCACTTTTTGTTCACCTTCATCACAATACTGATAAAGCTATAGATTTTAATCTGTTCAAGCAGCTTAATCAAAAAATAGAGCAGACCTGGCCTGGAGCATTACTTGTAGGCCCGGATGCGAATGATGATGCAGCTGTGTTCAGAATTCCTGGTTCGGATTGCTTTATAACCGCCAAAATGGAAAGCCACTGTTCACCCAGTGTGCCCCGGCCTTATGACGCTGCTGCAACCGGAGCGGGTGGAGCCATGCGTGATGTGGTGGCAATGGGGGCCAGACCTATTTTTCTTCTGGATTTTATTGGGACACGCCCTTTGGAAGAGCAGGTTATAGTAGGGCCCTGTGGCTTTGATGGCCAATGTACCTGCGGGCAATGCCAAATAATGACCAGCAAGGATAGGATAAACCTGATGCTGAAAGGGATAGCGGACATGTGTGAAACCATGGGAGTATTCGTAGTAGGAGGAGGTTTTTCTACTTCCTTTAGCGATATTGTGCCGGCAGTGGTAGTATCCGTAATTGGCAAACAAGTAACTGAAGAGCCTCTGACCAAACCGGCCAAGTCCGCTGGTGATAAAGTGATAATAGTGGGAGAAACAGGGACCGATGGCAATGATACTCTTTACCGAGCAGGTCTGGTATCGGTAATGCAACCGGCCCTAGCTTGTTTTATCGAAGAAAGAACTACTATGGAAGCTACTCTGTCTGCCTTTGCTACCGGCAAAATTAAAGCTTGCTCCGATCTGGGAGCAGCCGGCATTGGAGCTGCGGTATGTGAATCGGCACGATTTGGCGGCTTGGGGGCCAGGATTGAGTTGGATAAGGTTCCGGTTAACACTGGATCCATTACTCCGGAAGAAGTATTTATTTGTGAAACCCAAGCTCGCATGTTGCTTCAGGTAGCAGCTGATGATGTAGATGAAGTATTGGAAGCCATTAAGAGTAAAAACGGTATAGCGGCTGTAATTGGAGAAATAACTGCCAAAGACTTTAACATTTTCACTTACGGGGATAATATTATAGCCACCATACCTAATAAGCCGAGCCCAGAACAATTAAGCAGTTTAAGCGATTAAACTCTTTTGCAGTAGCTGTATTATTGATTGCCCTGCTAAAAGTTACATGGGATTGACTAGCCATATAAATTTGTAAACAGTATATAATAAAACTAGCACTAACTGTTGCCCAGCCAGTGCTAGTTTTATTATATGGTTCTCTTATGTTTAAAAACATATTATCTTGGTTTTCGCAGGCAGCTAGTTTACTTCTATAATTCTCTTATAGTCAGGTTAAAACTATAATTGGAATTAGAAGTGTGTAGCAGTTCTTCTACCGATTTAAGAATAGCATTTACTACCTGAGGAGATTCCTGGACAGAGACGGAAAAGAGCATTTTATCCTGGCTACTATTAAACATAGGTGCTTCCAAATCCAGGGGGGCTTTATAAACCGATGCCAGTTTAGCTGAGGTAGATTCATCGCGGGTTTTCGTATTCTCATTCTGCTCTGAAGTATCATGGTTTAATTTCAATTTTCTAAGCATATAATAATACTTGCTGCGGGAGAGATTCCATTGTTTTAATACTCCTTCTACCCCCATATTCTTTTTCATCTCTTCATGAATTGCTATTTGTTCTTCTCGGGGTAAATCTTTGAACTGTTCCAGTGACACAGCAGTCATTTCGTATACCTCCTGTTTGTTCTTAATTCCATTATTTCCTAATCCAATGAATTCTATAACTCAGTAAACAGAATTTATGTTCGGCTCTGGATGACAAATGTGTAATCTTATCCCTCTTTTTAGTGTATTAATGTTAAGATAGATAAGAATTAAAAGAAAAACTAAGGAGGTAATTTGAATGCGGAAATGTTTGGTAGGGTTACTTACTCTGCTGCTTTTGCTGGTTTTTATTGTTCCAGCAGTAGCAGCGGATCTTACCCTAAATGTAAATGGCAATGTGTACCAACCGTTAACATCACCCCAGCTTCAGGAAGGAACCACTTTGGTACCTCTCTATGCAATTGAAAGAATGGTCGGTGCAGACGTTAGCCAATCTGAGGAGAATATTGTGATTCAGAAAGATCAGAATACTCTGCTTCTTACTCTTAATAGCACTCAGGCCAGTTTAAATGACAGTTTAATAACCCTGCTTCAGGCTCCGATACAGGTAGAAGACGAAATAATGGTACCGTTAAGGGCAGTTTTGGAAGGTCTCGGAGCAACTGTTGATTGGGCAGGGGAAACCCGTACCGTACTGGTATCTTTCCAGGAACAACGTGATGGAATGACTACTGAGGATTTACTACTCAAATCCACCGAAGCTTTAGCTTCATACAATACTTACAAGGTCAGAGCAGATATGACTCAAGATATGCAGATGCTTAATCCCGATAGCGGAGAAACAGATCAGATGGAGATGCAAATGCTAATGGAAATGGCTATACAGAATGAACCCGTGCTGGTTTATGCCAAAACTGAGGCAGTCTCCACCAGTCCCGAATTACCTGAGGCAGAGGACATAATCACAGAAATAGTAATTAATGAAGATGGTTTATACATGACCATTCCTGAGGAGGGATGGGTGAAGCTTACTATACCTGGCATGGACCTCCA
The DNA here is from genome assembly GCA_012522955.1 of Syntrophomonadaceae bacterium. Classification (GTDB taxonomy): domain Bacteria; phylum Bacillota; class Syntrophomonadia; order Syntrophomonadales; family Syntrophomonadaceae; genus JAAYJK01. The sequence goes on from JAAYJK010000048.1 coordinate 19,775, forward strand.
AAGCTATTTGGAACAATCCAACCAGGACCCTTTAAAATCTTTACAAGATCTATCGGAGGCTGGAGTAGTGATAAGTTTTGGCCAGGACCAGGAGATTAACAATCGATCATATTGGGTTCTTAATGTAACAATGGGTCCGGCTAGCTTTAGTCAGCTATTAAACCAAACGTTGGAAGGCATTCCCCTTCCCGAAGTAGATGATCAGAATACAGGCGAAGTGCTGTCTCAAATCCTGCAAAAACTATTTGATAATATGAAAGCAGATATGTTCTACAATATGCTGATTAATAAGGAAACTCTGATTCCGGAATTTATGAATCTATACAGCACTGTGGAAATAAAGACCGAGATTCCAGACCCGGAAAACAATAATGAACCAGTATCCCTGGATATGACCATGCAACAGACCGGAACTTATGAGTATTTTGACCTTAATGAAAGCTTTACCATTCCCGACCTTAGTCAGGCTAAAGACCTACAGGAACTAGATTTAGACAGCAAAACCGAACAGGCACCTGCTGAGTAAAATAGTAAAACAAATACAATTGACTGCTGGAGATACTCTGTAGATGACTTACAGCAAAACTTAAAGGAGAAAGCGGAGGATCACATGATCCTTCGCTTAAATATTTGGCTGCTATTCACGGTTATGTTTATTTCTTTAGCCTTATATTAAAATAAGAATAATGAAGTATACTTGATCTATTGTTTTATCAGTGATATGCATTCAAAGTCAGAGGGCTTAACAGAAATGGAGGTATCTAAAGATGAAAAAATGCTTGAAGTACTTGTTTCTGCTCATGTTTTTGGTAGGGGTGGCTGGTTGCTCCCTCCGGGAGTCACCGGCGCCAGATCCTGCTCCAAATGAACCGCCAGTGCTTGAAACCATGGAGGTAGCAGTCTATTATTTGAAGAGTACCAACAATGATATGTACCTAGTCCGGGAAGTACATGAGGTAGATAAAACCAAAGCTGTAGCCCAGGCTGCCTTAAATGAATTGATCCACAGCACTCCGGTCACTGAGGGAGCTTTTAATGTACTTCCGTCCGATACCAGAATTAATGGCATCCAGATTGAGGAGGGATTGGCCACTGTAGACTTCTCCAGCCAGGTGTTGCAAGCCAATGTGGGCTCCAGTGGTGAAGGCTTGGGTATAGCCAGTATAGTCAATACTCTGACCGAGTTTCCAACTATTCAAAGGGTACAATTCATTGTGGATGGCGATCCCGAAAAGGGCATGGACTGGTGGGGTCATGTAGGTCTTTACGAGCAACCGTTTACCAAAAATCTCAGTGTGGTTTATGAACCGGTTATTTGGGTTACTGCTCCAGTTGCCCAACAGGTAATTAAGAGCCCAACCAGCATAAAGGGCACTGCCCGAGTATTTGAAGCTACGGTGAGTTTTCACTTAAAGGATGCTGATGGGAAGATACTGGGCCGGGGTTTTACCACCGCCAGCGAGGGCGCACCCGGGCGGGGTGAGTTTGAAGGGGAATTGGTTTTCAATCCCGAGACAGCAGGTAAAGGACAGCTGGAAATCTTCGAAGTCAGCATGAAAGACGGCAGTGAAGTGAATAAGGTAATAATTCCGGTTGAATGGAAATAGTAAGTTAACTTAGGGGCCTGGCCCCTAAGTTAACTTAAGAAACGCTATAGGTGAACACAGGAGTAAATAAATGAGGAACTGGAAAATACTAACGCTGGCCCTATTATTGATGGTATTCCTAGCGCTAGCCGCTTTTTATCATGGCTTAGTCCTTAAGCGATACCAAATTAATACGGATAAATTAAAGCCCGATGCTTCCATTAGGATAGTTTTAATCAGTGATTTACACAATCATATATATGGTGAAAAGCAAGAGCCACTTATTTCATTAATCCGAAAACAGAAGCCAGATATAATTGCCTTGGCAGGAGACATAGCAGACGATCAGGTGCCGATAATGGGTACTGAATTATTTCTAGCCGGTATTAAGGGAATGGCACCGATTTATTACGTTACCGGCAATCATGAATTTTGGTCCCACGATATTGATAACATTAAATCTATCATTAGCAAGTATGGGGTAAGTATTCTGGAAAACAATTATAAGCCAGTTAGGATTGGCGACTCATCCATTATCATTGGCGGGGTTGATGATCCTGATATAGTGCTTTTTGATAAAGCCGACCTGGATTGGGAGGGGGGATTGCATAAGGCCTTTTCCCCTTTGCAGGATTATCCTGAATTCAAAGTACTCCTATCTCATAGACCGGAACTAATAGATATTTACCTGAAAACAGATTTTGATTTGGTTCTATCCGGTCATTCCCACGGGGGACAGGTGAGGATTCCATTTTTTATAAATGGACTTTACGCTCCCAACCAGGGTTGGTTTCCCCAATATGCGGGGGGAATGTATACTTATGACACTTTGACTCACATAGTAAGCCGCGGTATTTCTTTTAACCCCCGCTTGCCCCGAATATTTAATCCTCCTGAAGTAGTGGTAATTGATATTAAGGGGAAATAAGAATGGGTTTGATAAACATTTCATGATTGGACCTAGGCCGGAAAGAGTAATATCAAATGCAGAATTTTGAATTCATTGCTGACTGACCCCAGGCTCTGTATATCATTATGTATCTTCATGTGGAGCGGGCTACGCTCCACAAAACTCTTCGTTATCATTCTCCTGCGAAAACCCCAGTACAACTAGTTTGGATGTATAAATAAGGCGTTTGATGCAGCATAGTAGCACCCTTGGAGTACTACTGATCTTCCGCCGCGCTTCACAATTAAGGTTGCACCAGTGTGTGATTACCAGCTACGAAATGGACGAGTATACTCTTACCTCAGTGTTCCTGACTATCACCAAAAATCAACCATATTTTGTTAAACACTTACACACAATATAAGTCATTACCTGCATATACATATACATATAACAATATTTACTGGGCAAATTGGCCAGAACCCAAGGAAATTCGAAAGGGGGGGCAGACTGTATATGGACTTTGATTTTCAAGACATGATTTTAAAAGATCGTGATTCCAAGCAGCATCAATCCTTCGAAGGAAGCTTTTTGGAATACTTGAGCATTGTTAAAAGCAGCCCGGAGGTAGCTAAACTAGCTCATGAACGAATGTATAAAATGATCATGAGCCAAGGGGTTGAATCCATTAAAACTGAGGATCATCAACGGTTAAAGCGGATATACGGAAAAGAAACCATAAAGAGATACAAGTTCTTCGAAAGTGATTTTTATGGCATTGATAAAACCATTATGGATATTGTTCGATATTTCCATTCTGCGGCCATGCGGGGAGAAGAATCTCGCCAAGTGTTATATATGGTGGGACCGGTGGGGTCAGGCAAGTCATCTTTGATGGAAAGCCTGAAAAAAGCTTTGGAGCAACATCCTCCCATCTTTGTACTGAAAGATTGTCCCATGCGGGAAGAACCACTGCATTTAATTCCTAAACACCTCAGGGCTGAATTCTCAGAAATTTTAGGCATGAACATCGAAGGTGATTTGTGTCCGGTCTGCCGTTACCGACTGATTCATGAATATAAGGGGGAATATGAAAAATTCAGAGTAGTGACCAGTGACTTTTCTATTCGCTCCCGTAAAGGTATAGCTGTGGTACCCCCGGTGGATCCAAATAATCAAGATACCTCAGTTTTAGTGGGATCGGTAGATATATCCAAAATGGATTTATATCCTGAGGATGACCCCAGGGTGTTGTCCTTAAACGGTGCTTTTAATGCTGGTAATCGGGGACTGGTAGAATTCATCGAAATCTTCAAGAATGATGTGGAATACTTGCACACCATACTTACAGCCACCCAGGAGAAATCAATCCCTTCTCCCGGCAAAAATTCTATGATCTATTTTGATGGCATCATACTGGCTCACTCCAATGAATCTGAATGGAACAAGTTCAAGGCCGACCATACCAACGAGGCTATACTGGACCGAATCGTAAAGATTGAAGTGCCCTACTGTCTGGAGTTGGATGAAGAGGTTAAAATATATCAAAAAATTCTAAAACGCAGCAATTTCAAGGCTCATATTGCCCCTCATACTATAGAAATGGCATCCATATTTGCCATCATCAGCCGTCTGACCCGTTCTGCCAAAGTAGATATTATAAGCAAAATGCACATATACAATGGGGAAGAGGTTTTACAAAAAGATGCTACTCAACGAATCGATATACGAGAACTAAGGGAGGAAGCAGGAAGAGAAGGCTTCGAAGGTATTAGTACCCGTTTTATTATGAAAGCCATTGATAATGCTTTGTCCGAGTCAGAACACGATTGTATAAACCCTATCATACTTTTGGATTCACTGGCCACATCGGTAAAAGCCAGTGATTTCGGAGAAGAAGAAAAGAAAAGGCTGCTGGCTTACTTACAGGATGTGGTTAGAAAAGAGTATAACCGGATCCTGGAAAAGGAAGTAACCAAAGCGTTTATCCATGGTTATAGAGAACAAGCTGAGAGTCTGTTTAATAATTATCTGGATCATGCCGAAGCCTTTGTAAACAAAGTTAAACTTAAAGATATAAATACCGGTGAAGAACTGGACCCGGATGAAATCTTTTTGTCCTCCATCGAAGCCCAGCTTGGTTTAACCGGTAATGCAGCCCGGGGATTCAGACATGATGTCACCGCCTATATGTTTACTCTTTTACGCAATAAGAAAAGGATTGAATATGACAGTTATGAACCCCTTAAAGAAGCCATTGAGAAGAAATTAACTGCTTCGGTCCGAGAGCTGTCGCGTATAATTACTTCAGCCAGAGTAAGAGATAGTGAGCAGAGCGAGAAATATAATCAGATGGTGGAAGAAATGATAGGAAATGGTTATTGTGAACACTGTTGCAACGTTATACTAAAATACGCCGCCAATAATTTGTGGAAAGACTAAAATTTGGATTCTTCTATAGAGGAGAGTGATCGAGTTGGCCATTTTCCGTGATCATGACCGCTGGGGCCGAGACCGAAGTGCGGAAGACCGCAGACGTCACCGGCAGCTGGTGGAGGACTCCATAAAAAAAAATATTGGGAATATAATTGCTGAAGAGAGCATTATTGGACAAAGCAAGGATAAGGTTATCAAGGTTCCTATCCGAGGCCTTAAGGAATATGGCTTCATTTTTGGTGAAAACCGCCCCGGGGTGGTACCGGGAACCGGGGAAGAAAAACGTGGTGACCGTTTTGCAGGACCAGCAGAAGGTTCTGGTACTGGTGATGGAGCAGGTACAGCGGAAGGGGAGGATTATTATGAACTGGACATAACTGTAGAAGACCTGGCCGAATACCTGTTTGAAGATTTGGAATTGCCATATATGGAAAGGAAAAAGTTTTCTTTGATTGAAAGCGAAAAGAGCAGTAAACGCTGGGGCATACAGAAAAAGGGGATTCCACCTCGACTATCCAAGAAGCGTTCTATGCAGGAAAGAATAAAGAGAAAAAAATCCCTGGAAAGATCCTATCGGGAAATGGATATTGAATCAGATAGAGAAAGGGTTCCCTTCCATGAGGAGGATTTACGCTATCATCGGGTTAAAGAACAGCTGCGTCCTCAATCCAATGCTGTGGTAATGTGCCTTATGGATAATTCAGGTTCCATGTATCAAGAAAAAAAGTATCTGGCTCGCAGCTTCTTCTTTCTGCTTTATCATTTTGTCAAATATCGCTATGTAAATGTTGAACTGGTATTTATAAATCACACCACTACTGCTCAAGAAGTTAATGAAGATGAGTTTTTTCACCGGGGAGAATCAGGGGGGACTTTTATCAGCAGTGCCTACAAGAAGGCTCTAGAAATAATCGAGGAACGTTATAGCCCTGAAATTTGGAACATTTATGCCTTTCATTGCAGTGACGGCGATAATTGGCCGGAAGACACTCCTTTAGCTATTGATCTTGCTAATGAATTATGTTCCCAATGCAATTTGTTTGGCTATGGTGAGATAAGGTTGGCTATCGGTTCTTATCGCAGTGCTTCCAGTTTGCTGAAGAAGTTTGAAGGGGCTATTAAGGCTTCCAATTATGTAGCTGTGTATATTGACGGCAAGCAGGACATCTGGCCGGCCTTCAAAAAGCTTTTAACCCTTAGCGATAGGAGTGATTAATTTGGATTACCAAATGACAGACCTGGAGTATTATAACCGGATTATTGAGCAAGCTACCAGGGAGTTTGGATTAGATTGTTACCCACAGGATTTTGAAATCTGCGATTATGAAGACATGCTTAGCTATGAGGCCTATTCCGGCATGCCTTCACGTTACCCCCACTGGAGCTTTGGCAAGGCCTGGGAGAGGAAGAAAACCTTCTATCGCTACAACTTAATAGGTTTGCCTTATGAAATGGTGATCAATTCCAACCCTTGTCTGGCCTATCTGATGAAAGAAAACACCCTTGCCTTACAGGTCCTTACTATAGCTCATGTTTATGGACATAATGATTTCTTTAAAAATAATCGTTTATTCAAAAATGGAACCAGGGCGGATTATACCGTAGAAATGTTCAAATCCCATGCTTCTCGTATAAGTGATTATATAGCAGATCCAAGCATCGGTTATGAAAGGGTAGAAAGGATACTTGATGCTGCTCATGCCTTGCGCTTTCAAGTTTACCGAATAAGTAACGAAAAGCACCTATCCCCGGAGGAAATAAAAGAATCCCATATGGAAAAATACTATAAGGCGCAATTAAATATGGTTTCAACGATCAAAGATAGCCAAGGAGAACAACCCAATTGGGATAAAATACCCTTGGAGCCTGAGGAAGATATTCTCCTCTTCTTGCTGCGATATGCCCGTTTAAGTGAATGGGAGAAAGACATTATCAGTATTGTGCGCTCAGAAGCTCAATATTTTATGCCCCAGATGGAAACCAAGATTATGAATGAGGGTTGGGCCAGTTTTTGGCACTTTAAGATTTTAAATCATATAAACTTACGGCAACCATTATATTTGGAGTTCATAAAAAGACACAATCAAGTTATTGCTTCTCGTCCGGGAACCCTTAATCCCTATCACCTGGGTTTCAAAATATTTTGTAAGCTGGAACAGGAAGGGAAACAGCTATTTGATATTAGGGAACAAGAGAGGGATGTTTCATTTATCCGCAGATACCTGGACGAAGAGCTGTGCCAGGAGTTAAATTTATTTGAATTCCAAAAGGAGAAGCAAGAATATGTGATAAGAGAGATTTCTGATGAGAGCGGGTGGAAAAAAATACGTGATACCTTGATTATGAACGTGGGCATGAATGGTATCCCGGTAATAAAAGTATCGGAAACCGATGCAGCCAAAATATTGCATTTGGAACAAGAATGGGATGGCCGGGAATTGTTACAGGATTATGCTCATAAAACCATTAAATATATTGCCCGTTTATGGGGAAATAAAGTAAGGCTGCGGGCACGGATTAATGGAGAATATAAGTTACTGGAATCTGATGGGGTATAAACCAAGGCTATACTAGCTGGTGAAAGGCAGGCAAATACTGGTGTTTAAAACCAGAGTATTCAACTTAAGCCGGAACAAAGTACTGTTCTTGTTCATAGTTTAATGTTAAAATATTAAGAAATGTGAAAACAATTACACGGAGGCTATACAATGGAAGCAACATTCACTGCAGCACGTAGACTCTCCGTTCGTGCCTATTTTGATTCATTTACTTACCAATTCTCATCTCTATCAAAAGAGCCGGGCTTATTGATTTGCACCCTAATCCTAGTTGTATTTTCAACTGATCCTATCTTTTTTTACCTTGTGCCATCTTTGGCTCTCCTGATCTGTTGGGATTTATATAGATCCCTTCAGCTGAAAGATTATCTCCAAATAGGTATTCAGAATTACATTGGCCTAGTGAAGCTTAGTACATGGAAAAGTGTCAAGAGTCTTCATCTGTATTTCCGAGCAGATGCAGTTTTCGCTCTGGTCAAGCCAGCTATAATGGACTGGAATTTCAGCAATCAAACACGGCTTAATTATTGGAAAGAAAGGTGAATGCTTTGAAAAGATTGGAAGGCAAGGTATCAATCATTACAGGAGCTGCCCAGGGTATCGGTCAAGGTATCGCTCACCGCTTTGCCCAAGAAGGAGCCAAGGTAGTCATATGTGATATCAACCAAAAATTGCTGCAGCAGGTGGCCCAGGATATTATGGAGCAGGGGGGAGAGGTTCTAGACTTAATTGTAGATATTACCGATGGAGCATCTGTCAGAGCTCTGATTAAGCAGGTCATGGATAAATATGGAACAGTTGATATTCTGATTAATAACGCAGGAATTACCAGGGATGCCATGCTTCATAAGATGGATGAAGAACAATGGAATACGGTTATGAGTATTAATCTAACCGGTACCTTTAACTGTTGCCGGGCTGTAGCAACTATTATGAGAGAGAAGGGCTATGGCAAAATAATTAATATATCCTCGGCAGCCAGGTTTGGTAATGCAGGCCAGGTTAATTATGCAGCTACCAAGGCCGGGGTAGTAGGTTTAACTCGTTCTCTGGCCAAAGAGATGGGGATGAAAAATGTAAATGTAAATGCAGTAGCTCCCGGGTTTATCAAGACAGCTATGAGTGATGCGGTTCCAGCTGAAATTATCAAGGAGAGAACCAAGTTATCAGCCATTCCACGTCAGGGTACGGTAGAGGAAGTAGCTAATGTCTGCCTCTTCCTGGCCAGTGATGAATCATCTTTTATAACTGGTCAAGTTATTCACGTGGATGGGGGACGCTATATGCCCTAGGCGGTTAACTGCCTGGTTTCCTGGCAATTATCAAATTAAGTAGATTCTAGGAAAACGAAAGAGGCAGGAGCTGTGTAATCTATACAATCAAGTCAACAGGATATTGATGAATAGCAAAGCCCCTTATCTGCCGGTATTCCTGAGAAAATAGGGAGGTGATATGCTCTACTGACAAACGCAGCACAGATTATAGCAGTTGGTAAGAGAAAAAGAGACGCGGCAGACATGATTTTCCATTTGATATATGGAGAGGAAAAGAGTTCGATATTGAAGTCTGTATCATTCTCTGCAACAGCCAATATAGCATGGAAGCTTCCAAGTTGGACAAGATCTCAGATCATCGCGGAGGTTTTCAATGCTGATTGTTCACAGCAAAAACTAAAGTTTCTAAACAAATCATCAGTAAATAAAAGGAGCAGATATTATGGAAAAAGTAGTTAGCAGAAGAAATATTAAATTTTTACTATATGAGGTTTTTGGCGTGGAAGACCTGACCAAATATGAGTACTTTGAAGATCATAGCCAGGAAACCTTTGATATGATAATTGATACCGCATATAAACTCGGTATGGATTTTATGTACCCGGTCTTTCAGGAGATGGACGCCAATCCTCCCGAATATGTGGATGGAATAGTAAAAACCCATCCTATAGTAAAAACCACTATGCGTGACTTCGGCCGGGACGGATGGATTAATGCCCCCATGGCTTATGAATATGGCGGACAGCAGATTCCTCAGGTTATTCAAAACGTTATTCAGTTCATCTTTACCGCATCAAATTATTCTTTGGGTGCATACGTGTCCCTTACCCGCGGAGCAGCTGACCTGATTGTTCACCATGGTTCCCAGGAACAAAAAGATCTTTATTTGGAAAAGATGTTTGCTGGTGAATGGCAGGGAACTATGGCCTTGACTGAGCCAGATGCGGGCAGCTCTCTGTCTGACATTAAAACCAGCGCAGAAGACACTGGAGAAGGTTATTATAAAATCAAAGGGCAGAAAATATTTATCTCAGCTGGAGATACCGATGCAGTTGACAATACAATTCATATGATGCTGGGCAGAATCAAAGGAGCTCCAGCCGGGGTAAAAGGAATCTCCTTATTTATCGTTCCCAAATATCGTATCAAAGATAATGGCGATCTGGAATATAATGATGTTTTCTGTGCTGGAATTGAACATAAACTCGGCTATAAGGGATCACCTATATGTCAGCTAAGCATGGGGGACGAAGGGGATTGCCGCGGCTACCTGGTAGGTGAGGCTAATAAGGGTTTGGCATATATGTTCCAAATGATGAATGAGAAGCGTATTGGGGTAGGGATTGGAGCTACCGGCAAGGCCACCGCAGCCTATTACGCCGCCCTGGAATATGCCAACCAGCGCTTGCAGGGCAGACCACTAAACGAAAAGGATCCTAATTCACCACAGATTCCTATTATCAAACATGCTGATGTTAAACGCATGCTGCTCTTCCAGCGGGCTATCTGTGAGGGAGCATTATCCTTGGCTCTGCAAAACGCTAAATACCGGGATTTGGTTAAAGTTGGAGAAGATGCGGAAAAATTTGACTTAATCTCAGATTTGATGATTCCAGTGGTAAAAACCTATCCTTCCGAAATGGGTATACTGACTACCAGTACCGCAATCCAGTGTCTGGGAGGTTATGGATTCTGCCGCGACTTCCCGGTGGAACAGTATTACCGCGATATCAGAATAGATACCCTGCATGAAGGAACTACTGGTGTTCAGGGTCAAGACTTGCTAGGCCGAAAAGTCACCATGAAGGGCGGCAAAGCCTATCAACTAGCCATGGAAGAGGTCAGAAAGACCATAGAGGAAGCAGCAAGCATTGATGAACTGAAGGCTTATGCAGCCCAGCTCAAAGATGCTCAACAAGTATTCAGCGATGTCACCGATTATCTCTTAGCTATAAAAGAAACAGGTGATAAAGAAAAATTCCAAGCTGACGCCAGTGTTTATCTGGAAATGGCTGGAGTCCTCTTCATCGGCTGGCAATGGCTGCTGCAAGCTGTAGTCGCCATCAAAGCTCTGCCCACAGCCATTGATGTGGATAAGAATTTCTATCAGGGTAAACTCATGACTTGCCAGTATTTCTTCAAGTATGAAATGCCCAAACTGGAGAGTTTAGGAAAAACTCTGAAAACCAGTGATGGCTTAACCGTAGCCATGAATGCTGCCCTATTTGAAGACTAAAACTGTTCTTGTATGATTGCTATTGAAGAGTACAGGAAACTTGTTTATATATTCAGATATATATATATCATGCTCTGGTTGGGCTCAGCCCAGCCAGGGCATGCCTTCTTTTTATTTCTGATAGCCTATTTAGATCTCATCTTGAGTATTTCATGCCTGCCATGGTCGATAAATTCCGTGCCAGATAAGGCCGTATTGTATAAAAGCTGCGCTCTTAGCTGATAGGGAATTGCATATCGATTCTGTGTTAACCACTAGTTAATATTGCTTTATAATTAAACTATAACTAGAATAGCCTAAGCAGAGTAGCAGTAAAGCAAGTTTCGGAATCAGAGGTAGATAGCTTGAGTAAAAAATTATACATTACAGAAAAACCATCGGTGGCAGGAAGCTTTGCCAGCGTTTTAGGTATAACAATATCAAAATCCGATAGAGCTCAAGGCTTTGCGGAAAATTCTCAAAGCATTATAAGCTGGTGTTATGGACATCTTGTTACTATGGCTTATCCGGATAAATATAATCCGGCCTACAAATCATGGCGTATAGCCCATTTGCCCATTATCCCCCAGGAGTACAAATACGAGATTATTGATCATACTGGCACTCAAAGACAATTTTCTGTAATAAGGCAGCTGATGCATCGTGATGATGTAGACATGATTTACTCCTGCACTGATAGCGGGCGGGAAGGCGAGTACATTTTTCGTTTGGTCTATCAAGAAAGTGGAAGCAATAAACCCGTTAAACGGGTATGGATATCTTCCCATACTGAAGATGCGGTAAGAATAGGGATCGATGAAGCTCAAGATATTTCTAAGTATGATTCCTTGTCCCGGGCGGCCTATTGCCGAGCTAAAGAGGATTGGCTTTTTGGCATGAATTTTAGCAGACTATATACCTGTCAATACGGCAAAGATTTGGCAGCTCGTTTACAGGAAGATAAACCAACGGTAATAGCCATTGGAAGAGTGATGACCTGTGTCCTGGGCCTGGTAGTGGAAAGGGAATTGGAAATAAGGAACTTTGTACCCCGGATTCATTATGGAATAGTAGCCAGCTTTTTATCGCAAGAAAAGGGGATAGCATATAAAGGTAAATGGCAGCCCAAGAAAAAGAGGGGAAGAAAGCCAGCCGATGAAGCAGTTAGCGAAGACGCATATTTAAGCCAAGATGAAGCCAAGGATATTATAAGAAAGTTAGAAGGACAGGAAGCCACTATAAAAAAGGTAGAGGTAAAAACCAAGAAGGAAGCGCCGCCTTTGCTCTTTAATCTGGCTGAATTGCAATCAGAAGCTAACAAAAAGTATAAACTTCCGGTGGATAGAACTCTGGAGATTGCCCAAAGCCTGTATGAGAAAAAACTTATATCTTACCCCCGAACCGACAGTAGGGTATTGTCTACGGATATCGTTCAGGAAATACCCAAAATCCTAAATGGCTTATATAAAAATGCTGACTTTAAAGAATCTGTCCTTCGAATAAAAGACTTTGGCCAGCTGGCCATTAATAAAACCAGCAAAAGGTTTGTGGATGACAGCAAAGTGACAGACCACTATGCCATCATCCCCACCTATGTGACAACTGACTTATCCCGATTGGACCCGGACCGTTGCAATATATACAGCTTAATAGTAAAACGCTTTTTGGCTATTTTCTATCCGGCTGCAGAGTATAATACCGTCAAGGTAGAAACAGATATCTTAGGTGAAATATTTGTAAGTAACTCCAAGACTTTAAAAGAGCCAGGTTGGAAAGAAATCTATGAAGTCACTACTACCAAGAAAGAAGAAGAGATCTCTGTTTCACCTATTCATAAACTAATCAAAAAAGAAAAGTGCCATACCAGCCTTCTGGAATTGGAAGAGAAGGAAAGCAAACCACCATCCCGTTTTTCGGATGCTGCTTTGATTCTAACCATGGAAAAAGCGGGAAAGTACATAGAAAATGAAGAGCTACGAGAGCAGATTAAAACCTGTGGCATAGGCACCTCAGCCACTCGCTCCGGAATTATAAAGAAGCTTGCGGATATCCGCTATATTAGAATAAATCCCAAAACCCGCATTGTATCACCTGAGCCTAAAGGGGAAGCCATAGTTGAACTACTTCGTTTAACGGCAAAAGAACTGTTAAATCCAATCCTAACCGCTAGTTGGGAAAAGGGCTTGTTTATGATTCAAAATAAGGAAATCACCGAGGATGTTTTTGATGCCAAGCTAAACAGCTATATTATCCGCACTATACAAAAGGTGAAACGCAATAGCTAGGCATCAAGCTTGAATAGTTGTTTTACCTACAGCCTATTAGCTATAATTACATAGAATGGAGGTTGTAATATTTGATAGTAACACCGGAACATATAATAAAGAAGTACTTTCCAGAACCGGTAGAAACAACCCGGGAATTATATAATCGGCTGGAATTCGATGAGGCAGTTTATCCTTACTCTAATTGGCTGAAAGATGCGGAACAGTATTGTTTTTCACAATATCTGGATGAGTCACAGTATACCCTGATTCCTGATAGCGAGGAAAAAAACTATCGGATCAGTCAGAAGGCATTTCTGGTACTGCTGGAGAGCAGTCCGTCCAAAATAGGTGACGAGATCAGGGCAAGTTTTGCCGATATCTCGGAAAGAGTGTCTAAAGACCCTAGCTTTCTAAAAAAATTGCAGGATCAACTGGATCAGGAAGCTGGGATAGAAAAAGTAATACCCAAGGTATCCAAAAGCCTAAAAACCAAATATAATCAGTCAGGACAGGATGCTTTTGAATTCATGATTAAAGCCGATAACCGCTTGCATTTTGATATTATATCCGGCTACAATTTTCAACCTGGGGACAAAATCAATGATGCTGCATTTTGGTTTAAACTGGTAAAGGAACAGGGTATTCCTTACCATATAGTTGATATATCATTTACTCTCAGCAATGAGAAAACTTTTTCCAATCGGACTATATGGTCCTGCATGGAAAATAGAGATTATTATCCAGCCATACATTTGAGCAGGATAATTAGAATCAACCTGTTTGGAGATAACAAAAAGCTAGTAGACAGTTATGATTATCGTTTTAATGCTGGGCAGTTGAATGGATTGGGATCCGATCTACAAGAGGCAATGGACATGCTGCTGGAATTTAAGCCAGTAGAAGGTTTAGATATTGCTCAATTAGGGGACACAATATTACAAAGTTATAATCTTAATGATCAGGCTTATGCCCAGGCAATTAGCGAAGTGGTACCGGTCATAATGGATTATAAAAGCCAGGCCTCTGTGGAGATGTTAGAGAATTCATTTCATGAGGCGGTAGATAACTACTGGGAATATTATGTTTTACAGGATGATCCGACCAAAGCCATTGAAGATGACCTGGAGCAGATGATCACAGACCGTAAACCCAGGATTACTCTGGCCTTAAGCGTTTTTAACCTGCTTGATCAAAGCCATCTGATGGACAAATATTTTCATAAGAAATACAGCGATAAACAGAGGGATGTTATTTCCATCGAAGGCAGTCTGCGCTTGATATTTGCTCTGGCCGAAGCTGAGGGACTGGACCCTAACGCTGATCACGAGAAACGCATCACTGATATCTCGGCTATTGTTGCTGATCATTTCGATTTCATACAACAAATATTAGCAGAAATGGGGCAATGGCCCGATAAAAAATAGCAAAAAATCCCGGGGACAATACCAGACACTGAAAAATTCTTAAATGGGTATGCTGAGCGTAAGGGAAGCATCTTGTAACTGTATAAACAGCATAATAAGTTATTGCTGATAAGATCCTTGGTCGCCTTCGATTCCTCGGGATACCAAACAGGTTCTTGGTCAGCGGTTTCCGACGGTCCCATAATCCTTAAGGGACCTTTCTGGTTCCTGATGTGTATTGGAATTCCAAGAGGTGGCGGCGGTAGCGCTGAGGAACAAACTGGGATTGAAGCCGGGGATTGAGCCTGGATTCAATGCCTATCTTTTGAAAATATAGCTGCCAGAGTTGCTGCCAATGCTGGTCCTTATCAGCTATATCATCTTCCATGAGGTAGGCAAAGTCAGTGAGATACCATTTATCTTGTATTGGTTTCATCTTGCTATCATCCTGTCCAACGTAAACAATGGCCAGCTTTCGCTTTTGGTCGTGAATAATCCATCGTTCGCCGGCCAAACGGTCGGCGAAGTGATCGGCAATAAGAGTCAGAATATGATGATCAGGTGACATAGCGGCATACAAAAATCGTCCAGTGTCTTTAAACCTAAGTAAGCCTAGCAAACGATGAGTTTCGATTCCCACCCTGCGGTTCAGTTTATGCAAAGAATAGACATCGGGATGGCTATGATAATGATCTACTTTAGCTCCCATTTTGAAACCCAGCCGAAGGTAGTTGAGAATAAGATTTTCCTTATTGGAATCGGACGAGAGATAAACATGATATGTTTTTTCCAAAGCATCCCCTGATATTTTTTCTTCAATGGCAATATATACCCGCTTAGCCAGAGCAGGATCAGTCTCAACCACCTTGGTATTAACCATCAAGCCAGGTTGGTAATAATCCTGCTGGTAGATGCTGCTAGCTGCTGCTCCATAATAATGGTGGTATATACAGGTTAAGAGGCCATCAAAACTGCCATCGTACAGATAATCCATTATTTCTCACTTCCAATATGCTAAAACAAGCTCATTTGTTGCAAGGGGGCCTCGGGTACCATAACTTTACGTATTATTGCCGGGTCATAGGGCTTATTCCCAGCATAAACCCCTTTGCAGGTAACGAAATATTGTGCCCGTTTGAAAACCACACCCATTTTTTTTAACTGCTCCACCGAGATAGCCGCTACCCGACGTTGGCTTACGATACGCCAGGCTGATTTGGTTCCAATCCCCGGTACCCTCAGCAGTTCCTCATAAGAGGCCCGATTGACCTCCAGAGGAAAGAATTCCGGATGCCTGAGAGCCCAGGCGGTCTTGGGGTCGATTTCTGTTTCCAGATTGGCATGAGTGCTATCTACGATTTCCTCCGCTTTAAAATGATAAAAGCGCAGGAGCCAGTCGGACTGGTATAAACGATGTTCTCTCAGCAGGGGTGGTGCAGTATTAACAGCAGGCAAGTTGGAATCCTTATTGACCGGCACATAAGCTGAGAAGTATACTCGTTTCAACCGGAATTTCTCGTATAGAGCCTGGGCGGTATGTAGAATGGCCAAGTCACTATCCTGGCTGGCGCCTACGATCATCTGGGTCGATTGTCCACCAGGAACAAAACGAGGAGTATGCCTGAAATGCCTGCGATCAGCTTTGTGCTCCTGTATTTTATCCGTTAGCTCCTTCATGGAAAGATATATGACTGAAAGAGACTTTTGCGGAGCCAGCAGCCGTAAACTACCTTCAGTAGGCTGTTCAATATTCACACTCATCCGGTCAGCCAGCAGTCCGGCCCGATAGATCAATAAGGGATCGGCCCCGGGAATCACCTTTACATGTATATAGCCTTGAAATTCATATTCCTCTCTAAGCAAGGTCAGGACCCGGATGATCTTTTCCATAGTATAATCCGGAGATTTCTCCACTGCTGCGCTCAGAAACAAGCCTTCGATATAGTTGCGTCGGTAAAACTGAATGGTAAGCTCGGCCAGTTCCCGGGGAAAAAAACTAGCCCGGGGAATATCATTGGAGCGGCGATTAACACAATATTGACAATCATAGATACAATCATTGCTCAGTAAAATTTTAAGCAAAGATATACATCGTCCATCACTGGACCAGGCATGGCAGATGCCAAAAGATCTGCAATTCCCGGTACCACCTGAATTATTCCGTCCTACCCCGCTGGAAGAACAAGATACATCGTATTTGGCCGCGTCGGCCAGAATATCAAGCTTAGTCATGATATCCATCTATATTCACCTCGCAACATTAATAACTCCCTAGTTTTTTTAAGTATACTACAAAAACCGAGCAAGACAAACACTTGTTCGTAGGCAGCTATGAAGTGGATCCATAGGGGCAGGTACCTTGATTTAATATCAGCCGACCTGTCCCCATGATTTCACCATTAGCAGATTTGTCCTCTTGTTTGGTTATCAAAAATACTGTTGTTGCAATTGTTCTCGATGTCTCCACCCTTATTATCAACAACAAGGTTGCCCTGTACGACATTTTCATCGCCATTGATTTGGATGCCGGTTCCACAGTTTTTCTCCACCAGGTTGGCAAAGGCGATATTTCTATTGCTAGAGATGTCAATACCGTCGCCATCGTTAGCTATAATGCCGTTTCTTACCGCGATAGAGTTGTTGCCAAACTCCAACTTGACTCCATTGATGGCATTGTTTTTAACCCAGTTGCCATACAACAGCGTGTTTTGCCCCTTAGCAAAGATGCCTTGACCATTGTTACTGTAGATTTTGTTATTGATAAGGGCATTGCCAGTTGCCCCAGAGGTCCATATTTCCACACCGTGGCCAACATTATTAAAAATTAAGTTTTCCAGCAGCCAGTTGCTGGTTGAGCCGGGGGCTGACCAAGCAAGTAATACCCCAACGGAGAAATTATCACGAATGATATTCTGGTAGATGAAGTTACCGGTAGAATCTTCAAAGATAATACCGTCAGCATTATGGTTTTGAAAGATGTTCCCTATAATCCGGTGGTAACCACCTCTATAAGCCCATATGGACCGGTGTGAACTTTGGATAATAAAACCATACACTTCTACGTTGTAGGTGTTGTCAAGTTTTATTGCATTCTCAGTACCGCTATCAGACTCGAGGATTACTCCATGCTGTACTTTAGCGACAATCCTGATGGAGTTTTGGCTGACTATTACTGATTCTTTATAAAAACCTTTATCCACCAATACTATGTCACCTGGATTTGCTGCATTAACGCCAAATTGTATAGTATCTTGGTCTTGTGGGACCCGAATTATGGCCATAAAAATCACTCCTTTTTGTTTACTAATGGTTTTCTACATTCTATGAAATTTGGTAGTTTTTGGTGATGCCTCATCAAACTTCCACTCTTTCTAAACTATACTGGGTCACTGAAGTCTGCAACATCAACACCAAATTCCTTTGGTATCAAGGTCTTGTACGAATGAAGTATAGCAGACAATTTTACTATTCTTTGTTCACTACTTGATGGATCCTTCTCTAGTAATTAATTACATGGATTGTCTTGTGTATACAATTGGGTAAAAGCAGGTAAATATCGGTAAATGGTAGAATACAATTATATCCCTTATATATTTATCCAGATAGCTAAGTACCATTAAGAACCACTACTTGGAGTATAGGAAGGTCTCAAGCAGCTACAGATATCATTTCTATATTATATTTGGAAGCAGCAGGCCTCAATCACAAGAAAATATGACTTATTTGTAGAATATGATATATAAGATATAAATTTTTATTTTACCCAATGGACAATTGATGGTAAAATACATTTGCTATTATTGATGAGCAATGAATCCAAACCAAATGAGAAGTAGGAGATGTTATGAGTAGATTAGTTGGCACTATTGCCAGGGGTATTCGTACGCCAATTATTAGAATAGGTGATGATCTGGCAGAGATAGTTGTTGATAGTGTAATAAATGCATCTATCAGTGAGAATTTTGATTTGCGTAGCAAAGATGTAATTGCGGTGACGGAATCGGTGGTGGCTAGGGCTCAGGGTAACTATGCCAATATTGATCATATTGCCACTGATGTTATGAGAAAATTCGGTGAAGTTCCTCTGGGTGTTATCTTCCCGATTTTGAGTCGCAATCGTTTTGCCATCTGCCTGAAAGGGATTGCTAAAGGAGCGAAGAAGATTGTTCTGATGTTGAGTTATCCTGCCGATGAGGTAGGCAATCGTCTTGTAGACTTGGAGGACTTGGATGATAAAGGTATAAATCCCTGGACCGATGTGCTTACAGAAGAATTGTATCGTGATCTATTCGGATACCAAAAGCATTCGTTTACTGGGGTTGACTATATAGAATATTATAAAGATATTATTACCGATGCCCAATGCGAAGTTGAGGTAATCCTGGCCAACGATTGCCGTCATATATTAAAACATACTGACTTTGTTCTTAACTGCCATATCCATGGCCGCACCCGCACCAAAAAATTGCTCAATACTGCAGGCGCCAAGAGAGTATTGGGCCTTGATGATATCCTTAACGATTCAATAGAGGGCAGTGGATATAATGAGGACTATGGCCTGCTGGGAAGCAATAAAGCAACTGAAAATTCGGTTAAATTATTTCCACGGGATTGTATGCCGGTGGTGGAAAAAATCCAGCAGGGAATCCTAAAAAAGACAGGAAAACAAGTGGAGGTAATGATATATGGGGACGGGGCCTTTAAAGACCCAGTGGGACAAATATGGGAATTGGCAGATCCAGTGGTTTCGCCAGCTTATACTTCTGGTTTAAACGGGCAGCCCAATGAAGTTAAATTAAAATATCTGGCAGACAACAACTTTGCCGAACTAAAGGGCGAGGAACTAAAAAGAGCAATAACGGAATATATCCGAAATAAGGATAAAGATCTGCTAGGCAATGAGGTATCTCAAGGAACAACACCCCGCCGTCTGACAGATTTAATTGGTTCGCTATGTGATCTTACATCAGGCAGCGGGGATAAGGGCACCCCAGTGGTTCTTATTCAAGGCTACTTTGACGACTATACCATAGGTAAAACCGTAAAGAGATAGACAGAACACCATAAAAATGACTCACCAGCTAAATGATGCCCGGGCTGCACAGCTTATATTAGTTGTCTGCCCGGCATAATCCAGCCACTAGCATCTCAGACCCATTTCTCCAAAAATAGTATTTTCATCCATTATTTCTCTCACATGCTAAAAATGTGGAATTTTACTTGTTGTATTTTATATGTTCGTGTTAAACTCTAACCAAATACAATGAATTATGGGAGGGTAGTATGGTAGGAAATATTTATAAAACAGTATATAATGCTAATTCAATTGCATTAAAATTCAAGGGAAACAATATAAGCTATGAAGAGCTGGATAAGGCTGTTAATTGTTATGCTAGTCTATTATTCCAGCTGGGGGTGAAAGACGGGAAACGAGTGATACTAAGTTGCCCCAATTCACCTGAGTTTATCTATTCCTATTTTGGTGTGGTGAAAACTGGAGGCATTATAGTACCCATAAATGTACAGTTAACCATAGAAGAAATTAAATATTTTATAAATGATTGCCATGCTGAATTTATAATATTCCATCCTCTAATTATTGAGAAATTAAATCATACTAAAGAATCTCTCAAAGAACTATTAGGTATAAAGCTCATTGTATTGGACCAGGAATTTGAGCAAAATATTTGTGATATTTCACCTGCAACCTTTGAAGAAATTACGGACGAGAACGCAGTTTCTACATTTTTATATACTTCCGGTACTACGGTAAAACAGAAGGCGGCAATGCTAACCCATAAAAATTTGTTGGTAAATGCCGAACAATGCCAGATTGCCTTTCATGGAGCTGTAGCGGACAACTATATGTGCGCGCTTCCGATGTTTCATGTATTCGGATTTACCATCTGTATTTTGAACCCGCTATTAAGCGGTGCAACAGTTACCATACTGGAAGGCTTTCATCCCAATCAGGTAGTAGAATCTCTGTTAAATGATGATATTACTGTTTTTATAGGAGTTCCTACCATGTATGTATTATTGTTGGCGGCATGCAAAAACAAATATACTTTTCCCAATCTGCGCTGGGCGGGTTCTGGGGGATCATCACTACCGGTTGAAGTTCTTAGACAGGCCCGGGATGTTTTAAAGTTACCTATTGTTGAAGGATACGGTTTGACTGAAGCATCCCCCGCAGTATGCTTTAATCCTTTGCACGGAATACAGAAGGAGGGGTCCATAGGTTTGCCTCTTCCTTATGTCAAATGCAGGATTGTTGATGAAAATGATATGGAAGTTGCCGTTGGTGAAGTCGGTGAACTGTTGGTGCAGGGCGAAAATGTAATGTTAGGATACTACAAGCAGGAGCAAGAAACTACAGAAACATTAAGGAATGGGTGGCTCCATACCGGCGATCTGGCTAGGCAAGATGAAGACGGATATTACTATATCGTAGAAAGGAAAAAAGACTTGGTTATAGTTGGGGGGTTAAATGTATATCCCAACGAGATTGAAGAAGTTATATATCAGTATCCAAAGGTAAAAGAGGCAGCGGTGGTGGGAGTCGACGACAAATTGAGAGGCGAGTTTGTTAAGGCATTTATTGTTCTTAAAGAGGGTGAAGAGTGTACTGCCAAGGAAGTATCCATGTATTTAAGGGAACATCTGGCCAATTATAAGATGCCTCGCGTAATTGAATTTGTTTCAGATCTTCCCAAAAGCGGCTCAGGAAAAATCTTGAAGAGGTTACTTAAAAATATTAACTAGAGTATATACAAGATAAAACATTGCATGTTTGTTTTACGACTTAAGGAGTAGCATTTTTTTACAACAATAACAGTATTTGGACAAATAAGGTCATAAGACGAATTTTACTTCAATATTCTGGTGAGCTTGGAGGAAATTGTGGAATTGGTGTAGAAAGATAGCTTTATTTACAATATGCTGAAATGATTTCTTCCGAATAAGTTTGCTAAATAAGTTCGTACTATACTTCAACCCATGGGGAAATTTACCGATTAATAAGAGGGTGATTGTTATCTGTTGTGATTTTAATTCTATCGGAGAAGTATTGGCGTATTTAAAAAGAGAGAATATTTCTAGTATTGATGAGAGAGCTAACATCATTCAAGCATTCATTGACAAAGAGATTCAGGAGGGTGGTAATGCTCATGATCGTTATCTGGAGAATGGGCCGTCAACTCTCATAAATGTTATTACCGAACACTCTGGTAGCAAAAAAGAGTGTATTTTGTGGTGTGTAAATCATTATCTTAGTTTAAACAGAAACGAAAATGTTATTGAAAAAACCTGCAATGCACTCCGCCAATTCGGAACCGGATGTGGCACCTCTGCACCATCATGTGGCATGAGTTCTTTGCATAAAGAAATTGAAAAAAGAGTTGCCAATTTGCTAGGTAAAGAAGAGGCTGTGCTATTCCCAACGGGATTTACTGCTAACCTTGGTTCCATTTCTTTTCTGGCTGGAAGCAGAGATTTGATTATTTTTGATAGAGAATGTCATTCATCAATGCTGAATGGGATAACACTATCTAACGCTAAACGGATTCCCTTTAAACATAATAGTGTTGCAGATTTAGAAAAAAAGTTGAACAGATATCAGGACTCATATGAAGATATATTGGTTGTGCTTGAATCAGCCTATTCCATGAGCGGGGATTTATCTCCACTCATGGAAATTACTGAATTGAAAAAGAAGTATAAATTCTATATTTATGTGGATGAAGCCCATACCTTTGGTATATATGGCGATAAAGGACAGGGTTATTGTTATGAATTAGGGGTAAGTGATGAAGTGGATTTCATTATGTCCACTCTATCTAAAGCTACTTCTTCCGTAGGAGGGTTTCTGGCCTCCCAACATAAATACTGTTCATTATTGAGATGGTCCGATGCCTATACCTTTCAAGCTTGTTTAACTCCAGCCGATGCAGCTGTAATTCTGGCTTGTCTGGATGAAATTGAGGATAATCCTGACATGATAAGGGAACTCCATGCTAAAAACCAATATATGCGGAATCTGTTACAATCTAAAAGGTTTAATTTGGGACAAAGCCAAAGTCCCATAATTCCAATAATGATTGAAGATCATAATAAATTGAGAATGGTGGTTAATGAACTTTATCAGGAAGGTGTTTATTCAACGCCAATCGTATATCCGGCAGTTAAGATGAATGAAGGAAGAATAAGACTAATACTAAATCATGCCCATTCCAAGGAACAGATAGATTATACGGTTGAGGCTTTAGAAAAAATATGTAAAAAGTATCAAATAATATAAGTATATAGGTAAATCTATTAAAAGGTTGCAGGATTATTGACCGAGTAGCAAATAATATTATTTACCAGATAACACGGAGTTAAAGATGCAGCTACATCCATTGAGCTTGAGTTTCACTGACTTAGACTTGGAAACAGAATATAAGGCTTTTAATGACTATGAAGCCCGGGGCTTTAACCGGATTGGCATAGCTCTTTCAGGTATGGCCTGGCTGGTTCTAAATATATATTGTTATTTATTCTATCCTCAAAATTTTTTTAACATGACGGTGGCTCTAGTTGTTTTTTTGTACCCCCTTTTTATCCTTATCTTTGTAGTAACATCTGATCCCAACAAGGTAAAATACTATCAGCCTTTATCTGCTCTGGCCAACTGCCTGGCCGGATTGATGTTTGTTTATGTTGGCCATTATTTATGGTCCAACCATATTCTTACTGTCTGTGGCATAATGGCTTGTGTTTTGTTCGGCTTCTTTATTTTACGTATCCGGTTTAAAATTGCCCTGGTTGAAACTCTTATCTATATTGCTGTTTATGAAGTTTCGCTATTAATGTTATCAGGCTCTGATAATCCCGATATTCTTCTGCTTGCCATTATTGGAGTACTAATTGAACTCATTTGTACCATAGGTGGCTACAGTTTAGAAAAAAATTCTCGTAAAATGTTTTACCAGAATAAGGAACTTATATATCAACGACAAGTAGCCGAAGCGGCAACTCAGGCTAAAAGTGATTTTTTAGCTAACATGAGCCATGAATGTCGCACACCTCTTAATGCAATTATTGGCATGTCCCATCTAGCTTCACAGACCAGTTTAACCCCTAAGCAGCGCGATTATTTGGATACTATTTATTCCTCGGCACACACATTGCTGGAAGTGATAAATGACATCCTGGATTTTTCCAAGATCGAAGCCGGCAAAATGGATATCGAATGGGTAGATTTTAACTTAGATGACATACTAAGCAACCTGGCCAATCTGTTTAGTTTGACTGCCCAGCAGAAGGGTATTGAACTGCTCTTTCAATATACCGCTGATGTACCCCAGGGGTTGAGGGGGGATCCCCTTCGCCTGGGCCAAATTCTTTCTAATCTGGTTAATAACGCCATCAAATTTACCGAACAAGGTGAGATTGTGGTCAATATTGAGTCTTTGATGCAGGATAAGGACCAGATAAACCTGCATTTTTCGGTCAGTGACACCGGCATCGGAATTTCCCAAGAGCAGCAAAGCAAGCTTTTCCGCGCATTTATCCAGGTAGATGCTTCCACCACCCGCAAATACGGTGGTAGTGGTCTGGGGTTGGCTATTTGTGAACGATTGGTCAAACTAATGGGTGGCAGGATATGGGTGGAGAGTGAAGCAGGGGTTGGCAGCACCTTTTTCTTTACGGTAGTCTGCGGATACAGTCAATCCCTGGAATCTAATCTAAACTCACTTATTCATCGGGAACATATTAAGGTGTTAGTCATCGACCATAATCCGCATACGGTAGGTATATTGACCGATATGCTAGAATCTCTGGGTTTTGCTGCTACGGGTGTTGATTCCAAGGAGCAGGCGCTAGTCGCACTAAGGAAGGGTATGGATATAGTGCTTTTAGACCAGGCAATGCTGGCTATGGACGCTTTAGGAAAATCCAGCTGGACCAATCTTGATAAAATAAAAAAAAGGCCGAAATTTATCGTTACCACGACCTATATGTTATCGGAGCCGTTAGATGATGAGGAGGAATTAGGAATCGCTAAATCTCTTACCAAACCCATGACTCAAACCCAGCTGCTTAATGCAGTGATGGAAGTATTAAATGGAGACAGGGATAAATCTTTGGCCTTTAACTGCTATGGCTCTGACCCTGCTTCTGGTCAGACCGTTGATACCAAAGGGGTCAGAGTCCTATTGGTTGATGATAACGAAATTAATCAGCAGGTCGGGCAAGAAATAATGGAGCATATGGGACTGCAAGTTGATATTGCCGCCAACGGCTTGGAGGCTTTAGAAGCTCTGGAGGAGAATGTATACGACTTAGTTTTTATGGATGTGCAGATGCCTTTTATGGATGGTTATGAAGCTACACGCAGAATACGCAGAGACTCCCGTTGGAGAAACCTACCGGTTATTGCCATCACTGCCCATGCGTTGAGCACTGATCGAGAAAAGAGCCTTCAGGCTGGTATGAATGACCAAGTAAACAAGCCTATTGATCCAGATGAACTTAAGAGAGTCATAGCAAAATATACTAAGAACAGCAGCCTAACACAAGCCTACATCGGCAGATTGGATCCCCAGGACAGCAAGTCGGAAATTCCACCTTGGCCCAATATGCCGGGGATAGAATCTGCTGAAGGATTGGCCCGTGTGGGCTGCAACCGGGAACTTTACAAGAAACTGCTTCTTCAATTTGCTGCCAGCAATGCCGATACCCCGGATAAGCTAAAAAACACCCTAGCCACAGGTGACATTCAAGAGGCCAGCCGATTGCTGCACACGGTTAAAGGGGTGGCAGCCAATATTGGGGCCAATCACTTGGCCGCTACCGCTGCCGAACTGGAGACAGAGCTGAGGCCAGGAAGTCTCCCTATTAATGATGTGTTGCTCCAGAAATTCATAGCATCCCTTATGCTTGTTACCGCAGGCATACGAAGATTTGAGGAAGCCTTGGAGGTTTTACCGGACAGCAAAAAGCAGGATAGAGTAATGACCCCTGTAGATGCTGACAAACTACGGCCCGAATTGATCAACTTGGCGCAAATGCTGGAGAGTGGATCGATAAAATCCATGACTCAGCTTAGCGTTTTGGAAAGTTATTTAAGCAATACCAGGGTAGAAAGACAGTTTGAACAATTAAAGAAAGATGTAAATGTGTTTGATATGGATAGTGCCTTGGTCAAATTAAAAGGCATTGCCTCAGAATTAAAGATTTCTATATAGGCAGGCGGGAATAGGAATGACATTATTTACGGAGCAAAAAAGAGTAATGATTGTGGACGATACGCCGGAAAACATTTCTATATTAACGGGGATATTAAAGGATCATTACGATGTGTCGGTAGCCATCAATGGACAGAGGGCATTGAATATCGCAGCCATGGACCCACCCCTGGACTTGATATTGCTGGATATTATGATGCCGGAAATGGATGGTTATGAAGTATTTGCCAAACTGAAAGCCAATCCCAAAACCACTAATATTCCGGTTATCTTTGTAACGGCCTTGAGCGCATTTGAAAATGAAGCCAAAGGCTTGGAACTGGGTGCTGTGGACTATATTACCAAACCCTATAATCCAGCTTTGGTTAGGGCTAGAGTGAAAAACCATTTGGAATTGAAGATCTATCGAGACAAACTGGAGGAGATGGTTCAGATAAAAACCAAGGAACTGATGCTTACCCGTGATGTTGCCATAGAAACTCTGGGTTTTTTAGCCGAATACCGCAACCTGGAAACGGGCAATCATATCAAGCGCACCATGTATTATGTCCGTCTTTTGGCTAAACGACTCCAGGACCATCCAAGTTTTAAGGATTGCCTGACTAGTGAGAAGATAGAAAACCTTTGGAAATCAGCACCGTTACATGATATCGGTAAGGTGGGAGTGCCGGATCGTATTCTTATGAAGCCCGGTAAGTTGACCCAGGAGGAACTGATTGAGATGCGGAAACATACTATCTACGGATGGAATGCACTTACTGAATCCGCATCGCGACTAGGTCCTGATTCATTTCTCAAAACCGCCCAGGAGATGGCATACACTCATCACGAAAAATGGGACGGTTCAGGTTATCCCCAGGGTCTTAAGGGGTCAGAGATCCCAGTTTCCGGACGACTGATGGCAGTAGCCGACGTATATGATGCTTTAATCACCAAACGGGTATATAAACCGGCCTTTCCCCATGAAGAAGCTGTAGAAATAATCAGGAATGGCAGTGGTACTGCTTTTGATCCGGATATTGTGGAAGTATTTCTTCAATATGAGGATGAGTTTCATCGTATTGCTTTAGAATTCAGTGATATGACAGATGAAGAATAATTCTTCACACTCCTTTTTTTTTGGGTGATTGTTCCACACCGAAGCCATTACTCATTAACAAAGTATTACCCTATTGATAGTAGACAATGGTACCATGTACGACATTTCCCAGGGAATTCGCTATGCAGTTAACTGGGCAGAGCAAAATAATCAAAAAATTGTTATCAATCTGAGTCTAGGTGCTCGTCTTCCAGACTATCCCTTGACTTTAGCTGAAGCAGTTCAATATGCCCAGGATAAAGGTGCTGTAGTAATAGCTGCTTCAGGTAATGACAAAGGTGGTTTGCAAGGATTTTATCCCGCCTGTCTGCCGGGGGTAATTGCCGTGGCAGCATCCGGCCAGGATCATCATCCAGCCAGCTTTTCCAACCTAAGCGGCCTGACAGCTCCTGGTGTGGATATTATCTCCGCCCTGCCTAATAACAGCTATGGCACTTTAAGCGGAACCTCCCAAGCCGCTGCTTTCGTATCTGCCGCAGCCGCTATGCAATGGTCGGCATATCCTGACAAAAGTCCGGCGGAACTGGATACAGTATTACACAGCAGCCAGAGTGATTTTTCCGAAGGATGTACCCAATATTGGTGGGGAAAGGTTTGTACTTATAAATACTTTGTCCTAAATGCTCTAGATTCAATCTATAGATTAGGCGAAGAGATTTCCCTTTACGACACCCTTGAATTCTTAAATACAACTTATGATGCACATTTATCCGGGGAAATTCCTTTTGCCGTAAAGGTTAGCAATCCGGCCACAGTTACCGGAGTTGAGTTTTCCTTAATCCTTATGAGGAAAATATAACCCTGGGAACTGTAACCGGCCCTATTGAAAGCGGAATATATAATCTCTCCTGGGACAGCACTCAAGCTTTGGTTGGGAGGAAGTATAATTCCTGATGGCTCTTACACCATACAAGCTCGTTCCCTGAATGCTTTGGGTGAAGAGCTGGCATCGCAAACCTATGACTTCAAACTAGCCAATCAGCAGAACAGTGGCTTGAAAATTACAGTTAACAAGCCGGATGCCTCCATAGCCGCTGGAGCCCAGGTAGCGGTCTACCATCGCTATTACCATAATAAATATGATCAAATAGTCTATGAACGGGTTTGGGAAGGCTCGGCCGATATTAAGGGCCAGGTTATCGTTCCTGGCAGCCTGGCTAAAGATGGCAATGATTATGTAGTCACTGCTCTTGGTACTGAGCCCAATTTTTTCTATTACCAGATGCTAAGATCTCCCGGAAACTATACCCTGGTGGTTCTCTAAACAGCACGGATAATCAAGTAACAGTTCTTATCCCTGCCAGGACAGTATCTGCCGACGGAAGGGTAAAAATTGCTCTGAGCAGCAGCCAAAATCTCCCTTCAATGGGTAATATGATTTTCGGCAGCCAGGTTTACAACATTAATCTGGAGCAGAGCAGTCTTACCGGCCAGATAACTATAAGCATGAAGTATGATCCCCAACTCTTTAAGGATATTCCCAGCGAACAAATCGGCATCTATTATTGGGACGAAAGCAGAAACCACTGGGCTTATCTGGGTGGGGTTGTGGACAGCGCTAATAATCGAGTTACAGTTTCAGTCGATCATCTGGCTCTGTATGCAGTTATGGCTAATACATCTATACCAGTTTTCAAGGATATTCAATCCCATTGGGCTTACCAGGAGATTGTTAAACTGGCTAACTTAGGGATAGCAGGGGGTTATCCGGATGGAAGCTACTTGCCAGATAATAAAATAACTCGGGCTGAATTCGCTAAACTGCTGGTAGAGACCATGGGCTGGACTCCCAGCCAGAAAAAACTAAACTTTGTTGATACTTCTCATCTTCCAACCTGGTCACTGGGTTATATTGCCACGGCAGTGGATAAAGATGTTATTAAAGGCTATGCTGACAACAGTTTCCGTGGTGATCAAGTAATTAACCGGGCGGAAATGGCCACTATGGCAGTAAGGACCTTAAGCACCGAAAATGGTGTACAGGGAGAAATGAAAAAGAGCAGCTTTGCCGATGATAACAATATTCCGGATTGGGCACGAGCTGCAGTGAATGGAGCAGTAAAAGCAGGAATCCTCAAAGGATTACCAGGTAATATCTTCGGCGGGGAGCAAAACGCCAGTCGGGCAGAGACAGCTGTCATTCTGGTGCGTATGCTTAACAATCCGGAGCTGAGTGAGCAAAGCAATGACGCCCAGACTATTGCTGCCACAGGAGTAGTATTTGTAAGCGATATATCTGGAAGACACTACGAACTCAGAAGCTGTTCCAGCAGTGAGGATGCAGACTATGTTCTCATACCCAATAGTGAAGTCCTGGCTCAACGACTGGAGACCCTACTTGGTCAAGAAGTTATGGTGACGGGAAACATCGGATCTGGTAATGACATTCATATGAGTGGTCCGCTCCTGCAAGTAACAGGAATTACCACTCAGTTTGGTTCCTCTGGCGGCTGAGCTAAATAAAATGTAGCCGGAGGCTTCAATCAAGGAAAAATATATGCAGAGAGGCTATCTCCAACGGTATCAAGAGGGAATTAGCTGTGAAGATGAACAAACGGACTCATTATAAATAACTTAAATCTAATCCATTAGCCATTAGTTAGACTAGGCGGTACTGGGGTAATTCCGAGAGGTATCTTCAGTACCGCCTTTGTTTAATAAAACCATATGCCCTCGCCCTTGTTAGCAAGTATTACTGCCAATTCATAATGTCTGCATTTCCACCTCTATACTCCAATTTATCTTCCTGGATTTTGCCGTTGAAATCCAGGAGGCAGTTGAAATTTTTCTGCAGGCGGGAACGAACGATACGCCTGATTATTTTGGAATCGCTTGTGATGTGGAGGATACCGAAAATATCGAAAACCTCATTGGCTTGGAAGTATTTGGCACAGACCGGCCGTTTAAAATTACAGCAGGTACGTATACCATGGCGGCTACAGCCTTTTACAGTAATCCTTATACTTCTCAGCCCCACCGATATACCCTGGTTACCTACAATCTCGGCCGGCAAAATATAACAACAGGACAAACCATGGTCATAGGCGGGGAAACTACTGGTGGAGACCGGTTTAAACTGGGCAGTTTTTATATCAACGATAAGGAAATCAACCCGCTCCTGGTCCCTTCCGTCTATGCGGAGGAAGATGCCTATTATCGGATCCGGTTTACAGACGCCCAGGACCATTCAGTAATTCGTACCGGTAGTGTGGATATCGTCCCATCACCTGACGGCGGCGTCATATTGTCCTATACTGACATTAATGAAGCAGAAGGCGAAATGATTCCTGCTACCGGCATGGTATCAAGAAATTATAGATTTAATTATAAACCCCTATTTTTGTACCGGTATGTCAATGGCAACTGGACAGAGGTGGATGTTATGGAGCAGAGCATCACCTTCCTGGACTATTCCATGAAAACCGGTGAGGCCCACCTGAAAAGCGATGCGTCCTATCTTAAGCCGTCCGGCAGCTACAAGGCTCAGGCCTATGTATATCTAGACAATACCAACTACATAATTCAGGAGGGCTTTTTCAACGTCATCGGTCCCAATACGGAAGCCAAGAATTTAACAATTATGGCTTCCCTGGATGGTACCAACCCATGGGGAAATGTGTCTACCTGGGACCTGGCAGAATTTATGCTGTACCGGTTGCAGGACGGGGTTTATACGCCATATCCTTCCGATGCAG
Source organism: Syntrophomonadaceae bacterium (assembly GCA_012522955.1). Taxonomy (GTDB): domain Bacteria; phylum Bacillota; class Syntrophomonadia; order Syntrophomonadales; family Syntrophomonadaceae; genus JAAYJK01. The sequence continues at coordinate 50,428 of JAAYJK010000048.1, forward strand.
CATATACGCCGTTAGTGAACGATGCTTATGTGCCCGGAATTTATACCTTAAATAATATTCCTTTCAGCCCCACAGAACCCTTGCTGCTAGTGCTCTACGGGGCAAACGGGCAGACCACCGGTGGATTTCCGGACTACACTGTTTTGTACAGGCATTTCACTCTGTCGGACCTTTTCCACGACCCGACCACCAATACCTGGACAATCAATGTGGACGGAACAGCTTATCAACTAGTCAAAACCAGCATTTCCTCTGTAGATGAAATTTTAAAGCCGTCGGACAGGACGAGACCAGCATATTGCTCTCCTGGGAAGCTTCTACAGATACGGGCAGCGGGATTGCGGGATATGCACTCTGCAGGGATGGGGTAAAAATCGCCGCCCTTGGTGCCGCCGATCTCTCTTATCAAGATACCCATCTGTCACCGGGAATCAATTATGCCTATACCCTTACAGCAATTGACCTGGCAGGAAATGAAAGCTTAGTGGCACAAACTACAGGAAATCCTTCCTTGGAGGGAGACACAGAGCCCCCGTCCGCACCTGCCGGCCTCACTGCTGAAAATGCCCCGGGAAGCGTGGTCCTGCGATGGACAGCTGCTACAGACAATATCGGGGTTGCCGGATATATCATTTACAGAGGTTTGAGTGCAGACAGCTTGACGGAAATAGACAGGACTACAGGCAGTCTGTTGCAGTACAGCGACCGGAGTGTGGATTTTAACCAGACTTATTATTACCGAATTGAAGCCTATGACCCGACCGGGAACCAATCCGCAGCTGACTCGGAACAAGTGGTTTCGATAACTACCGAAGCAGCTGTTATATCAGAAGTCCGTCTGGATATGGCCAAGAATGACTTTGGATATGCCGTCAGCAGAGAAATTAATCTGGGTGTTTATGCCAATTCCGGCGCACCGGCAGCCAGCGCAGCTGTTTGGTATGAAAAGTGGAATGGTTTAGATGAATCCTTGGGTACCACAGAGGTCACCCTAGAATTCAACCTAAAGGAGGCACCGGAAGGTTTTTATTTGGCAGGCTTCTCTTTGCCGGAAGGCACCATACGTATCAACCGTATTCTAGCCACTGTGGGTGATGAAAGTCATCAGGCGGAAAGGGAGGGCCTTTTTCCCATACATTTGTGCCGGATGGTTACGGACAGAGCTTCAGGATGGAAGGGTTAAACATATTCCAGGGAGACATCTTGCATTGCAGCTTCGAAGCAAAGCTGCATAAACCACACCTTTACGATAATGTAGAGATTGCCGCCGTATCAGGCAATTCCTAGGACATCATTCCTTTGACCTATTACCCGGACGAAGGGACATTTTTCGGGTATGGTACTCTGGGCGAAGACGGGTCCATGATCGAACAGATCCGGCTTATGTATGACTTGAAGCCCTTCTCCGCTGCTTTTCCTTTTACCATGGAACTGCCGCAGGAAATACCTGATAATGATGATTTTTACTGGAGGCTGCCGCCGGAAATCCGGGATGCAGAAATTACAGTGGGTTCGCCTGGAGATAATGCCGATCCTGCCATGGTAAACCCCGGTCCCGTAGATTTTTTACAGTTGGCCGGCGAAGATGGGCAGTATGTGCTGCCTCAGGTAACCATCTCCCTCCCTGCAGGCCAGCAGTTCGTTATCCAGCAGAGATATTTTCCGGCTGAAGGCAGTCATTTGCTGGATAGCTCGCAAAAACTGGATTTGGGCGACGGCAGGTTTGCATATTTTGGCTTTGAGGAAATCCCGGAAGAAAAATTTACTGCTATCATCCGGGCACCCTTGCAATACCTGCTGCCCATGGAGGTGCCTGGGGATTTTTCCGCCGCCGGATATGGGTTGAACAGTGAAGTATTCGGAGTAACGGAAATGTTATTTAAACTCAACGATGTACGGGAAGCCAAGAATACCATATGGGATATATGGGAAAATATAGATGATTATAAGGAGCGCATGAGCGGCATCGACCAGCTGGATGAAGATTTGAGCAAGGGTGGCTGTGGAGGCATGGCAGATGGCATGATTGACAGCACATTGAAGGGTTTGCGGAAAAACGCTTCAAATTTTGCCTATGGGAAAAGTCTCATGAACGTAGCGGGTTATGTGGCTCCCGGTATATACAATGCCATGGCTGCTGAGATGGGCGGAATTATTATGCAAGGATATGAAGGAATTTTCGCTCAGCAGGCCAGGGATATACTGGATGCCCTGCGGGAAGTCCGGGATTCAGAATGCGATAATGATTACTATGACGATGATGACTATGACCGGGACAGAGATAAAAAGAAAAAGAAGAAAAAAGATTATGACAAAGAGATTTTTGAACCGCTTATCCTGGTGGATCCCAGTGGCTATGTTTTTGAAGCAGTACCGGAAAACAGGCTAGAAGCTGTGTCGGCAAGCATTTATTGCCTGGATGGAGACGGCAAATGGCAGCCTTATGATTCTGAATCCTTCGACCAGGGCCCCAACCCCAACATCACTGACATTGCAGGCAAATACGGTTGGGACGTGTTCTCAGGGCAGTGGCAGGTGGTCTATGAAAAAGAAGGTTACCAGACGGAAAGAAGCATGATCCTGCCAGTTCCACCTCCCCATGTGGATGTAAATATCAGCATGGTATCACTGGATGCCCCCGCGGTTGCCGAGGTGTATGCCGGTTCGGGTGGGGCCTATATCCAGATGGAGTTTTCCCATTATATGTTGACGGACGCGGTTACCAATGGAACAGTAACGGTCAGCAGCGGCGAAACCATAGTCTCCGGTACGGTTGCTGCCATGGACGCCAAAACTACATCAGGCGGAAATAAACAATATGTCCCCGGGGACGACTCTCCAGGAATTGTAGTGGAAAACGGCGTTTCTGTAGCTCGGGTATTCCGGTTTATCCCGGATGGCGGCATTGATTTGACGGTGGGTGCAGAATATACAGTCACGATTTCTGGAAAAGCCACCGCATACAACAAACGCTCCCTTTGCGAAAACCAAGGGGCCACAGGGATCAATTCCCATGGAGATTGGCAGGGTACGGTGACGGTTCCGGAAACCGCTGAAAATATATCCTGAAGAGGCAAACAGCTTCACAGTAAGCTGGTCATCCAATAGTCCCGACATTGCTTCGGTCAATGAGGATGGGGTAGTAAATGGAATCGCAAAGGGTACTGCTACCATATTGGCACGTACATCAACAGGTCTGGTGACTGGGATCACCATTGAGGTATATGAAGAACCCCGTACGGTTCCACTATCGGCAGACTATACAAAGAATACCATCCAATTTTGTCGGGATTATATGGTGTTAGGCCAGGGCTGCTATATGATGGCCACAGGTGATCGGCAGGGCGAAGCAGGATTGGTGGCAGGGGATGAGCGGTATATTCCAGTCAGCTGGCGTATGAATGACACCGCAGGGAGTAGCGGCAGCTGGTCTACGCCTCCTTATTCCACCGCTTATACTGCATCACAGGAAGGTTCACTTACCACCTGGGTGGTATTCAGGAAGCAGGTATTTGACGGACAACAATGGGTAGATGGCAGCGAAAGCGAAAAAACTTCTTCCTACACTATTTTGGTCTATAGCCAAGACGGCGGCTCCAGCACGATTCCAGGATCTGGCGGTGTATCCCACTCGGGCAATACCAGCGCCGGTGATAGCGGGGGAGCCCTGGTATTTAACCCGGACGGCAGCCCTGCAGATACTGTTATTCAGATTCTCTCAGAACAGGATGCCACTGCATTAAACCTCAAAAACAATACGGCTTTGTTTGCCCAATTGATGAATGTACAGATGCTACCGGCTTCACAATGGTTTCAACTGCCAGGTCTGGATGGAGAGGTTCTTAAAATCCATATTCCATTGGAATCGGCCTTGCTGCAAGCCAACGGCTTGGATGAAAATAGCAGGAAGTTGGGCGTATACTGTTACGATCCGGAAAACAAGGAGTGGGAATATATTTTCGGCAAATATGACGACAAAGCTGATGCCATGGTATTTTCCACAGAGCAAAGGGGGATATTTGCCCTATTTGAAGCCCATAAAACCTTCCCGGATATCAGCGACTGCTGGACCAGGGAATATATAGAAATTCTGGCGGCGCGGCAGATTGTGGACGGCACCGGCAATGGGTATTTTGAACCCCAAAAACAGCTGACCCGGGCGGAATATCTGAAAATGTTGATAGAAGCCTTGGATATTGAACTGGAGACCAAGCTAACCACCAGCTTTATAGACGTGGATAAGAACCAATGGTACTACTGCTATGCGGCCACAGCCCAAAAGCTGGGCATTGCCACGGGTGTTCCGGGAGGCTGTTTCAATCCCAACGACTTTGTTCTGCGGCAGGATATGTCCGTCATGGCAGTCCGAGCCCTGAAAGCTGCGGGGATAGAATTGGAAGATAACGGTATCCAGAAGGTGTTCATCGATGAAAGCAATATTTCGGAATACGCTAGAGAAGCTGTCAAGACTCTTGTGGCAAGAGGTATTCTGACCGGAGACGACAAAAGGCGCTTCCTGCCGAGAAAGGGAGCGAACAGGGCAGAAGCAGCCAAGATAATATACCTGCTTAGGTAAAGCCATATGATTTGGCTCTCGTTAGTGAGAGATTTTTGCATGCCTCATTTAGGAGTCCCAGGTGCCAGCCACCTGGGACTCCTAACAATTTATCGTACGATGATATTATATTTCTAGCTCATCGCACTACATGCTATAATTATCGTACGAGGTGATTAATATGAATGAAACCACAAAAGTTATTACCGCCACCGAGTTGAAGACCAATCTGGGTAAATACATCGACTATGTTATTGATGACCACGAGGTTGTTATTACCAAAAACGGCAAAAAAGCCATAAGGATTACCCCTTACATCACGGAAATCGAACGATATTTTATAGTTAAGGAAAACGCATTAGATTACCAATATGGCGGCAAGAAGGTATCCTATGACGAATTCATGGAGATTTATGAGAAAAGTGAGCTAAGAATGGAATATATCAACGGTGAAATAGTCCTTTTGGCCTCCCCCAGCACCTATCATCAGGATATATCCGGGAATTTGTATACCCATCTACGATCATATGTAAAAGGCAAGAATTGCAAGGTTTTCTATGCTCTTGATGTCCATTTCTATAAAAAGGACCTTAATACACCCGATGTAATGCAGCCCGATCTGCTCATAGCATGCGATTTGGAGAATAACGTTAATGAAAACGGCCGATACATGGGAACACCCACCCTTTGCGTTGAAATTCTGTCCAAAAGCACACGTTCCAAGGATATGGTAGATAAACTCAATACTTATATGTTATCCGGTGTGAGAGAATTCTGGATTGTCGATCCTTTTAAACATTCTGTTATGGTCTATGGATTTAAGGATTTCGAAATCGACGAGTATACCACCTGTAAACTCCAGGATACTCTAACATCGTATTTTTTTGAGGGTTTAGAGATTCCGATAAGTGAAGTATTTTAATTTAGCCCATTAATGATCAATGCCTTCCAATGACAAGGTGTTATGTGAACTACTCCCACTTACACTTCATTTAGAAGTGGGAGCTTCTGGTTTCAACACCCGGCTACTGCCGTAGCTCCACCTGGGGCCGTCCCGGCCCTCAAGATATTTATTGCAGCGTTTATATCACGATCTATCTCTAGTCCGCAGGGACATTTATGTACTCTTACGGACAAAGACTTCTTGACCATAGCACCGCAATTCGAACAGATTTGTGATGTATTCCGCGGGTTCACAAATATTACTTTCTTACCGGCACTTTCAGCCTTGTAAGAAACATATTTGATGAACTTAGCCTAGGACGCATCGGAGATTGACTTAGCTAAGTGATGGTTTTTAACCATATTCTTGATTTTCAAGTCCTCAAACACAATCACATCATAGTTTTTAATAAGCTTTTTACTTTCATTATGCAAGAAATCATTGCGCTGGTCTTTAATTTTACAATGTATCTTAGCTAACTTATTTCTTTGTTTCTTGCGAGAATTAGAGCCCTTCTTTTTACGGGATAGTGATCTCTGCTGGGATTTAAGCTTAGCTTCGGATTTGCGTAAGAATTTTGGGTTGTAAATCAGGACGCCATCTGAAAGAGCAGCAAACTTCTCGATACCAACATCAATACCTACATCTCGAAAAGCCTTAGGTAATAGTTCGGACTTGGTTTCACATGCAAAACAAACATACCAGTTATTAAGCTCTCTTTTAACCGAGCAGGTTTTAATTATTCCTTTAATCCCACGATGCAATTTAATTTTTATATTGCCAATCTTAAAAAGTTTTAATCTCTGGTTGCCTTTATGATTATCGGATAAAGAGAACCCAGACTGCGGATAAGTGAAACTATCATACCAGCCACGTCCCTTAAATCTCGGGTAGCCGGGTTTTTCGCTTGTTTTAAGTCTGCGAAAGAAATTCTGAAAGGCTTTATCAACTCGCCTGAGTACATCTTGTAAAATCTGCGAATAGATATTCTTATATCCAGGGAAATATTCTTTTAAAGTTTTTAATTCGTCAGCCTGGTTATA
>JAAYJK010000049.1 GCA_012522955.1 Syntrophomonadaceae bacterium
AAGAAGTGCTAAAGGAAGATTCGAAAACCCATATGGTCAAAAAATAAAACGCAGTACCGGTTACATACTTTATCCTACTTTCATTCAGATCAAAATGGTCTAATAATCAATGTTAATACCTTAAGAATATGCTACTTAGTTAAAGGAGGCGCAATATGGAAAAGATTAAGGTGGAATTCCGGCACTTGGAAGCCGGAGCTCAGTTGCCAGAATATGAAACAGCTAATGCTGCCGGATGTGATATAGCTCTTCCCCTGCGGGGTGATATTGTCTTATATCCTCATGAGGTAAAAAACATTCCGGTGGGCTTTGCCGTTAAAATACCAGTTGGGTATGAAGGCCAAATCAGAAGTCGGGCCGGTATGGCTCGCAAAGGAATAGTGATAGCAAATGCTCCTGGCACAGTTGACTCCGATCATACGGCAGAACTGCATTTATTGCTGTTAAACGTCAGCGACAAACCAGTCCGTTTATCTCCCGGGCAGAGAGTTGCACAAATGGTATTCAGCCCAGTGGTGCAAGCCAATTTTGCAACGGATGACTAGCTCTTTAGCTGGGTTTATCAAACCTGCCATGAGCAGTGATTTGTAATTTAGTGCTCCATTTGCCCAGAATGGTTAAAAGGATACCCGTCAGGCAAAAATAAATGGCGATTAGATTACTGGCATTGAGAATGGAGTTTTTGAACATTGCGGCCAGGATTATAGGATTGGTTCCAGTAATGGCCAACAACTGGTCATAAGAAGAAAGCTGGCTGTTTATTTGATAATCCAGCATACCACTGATATAGGATATAATTATTATTACTACTAAACCAGCAGCAGATAGTATATAGCCGGTGTTTTTGAGTGCCTTGGGAAAACCAAGATAATAAGCAGTAGCCAATAGCAGCAAAACAAAAAGAAGAAAGGGAATATATTTGAGGTAGGGATAATAAATCCTTATATAATCTAGATAATTATATGCACCGCTATCTTGGGCCAGGATATAACGCAAATCCAAATAGTCAGGAATCCCTACGGCTTGGCTTAATTGTTCGGCTCTTTTTATCATCAATTGTTGGCCAAGTTCATCAAGGTTTTCATCCTGGACCAGTAGCGGTAGCAGGTGAGTAATAAACTGAGTCTTCTGAGTTCTAAGGTCTATCCGTAAATCCAATTCATTACTGTCATTCTTGAGATAAGCCAATATTCGGCCAATGAGCCCAGACATTTGTTCTTGGGTCCATTCCTGGGAGAAAGTGCTGCTGCTGGCCTGAAGCAGGGATTGATAAGTTATTTCATCCAACTGAGAGGTATTGTTTTTGATATTTAATAAAACAAAATTTTGAGGTATGTTGTATAGATTATGCGCATCACTAAAGGAACTATAAAAATCAGCATCAAGAACAGTAGATTCCGCACTTAGAGACAGCTGCATCATTATCGAAGCACAGAACAGGCATATTGAAAGAAATAGTAAAATAGCAAGATGCTTAAATTTCATGGCTGTACCTTCCTAATTAATGGAGTAGGATCATTAACATTCATTATTATTTTAACAGTAGCCGAAGGAATATACCACACCCAAGTATTGCCCTTGCGGATGGCAGGTAAGCGTAAGCAGGTTTTTGGTTCCCATGGCCCATCTCCCTGTCCTGGATTCCCAGGATAAGCAAGACTAAATATTGTTGCTAAGACCCATATAAAAAAGGGTATTATGTTTCTGGAGGGGAATAAGAAAAACAAAAAGGAGGAGAAAATAAATGGATCAGAAATTTAGATTAAAAGCTCAGGATACGGTCTTTGTTATAGTTGATATTCAGGAAAAGCTGATGGCGTCTATGAAATATCGTGAGCAGGTTTACAGAAACCACCAAACCTTGATGGCTATGGCTATACAGCTGGATATTCCGGTAGTCAAGTGTGAACAATATCCTCGTGGCTTGGGACCAACCGTTCCGGAAATCGCAGGGCTTTTACCCGAGAAGCATTATACCTTGGAAAAAGTAAGCTTTTCAGCCTGCACTGCGGATTTGATTAACTCCTTACAGCAATTACAGCGTAAGACTATATTGATAAGCGGTAGCGAAACCCATGTTTGTGTTTTCCAGACTACCCGGGACCTGTTGGAGGCCGGATATACAGTACATGTTATAAGGGATGCAGTGTGTTCCAGGTTTAAAGAGAATTATTTGAGTGGACTGCAGTTGATGGAAAATATGGGGGCAGTTATCAACAATACCGAAACTATTGCCTTTGATTTACTGCAGAGTTCTGACCACCCTGCTTTTAGAGCCATATCGGCGGTATTAAAATAGACTCTTTGATAGGATAAACTTGCTGCCTGTGGGTTAATGTTTAAATATATAATATTTACTAGTATTAAAATATGCCTGTGTGGTAGATAATATAGAAAACAAGGATATTCTTGTTGACAAAAAATATTGCAGGTTATATAATGACTATCTGTTGGGCTTAATATGGAACCTGTCTGAAAAATTAAATCTGATTACTGGTTCGGCCGCATTTGCAGAGCCGATTATTTTTTGCCCTGAGATAAGGAGTGAAAAGGGATAAGATGCTAAAAGAAATACGTAATATTGGAATAATCGCTCACATTGATGCGGGCAAAACCACAACTACCGAAAGAATACTGTTTTATACTGGACTTACCCATAGGATGGGAGAAACCCATGATGGGGAAAGTGTGATGGATTATATGGCCTATGAGAAAGAGCGTGGTATTACCATTACCTCTGCTGCTACCAGATGTATATGGAAAGATCATCATATTAATATTATAGACACGCCTGGGCACGTTGATTTTACAGCTGAGGTGGAAAGAAGCTTGCGCATATTGGATGGCGCCGTAGTTATATTTTGCGCTAAAGGTGGGGTTGAACCTCAATCAGAAACCGTTTGGAGACAAGCCGATAAATATCGAGTACCCAGAATAGCCTTTGTGAACAAAATGGATGCGGTGGGTGCCGATTATCATCGGGTGGTAAAACAGATCAACAGCCGCCTGGGAGCCACCCCCCTGGTATTAAGCCTGCCGGTGGTGGAAGATGATCAATTCTGCGGTATCATTGACCTGCTAGAAATGAAATACATTACCTTCAGTGGTCGCTTGGGCAATGAGGTTATACAGACTGACATTCCAGCCCGGCACCAGGAGGAGGCCCAAAGCTGGAGAAATGTTATGATAGAAACTCTGGCGGAAAATGATGAATCCATCCTGGAGTTATATTATGAGGAAACGACAATATCCTTAGAGGCTATGCTGGGTGCCATCCGCCGGAATACTCTCAATAACAGTATCGTGCCCGTGGTATGTGGTAGTTCCTATAAAAATATCGGGGTACAATTACTATTAAATTCAATTATCAATTACCTGCCTTCACCCCTGGAAGTGAAACCAACTACTGCCAGGTTGTTAGAAAGCGATAAGGAAATAGAAATACTGCCTGATACAAATGAAAAGTTTTCTGCCCTGGTGTTTAAGATAGTCAGTGATCGCCACGTAGGTAAGCTGGCTTTTGCTCGAATATATTCAGGACAATTAAAAGCTGGCAGTTATATTTATAACAGCACTACCGGAAAAAAAGAAAGGGTAGGACGGCTGGTGAAAATGCACGCCAATCACCGGGAAGAGATAGATGAGGTCAAGGCCGGTGATATTGCAGCAGTGATCGGACTGAAGGATATAACTACCGGTGATACCATTTGCGATGAGTCAAGACCAGTATTATTGGAGGCCATAGAATTCCCGGATCCGGTAATTCAGGTGGCTATAGAACCCAAGACTCAGGCAGACCAGGCCCGGATAGGAGAGGCCCTGGCCAGGATATCAGCAGAAGACCCCACTTTCAAAGTCACTCATAACCATGATACCGGACAAATGCTGATTGAAGGTATGGGCGAGCTGCATCTGGAAATCATAACTGAGCGATTAAGCAGGGAATATGGGGTTGAGTTTAACACCGGGCGGCCTCAGGTAGCCTACAAGGAAACCATTTCCAGATCGGCCCAGCAGAATACTCGTTATGTAAAACAGACCGGGGGTAAAGGACAGTATGCTCATGTCATTATTAGCCTGGAGCCAACCGAAGAAGTATTTGTCTTTGAAAGTAAAGTTGTGGGTGGCGCTGTTCCCAGAGAATATATCCCGGCCGTGGAGGCTGGCATTAAGCAAGCTTTACGGGAGGGTATATTGGAAGGCTATCCGGTAGTCAATGTAAAAGCAGTACTCTTGGATGGTTCCTATCATGAAGTGGATTCCTCTGAATTGGCTTTTAAAACTGCGGCTATGCTGGCCACCAAGGAATGCATGAAAAAGGCTCAGCCCAAACTGCTGGAGCCCATTATGTGCCTGGAAATAACCTCTCCTGAGGAGTTTACCGGCAATATAATCAATAATATTAGCAATAGAAGAGGTAGACTGGATTCCATGAACATGGAAAACAATACGCAGATTATAAAGGGGTATGTTCCCCTAGCTGAGTTGTTTGGCTATTCTACGGTCTTAAGATCCCTTACCCAAGGTCGTGCTGGTTTTTCCATGCAGTTTTCCCATTACGAGGAGAATCAGAATGCTTCATAAGTTTCATTGGGACCATAATAATGCTGGAAGAGCTTTCATTATATTGAAAACGACCCCTTAAGGGGTCGTTTAGTTTGTGGAAATTGGGTTTAGCTGAGAATAAATCAGCAAACATTCTATTCAAGTTCATATATCAAGGTTACATTGGCACTAATCTGTAATTCTCCTGGATTGATGGGCACTGCTGCATCTCCCATGCCTTTTGCGCTTTCGGCATAAACCACATTGCTATAGGGTATAGGCTGGCTGTATCCTTCACTGATATTGATTAAACGCCCCAGGTTTCTACCTGCTGCATTGGATAAAACCAAAGCTTTGTCCCGGGCTCTGTTGACCGCTTGGGTCAGGGCTTGGTTTTCAGCATCAAGGGTATCGGCTTTAGTAAAATTAATGTAGTTTAGGGTGTTGGCTCCACTATTTATTGCAGTGTTCAAGATCTCGCCAACTCGATCCAGGTTATTAACCAGTACTGATATTTCGTTTCTCACCTGATAGGAGGTTATTTTACCCCGGCCCTTTTCAGAATAATCGTATTCCGGATATACACTGAAGTTGGAGGTTTTTATATTCTCTCCACTGATTCCGGCTTTTTTCAAAGCCGACATAACCTGCTCAGTGGTCAGATTGTTAGCTTGCAAGGCTTTGGTGAGACTGGGATCAGTTTTTAAAACGGCCATGGAAATTCGAGCCTGATCCGGAGTTACATTGATCAATCCAGATGCGCTAACCACCACCACCGGCTTATCAGGTAACGTGTTGTCCTGAGCCAGCGCCAATCCTGGTATGCTTAAGAGGAAAATCAGGAGCAATAAAGTGGTGGCAAACATAGATCTACGGTTTTTTAATTTATTCATCAACTTCATAAGACAATCCCTCCTCAAATATAATTGATTTTGCCAGTTCCTCCAGTTGTTCAAGAGGCATGGCAGCTTTCAGATTAATGTTGACAGTATGGTTTTTGTAGAAGATACTGGTGTTGGTGGCATTAAGTACCAGAGCATCTGAAACATTAGCTTCAGTTCCAGCACTGCCTCCAAATCCAGGAACATCCATGCTTTGCATCTTCATCTCCAAATCATCCGCTATAGCGATAGTAATTTCCAAGGCCTCATTATTGTCAGGGTTTCTATATACATAACTTACCGTATTATAGCTGGTGTTAACGATTTTCTCTATTTGGTATTCGCCAGGAATATTGCCGGGATATAGTGAAAGCAAATCTAACTCCGATTGGTCTTTATCCAAGTCACTTTCATCTGCCATCTCCTCAACTTGGGTGTTAGAAGCTGAGCTAAAGGAGTCAACACTTGCTTTATAGGAATCATTGTTTCTGCTGTTCTCCATTGCCTTCAAGACTTGAGCTTCTGGCCCCTTGTTATCGTAAGAAGGAGACCTCATGGCTATAGTATTTTCTTCATTAGCTGCTTCATGGACCGGCTCAACTTCTGCGAGGGTATAATCCATATCTGGAGTAAGTTCTGGACTAGGAGCTTCCGCATCCATGGGAAGATCAGTTTTTGAATTTTTTAAACCATTGAGCGGTTGATTGTTGGCGATATCAGCAGATTGACTTTTTTGTTGGATATCAGTCATTTCTCCTACTGGCTGACTCGGGCCTATCATTCCAGGCAGATAAAGTGCCAGAAGTAAAACCGCTGCTGCTGCTGAACCGCCTAGCCAATAGCGGTGCCGTCCCAATAAGCTGAAAAATCGGAATCCGCGAGCGGATGGGGTCGTAGGCCGGTTAAGGGAACTCATGACCCCATGGCTGAAATCATCCCTTAAAGGAGGAATATCAGGAGCAAGGGTTAGGATTTCCTTTTCCATTCGGCATAGATCCACCATCTTCCGGCAATAATTACAATTTTGAAGATGTTCATCTAATAAACCGGTAAGCTCAGGGGATAAGGTGCCATCACAATAGGCCCAAATATGCTCATCTATTTGCTGACAATCCAATCTTTATCCCCCTTTCTTCCTTTTGTTGCAGTATTATTTTTCTCAAAGCCTTTCTAGCCCGGTGAATTCTAACTTCAACATTCTCCCGGCTGATTCCTAAGACATCAGCTATTTCCTGGTTATCCAAATCAAGATGATACCTTAGGGTTATTACTACTCGGTAATTTTCCGGTAGTTGCATAATAGCTGATGAGATCTCATTTTCCAACTCCTGGCGTTCGAACATCAAATGGGGATCAGTAGCAATTGAAGACTGATTAAGTTCATAAGCACTGGAATAACTTTCTTCAAAGTTAAGCAATATCACCTTCTTTTTCCTCCGCAAAGCATTAATGCTTGCATTGGTAGCAATACGGAAAATCCAGGGGGCAAATTTTTTGCTATTATCGTATTGATATAGCTTTTCATAAACCGCTAGGAAAACCTCCTGGCTTACGTCTTCAGCTTCCTGTTGTTGGCCTACTATCCGATAAACCAAAGCAAAAACCCGGTTTTTGAAGCGGTTAACCAATTCTTCAAAAGCTTCCAGGTCACCGTTTAAAGATCTACTGGCCAGTAGTTCGTCACTTGTCAAAACCATCAGCTCCCCAAATCCGTTCAAACATTATTACGTGGAGTTTAGTTAAAGCTTACACTAATACTGAGTTATTTGGTAGATTCATAGCAGGAGATAGTATAAAATAGCTCAAAGATGAATAGGGCACCATAATGTGCTAGACTGTTACAGGATATCCGAGAAATATTGAAAGGTTTAAGCCTATGAAAATATTGGTTGACGCCGATGCATGTCCAGTTAAGAATATTATTGAAGACTTGGCTCAACAATATAATATAGAAGTTATAATGATAAGTAATCATCATCATGTCTTGAAAAGCAGCTATGCCAAGGTCTTAACCGTAGATGCCTATTCGCAATCCGTAGATATTGCCATTGCTAATCTCGCTGTTAAGGGCGATATTGTGGTTACCCAGGATTATGGATTAGCTGCTCTGGTACTGGAAAAAGGCATTGGAGCCATACACCCTAGCGGCATTATTTATACCCGGGATAATATTGACGGTCTCTTGATGCAAAGGTTTATCAACCAGAAGGCCAGGGAAGCAAGAGTTAAAACCGGCCGAAATAAAAAGCGAAATATTAAGGATGATATTCGTTTTGAGCAGGTAATGGTCCAGCTTATTGAAATGATGCTAGGCATCCGGTAGCAGGAGAATTAAAACAAAAAGGACATATGCCTTAAATGCTGGTTAACAAATCGGATGAAGGGTGTATAATAGAAAATGAAGAATTATTGGAAAGGGGAATGAAAATGTCGGATAAATGCGGTAGCTGTGCTTCTAGTGGAAACTGTAATTTGGATCCTGGACAATGTGGGCAAGATGAACAGGAAAAAAGCCTTCTGGGGGCATTAAATAACATTCGCAATGTAATAGTGGTTATGAGCGGAAAAGGAGGAGTAGGCAAGTCCTCAGTTACTGGTCTCATTGCAACTAGTCTGGCTCGGCAGGGAAAACGGGTGGGAGTACTGGATGCAGATATAACCGGGCCTAGTCAGCCCAAGGCCTTTGGAGTGAGTAAAGATGCGGGCATGCTGGCATCCGAATATGGAATAATACCCCCCACCACTCGTCTGGGCATCAAATTAATGTCTATAAATTTCTTTCTTCCTAACGAAGATGATCCCGTTATTTGGAGAGGTCCGCTTTTAGCTGGAGCAGTAAACCAGTTCTGGGGTGAAGTTGATTGGAGAGATTTGGATTATATGGTAGTTGACCTTCCGCCTGGCACCGGTGACGTGCCTTTAACCGTAATGCAGTCACTGCCTGTAAGCGGAATAGTCATAGTTTCTTCGCCCCAGGATTTAGCTTTTATGGTGGTGAAGAAAACCATTAAGATGACCCAGAAAATGAATATACCTATTCTGGGCATAGTAGAAAATATGAGTCACGCCATTTGTCCCCATTGCAATGAAGTGATAGAAATTTTTGGTCAAAACCAGGGGGAAAAGGTAGCCCAAGATTCAGGCATTAACTATCTGGGGAGTTTGCCCTGGGATATGAAATTAAACCAGCTGGTAGACGCTGGTAAAATAGAAGAGTATCAGTCAGAGCAGATGGAAGCAATAATCGAAAAGATAGTAGCCCAACTGCCCTAAGTCAAGATGCCGTAGCATTGAGCCGGGGAATATTACCCCGGCTCTTCTGTTCATAATAGGGGAGAGTGATAAATTGAAGATTTGTTCTTGGAATGTTAACGGAATTAGAGCAGTGGCTAAAAAGGGATTCCTGGACTGGGTGAAAGAAGAGTCACCGGACATACTTTGTCTACAAGAAACCAAAGCTCATCCCGAACAGCTGGAAAAGGAAATCTTGGAGATCGACGGCTATACCTGTTATTGGAATGCGGCCCAGCGCCGGGGATATAGCGGAGTAGCTACATATACTAAGAAAGTTCCTCTGGCAGTGGATTACGATTTGGGAGTCGAGGAGTTCGACCAGGAAGGTCGGGTAATAATAAGCAGTTATGAAAATTTTACCCTGTTGAATGTTTATTTTCCCAATGGACAGCAGAACCAGGATCGTTTGGATTACAAGCTGCGGTTCTATGCCAGATTAATGGATGTCTGTGATCAGATGAAGGTGATACAGCCCAATTTGATTATTTGCGGGGACTTTAATACTGCTCATCGGGAAATTGACCTAAAAAATCCCAAAGCCAATGAAAAACGTTCGGGATTTCTGCCCATAGAAAGGGAGGTTCTGGACCAATTTCTGCAGCGGGGATATGTAGATGTATTCAGGTACTTGTATCCTGAAAAAGTTCAGTATACCTGGTGGAGTTACCGTACCATGGCTAGGGAGAGAAACGTGGGATGGAGAATAGACTACTTTTATGTGAGCCAGGAGATCTTGCCCTTTATAGATGACTGCAATATATTAGAGGAGATTACAGGTTCCGATCATTGCCCAACTTTGTTAAAGATAGCTGATATCCAGGCCAGATTGAAGCAAAAATGTGGAAAGAAGAATAAATATATAATAATATTGTATATAATTTTATTGTATAATACAATAAGAGTACAAAGCTACGTTAACGAAATATCGTTAATTCTAAGAGGTGGTTTTAATGATAACGAAACTATTACTGGAGATCAAGAATATATTAGCTGATTTAGCCTCCACCCTAATAACCGGCAGGCATGCAGATGCTGCCGATTTAGCCCTACGCCTGTCTGAAAAAAGCAAGCTGCTGGCCGAAGAACTTTGCAATGAAGTATAATATAAGAGCAATAATAACGATAAAATCCCCGGCTTAGCAGTCGGGGATTTTTGTAATCTAATAAGGGAAACAGAAGAACCTTCTCCATTCTACAAAGATAAAACTAAGAATCCATCCTACTCAAATAAATGAGCAGGAAAATAAACAGATTTGTAGAATTTAACAATTAATAACAGTAAATGACCTGTCAGTAATTTGTCAGATATTTAATCCTGATTATGTGAATTGAAGCATTATCTTTCTATCAATTGACCAATGGACTCTTTTCACGAGATAATAAAGATATCCAGATGGGCACCATTAGAGCTGTTAACGAACAAAAAAAGGGGTGAAGACTATGCCAGGCGAAAATACTGAACATCAAAGTATGCTGGACAGTATTGAGAATCCGGTAATAGCATTGAACCAGGAATTAAAGGTATCGTATTGTAATCCTGCCTATGCCAGGCAAGCAGGGCTTAACGTAGATGAAATTATGGGACGTTATCTGCTGGAAGTCTTTCCGCAGAAGACAGGAGATGATTGTCATCAGGCTTATCTGGAAGTTCTGGAAACGGGTAAGTCAAGCACTGTTGTGGGTATAATAGGAAATAAGTATTTTAATGAACGGATATTTAGAACCCCATTTGGTATATTGTCTATGGCGGAAAACATAGATCATCTTAAGCGTTGGGAAGTTACAGTTGACTCTATGGTGCTTAATCAACGGGCAGTTTATGATGAGCTTAATGATGCAGTAATTGTGCATGATGTGCATGATAATCAGATTATTGATGTTAACCAAGCAGCCTGCGATATTTTTGGCTATGCAAGAGAAGAATTCTTGTGCTTGAAAATGGGGGAATTAACTGCGGATGAACCACCCTATAATAAGGATGATTTTTTGCTTTGGCTCAAGAAACCGGCTGAATTGAAAGTTAAACGTATGGAATGGAAGGTCAAGGACAAATCCGGACGTACATTTTGGATTGAACTTAAGTCCAAACGTATGCAAATCGGAGATGATGTAAGAGTGGTGGCGGTTATTCAGGATATTACCCGTCGCAAGTACACCGAAAAAGAACTGCGGGAATTGTACGAACGTTATGAGGGCCTTTTTGAGAACCCGGCAGATATGATATTTATCCACGATTTGGCCGGGAATTTTATCTCAGTTAATCAAGCGGCAGAGAGAATAACCGGGTACTGGGAAGACGAACTAGTAAAAATGAACATTCAGCAGTTGGCCAGCCAAGAAAGTCTTAAGTTACTGAGGGGTTTCCAGTATCAGCGAATGCCTCAGGATCAAAGCAGTAATTATGAATTGGAAGTAATAAGCAAGTTTAATACCCGGGTGTTTCTGGACGTAAACATAAGCCCCATCTATAAGGGGGGCAAAGCATCAGCAGTATTGGGCATAGCCCGTGATGTGACCCAGCACAAAATGAGGGAGATGGAAACCCTGGAGACTGTTGACAACCTGGCCAATTTTATTGACTATCTGCCTGATGCCACTCTGGCTATAGATTTGGACGGGAAAGTAGTAGTATGGAATAAGGCCATGGAAGAGTTAACGGCAATAAAAGCTGAGGATATGCTGGGCAAAGGAAATTATGAGTATGGGCTGGCCTTTTATGATAAGAGACGCCCCATTATGGTGGACCTGGTCTTAAGACCAGAGGAGGTTCAGCAATACTATTCAATTATGGAGGTGGACAAATACACCATCATCAGTGAGTTCGATACCCCCTATTTAAGAGGTGAAGGCCACTATCTGTGGGGGCAAGCCATGCCCTGGTATGACAAAAACGGTAATTTGCTGGGGGCCATTGAATCCTTGCGGGATGTTACTGAGCGATATAAGAGCAGGCAGGCTTTACGTGAGGCAGAAGAGAAGGTACGGCGAGATCGCAAATGCCTATTTACTTTGATTGATAACCTGGAAGGCTCAATTCTATCCTGTAATTTACGAGGAAAGATAAGGATGGTTAATCTCAGGTTTGCTAACTTGCTTGGATATGGAGTTGAAGATCTGCCGGGAAAATACATTACAGAAGTTATGGAAGACAGCAGTAGTGGATTGCTTGGAGACAAATTGCTGGATACTTTGCAAAACAATGGGTCTAAAATCTATGATGTGGTATTGGTCGACAAAGAAGGGAAACGCCAACAAGCCAAGATAAAAATTAGGCCGGTATGGGATGATGGTAAAATTACCGGCTGCATTATGCGAATAGAGGAGGCCGAGAGATTAACAACCTCATAAATGCTACCTGTATCAGGGGCAGTAGGTAAATAATCGAGCAATTGAAAAGCAAGGTTTAACAATCTTGAGAGCAGCAGGACTAATAGTAAGAATTAGTCCTGCTTTTTTTAGGGGGCCCGCATGGGCGGTGACTCAAAGGTGAAAGTCCCGAGGGATGAAGGTAGCAGTAAGGGTTAGCTGAAGACTAGGGGGTCTGCAGTTAAGCGGAACTCTGAAGTAAGTCGGCGGCAACTCTCCAGCCGGATGAACAGGAATCACTCTATAAGGAGGACTGGGGTGATTTGTTCCCCTTCTCCTCCAGCTATATTAAGAAGGCTAATAAACTTTCTTTGTCGCCATATATATTAAATAATAATGAGAGGAGGAAGTGCTTTATGAAAATCATATTTAACACCGTAATCGACTTGGAAACCATGCAGAAGATGGAATCATATATAAAAAAGGCCTTGTTGGAAGCAGAACAGGATAAGAAACAGTATATAAATAAAGCTTACCTTACTGACCTAGCACTTAAGGAATACTTGCACCGAATTACGCAATAAACCTGGATGTAAGTTAAAACTTTAAAAGCCTCGTGTAATAACGGGGCTTTTAAAGATCATTTCCGAGCATCCGGTAGGGCTAGCTAGTCACATCTTGCCCTTCGGCATTATGTGTAGTCATGGTTCAGAAAATTACACAGGTCCCGGGAGCGGGACCTGCAAGGGAATTAGTAGTTTTCAGCTAATACTTCATAATGAGCTTGGGGATGAGCGCAGGCCGGGCATTCTTCCGGAGCCTCAGTTCCCTGATGCACATAACCACAGTTGCGACAGCGCCACTTAATCGAGCTTGATTTCTTAAATACTGTGCCTGCTTCCAGGTTGCTGAGAAGCTTACGGTATCTTTTTTCGTGCTCTTCCTCTACTTCTGCTATTTCATGAAAATAGTCAGCTATTTCATTGAAACCTTCTTCTCGGGCTATTTTTTCAAATTCAGGATACATATTGCTATGTTCATCTAATTCTCCCTCGGCGGCAGCCAAGAGATTCGTCTTGGTGTCGAGAATTGATCCACCCATAAGAAATTTAAAGAACAATTTGGCATGTTCCTTTTCATTCAGAGCAGTCTCAGCAAAAAAGCCAGCTATTTGCTCAAAACCTTCTTTTTTGGCCTGGCTGGCAAAATAATCATATTTGTTACGAGCCTGGGATTCTCCGGCAAAAGCTGCCCATAGATTTTCTTCAGTTCTGGATCCCTTTAGTTCCATGTTAATACCTCCTTATAATGC
Organism: Syntrophomonadaceae bacterium; assembly: GCA_012522955.1. GTDB lineage: Bacteria > Bacillota > Syntrophomonadia > Syntrophomonadales > Syntrophomonadaceae > JAAYJK01. The sequence continues at coordinate 13,339 of JAAYJK010000049.1, forward strand.
TATATTGAGTTTAATATATCATAGCTTAAACTAATCATTAAGTAAACATTTGGTACTGGTCTATAGGGGCGACCTGTGGTCGCCCGCAATGATTACCAGTTTTTCGGCTGATTTTCGTGTGAACTAATAGGCTCCGGGCCATTAAAACTTAAAGCAAGATGGTTGCAATTATCTAATAAATCCAAATAATACCTAATCCTGCTGCGTTTTAGTATATGAAAGCTATTCTGTTATAATTAAAAAGATACAACCTAATCCCAATAGCATAAAAGAGCTATAGTAAATACATAGTAGCCGTAAGAGAGGTGAAATGTCCTGATAAACTACCAGATGCTGAAAGAAAGCCTTGAAATGTTCCACCTGGATGAGAATACCTGGAGGGCAGTGGCGGATCAGTTCACCCGGGAACTTGATATGGCTGGAGTTGGAGAGAGTAGTTCACTGAAAATCCTGCCTTCTTATTCATCGGCCCCTCGTGGTAATGAAAAGGGTAATTACACAGCTATTGATTTTGGGGGCAGCAATCTGCGGGTGATGCAGATAAAACTGCAAGGACAAGGATCATATCGGATAATAAAACAACTTAGTCGACCTTTGCGGGACCCCCAGGGAAGATATGATTATACTGGACCCCATACTACCGGAGAGGATGTTTTTGGATGGGTAGCTGATTTGGTGGCTGAACTATTAATGGGAATATCCACCGATGGATTGGGTTTTACTTTTTCTTTTCCCATGAAGCAGCAGAGCATTGATTCGGCCTGTTTGATCAGCTGGACCAAGGAATTAAAACCGGCCGGGACTATAGGGAAGGATCCTGGTGTAATGTTGGGCGATGCTCTTAAATCCAGGGGAATTAAGCTTAAGCCTGCAGCCATTATAAATGACACGGTAGCAGTGTTTCTGGCTGGATGCTATCATGATTCAGCCGTATGTGCCGGTTCTATATGCGGTACCGGGTTTAATACCTGTATCCTGGATTATAATCAGTGGAAATATCCGATGATAGTCAATACTGAGGCGGGTAATTTTTCCCGGCTGCCCCTCATTTACTATGATAAGGTTTTGGATAGTCAAACCGAAAATCCAGGACAGCAACTAATGGAGAAAATGGTGTCCGGCAAATACCTGGGAGAGCTGCTGCGGGTTACTTTGAAGGATATGGGGGAAAGGGGAGCATGGAGTGATTATGATCCATCTTTGCAGATATGGAATCAGCCTTTTGCTATTAAAACCGAAGTTATGGACTGGATGCAAAAAGAAACCCCCCAAGCCAGGCTTTTACTTGCCGGCTGGATGGCGGAAAAGGGAATTCCGGCCAGAGCCGAAAACTACCAGCTTTTTACGAGTCTGGTGAAGGTTATTGTACAGCGAGCCATTATGCTGATAGCAGCCTCGTATTTTTCGGTCTTGCAACGAAACCCGCTACTATATGGTGAAAGACAGCTGATTGCAGTAGACGGGGCTTTATTTAAACATTGGCCTGGATTTTTAGCGGGAACGGAAAAGATACTACAAAGAGAGTTGCAAGATAGATCAGTATTTCTAACTTATACCGAGAATGGCTCAAGTATAGGAGCAGCCATAGCTGCTGCTTTGTCCCTTGTCCCTTAGATAGATGGGCAATATTATTCTGCAGTATCTAGCCATTTAATTATGGTTTGACAGGGACAGAGGTATAATAATATAAATAATATAAGTATATGGTTATAGACTTCTGCTTTACCTGGTCAATGGCCTGGAAGCATGATAAATAATTATACATATGGCGAATACCGATGGGAGTGAGAATATGTTTGAAACTATGTTTAAAGCCCTGGGTGAACCCACTCGCTTAAAAATACTCAAGCTGCTGGCGGTCAAGGATTTATGCGTTTGCGATTTGGAGGAAATTATGCAGGCCAGTCAACCTCGCATTTCCCAACATCTTAAAGTATTAAAGCAAGCCCGGCTGGTTAATGAACGCAGAGAAGGGCAGCGACGAGTTTGCAGTTTGAATAGAAGTTTACTTAACCATAATATTAATGAATTTCTAAATTATCTAGAGGAGCCTTTGGAAAACAATCCGGATTTAAGTGAAGAGCTATTCCGCCTGCAGTGCTTGGACGGTCAGTCTTGTCTAAGGAAATATGGAAAAGCTGAACACAAGCAAAATACAAAATAAGAAAAAGGACCGGGCAACCGGTCCTTTTTAATGAAGAGCAGGCTCTATAAATTCTGCTGGCAAAATAAACAGTTCTGCGAATCAGATTGGCAAACTAGGGCTCGGGCCAGGGATGCCTGGCGCTGATATCTCCACTCAACTCCGGCCCCCTTTATACAATCCACCTTTAAGCTATCGTTGCATTCATTACAGCATTGACACTTGTAGGTAGAGTTGATATATTTATGATATAATGAACATATGCCCATATTGTGATTGATAGAACTAACTATCACATAAAATATAGGTGTATTGGAAGGAGGTCAAACTTATGCCGCGTGGAGATGGAACTGGCCCTCAGGGCAAAGGCTCAGGATCAGGTCGAGGTTTAGGCAGATGCAAAAAGAACCAAAATTCAAATGACAGTGATAAAGGAAAAGGTAGTCGTCCTGCTGGAGGCACTGGATCTGGCGGAAGTGGTGGTGGTACAGGTAAAGCCGGAAAAGGTATGCAGAATAAGGATTAAGCAGATAAATAATAAAAACAAGAAATAGAAAGAGGTATTGAATATGAAAAATATAGCTATTTGTTCTAGTGGTGATAACCCTACAGCAGCAGTAGATGGGCGTTTTGGGCGTTGTGCCTATTTTATGGTGTGGAATCCTGAATTATCTGAGTTCAAGGTCCTGGAGAACAGTGGTGTCGATGCAGCTCATGGGGCTGGTACCGGTGCAGCTCAGGTATTGCTTAAAAGCCAGGTTGGCACCATCCTAACTACTCGAATTGGCCCTAAAGCTTTTCAGGTTTTGAATACCGCCGGGATAAAAATCTATCAGGGACAGGAAAATATTACTGTACAGGAATTGCTGGAAAAATATCTGGGCGGGCAGTTGCAGGAGTTAAAACAAGCCAATAATTAAGAAAAATTTGCTATCATTTATTCCAGGGGCTTTTTACAGGGCATCAATAAATGATTAAGCTATTGAAGATAAAGGAGAGAAAATATGGAAATAGCGGTTGCAAGTGGCAAGGGCGGCACTGGCAAAACCTTGATAGCTACTTGTTTAGCTCGAGTTCTTGCCGATGATAATCCGGTATTGGTTGACGCTGATGTGGAAGAACCCAATGCCGGCTTACTTATACCCCACCAGCCTATAAAAGCTTGGCCTGCATTTCGTCCGGTTCCTTCTATCGATCTGAACAAATGTACCTTTTGCGGTAAATGTGCCGAGCTGTGTCGCTTTAATGCCCTGGTAGTATTAGAGGCTGAAGTCATGGTGTTCACGGAACTGTGCCATTCCTGTGGACTGTGCAGCTATATTTGTCCTGAAAATGCTATCGATGAAGTTAAGCATAAAATAGGAGTTATAGAAGAATCGGATTTAGCCAGCGGAGGAAAGTTGATCACTGGCAGATTGTTGGTGGGTGAACTACAGAGCCCGGCTTTAATTAAAGAAGTTCGGGAGAGCAAAAGGCTGGAAAGTGAAATCCGGGTGGTAGACTGCCCGCCGGGAACTACCTGCCCGGCCATAGAATCAATACGGGATAGTGATTATTGCATCTTGGTAACTGAAGCAAGTTTGTTTGGTGCTCATGACCTGGAACTATCCATCGATGCCACCAAACTTTTGGGTATCCGTACTGGTATTATCATAAACCGATGGCAGGGTGATGATGGCGAGGTGGGCATTATTGCTCGGGAGCAGGGTATTCCTATTCTGATGCGCATACCTTTCAGCATTGAACTGGCTAAATCATATTCCAGGGGAGAAAATCCACTGGATGCTATGCCGGAACTGCACCATATACTGCAAAAGGTAATCGAGCAGGTGAAGGAGAGTGTAGCATGAAAGAGCTTTTAGTGTTAAGCGGCAAGGGAGGAACCGGCAAAACATCACTTACGGCTTCATTTGTGTCCTTGGCTGATCAGTGTATTGCCTGTGATTATGATGTGGATGCATCTAACCTGCCTATTCTCCTTAAACCGGATAAAACCCAGGGACAAGAGTTTAGTGCGGGTTTAGTTGCTGTTTTAAATAAGGATATATGTATTGAATGTGGACTGTGCCGTGATTTATGCCGATTTGATGCCATTAGCAGTGAATATCAAATATCAGAATTATCCTGTGAAGGATGTGCTTTTTGTGCTGAGGTCTGCCCGGTAGAGGCTATAGAAATGCAGGATAGGTCCTCAGGTCGATGGTTTGAAAGTAATTCCCATGTCAATGGAAAGTTGGTTCCAATATTTTATGCTGAACTGCGACCGGGTGAGGAGAATTCAGGTCTGTTAGTAGCCCAAGTTAAAAGCGCTGCTCGCAAAAAAGCACAGCAAGAAGGATACTCTTTGCTTATATCCGATGGTTCACCGGGAATAGGATGTCCAGTCATATCTTCTTTGGTAGAAGCCAGCCTGGTCCTTATAGTAACTGAACCAAGTGTTTCTGGATTCCACGATCTAAAAAGGGTACAAGAATTGTTGGAATTAAGAGGAGTCAAGAGTATCTTGCTGATTAACAAGGCAGATCTTAACCTGCCAGCTTCCCAAGCTATGGAAAAATGGGCTCAAGACAATGGTATACCAGTAGCTGGAAGAATCCCTTACAGTAAAGAATTGGCAGCAGTGGTATCCGGGGGCCAGGTTCCAGTCAGCCAGCCAGAATTGCATGAGCTGATATTACCTGTGTGGCAAAAGATCAGAAAAGAATTGGAAAAAGTTAACTGATCAAAATAAAAAATAGGAATTCTTATAGAAATGAGAATATAGTCGCTATCTGCCAAAAAGCCACCGTATTTATTGCTAGGTTACCGATTCAGCCTCGAAAAACTCGTATCCGATGGACTGTAGATACCTTATAATAAATATAGTTTGAACAGATATATAGTAGGAAATTAGAATATGGAGTTTAGGGCTCCATATTCTTTTTTTCTTTAATTACCGTTATTAAAACGGGCATCAACCATCATAGAGGCAAAAAACCAATGTGATGGGGATATTCCAAAAAGGTAAAAAGGTAACATCCAACTATTTTACCTTCAGTAGTATTAATGCTATTCGAGTTATCTTGATACCCTCCACCTAATACAATATAATTTAACCGGACAGGATCTCATATTATTATTCTAGCAGGGGAGAGTACAATGAAAAATAAGCGTAAACAATTTGCAGTAATAGGCATGGGTCGTTTTGGAGGTAGCCTGATCAAGGAATTGATCTCTATGGGCTATGAGGCATTGGCTATTGACAATGATGAACAAAAAATTCAGGAATACGCTGATATAGCCACCCAAGCCGTTCAAGCCGACTCCAGTGATGAAAACGCCTTAAGAAAGCTAGGTCTAGAAAACTTTGATGTGGTAATTGTTTCAATTGGGCAAAATATTCAAGTAAATATATTGACTACCATTATCCTTAAGGAAATGGGAGTCAAGAAAGTAATTGCCAAGGCGCAAAACGCACTGCATGCTAAGGTTTTGGAGAAAATCGGTACCGACACAGTAATCAATCCTGAGCGTGATATGGCCATCAAACTGGCCCATTCTTTTTCCCACAACATATTAAATGAAATCCAATTATCCACTGACTATAGCATTGTTGAGATGCTGGCTCCCCGATTTATGGTCAATAGCAGTTTATTGGAAATGCGGGTAAGAAATAAAATGAACGTTTCGGTGATAGCCATCAAGCGAGACAATGAAATCGTCATGCCTCCTGATCCCAAGCAAACAATCAGAACCAATGATGTTTTAGTGATTGCCGGAGAAAACCAATATATTCGTAAGGTTACTGAAGCTTAAGCCATAGGAGGCACTATGATCAAAAGACTAAATCCAGCTCAAATGCTGGTCTTGGGTTTCTTAATGGTAATAATCCTGGGCAGTATTATGCTGTCAACTCCTGGGGCGGTACAAGGTGCAAGAGCCAATTACTTAACAGCCCTTTTCACCTCCACATCTGCGGTATGTGTGACTGGGCTGGTAGTGGTGGATACTGCCACTTATTGGACTCCTTGGGGGCAGTTTATAATCATGCTCTTATTCCAAATTGGCGGATTAGGTATAATGTCTTTTGCCACCTTTATTGCTCTCCTCCTGGGCAAAAATATTCAGTTAAAACAGAGATTGGCCATGCAGCAAGCCATCAACCGCAGCTCTATGGAAGGAATAGTAGGAGTGTTCAAGTATCTGCTAATCATTTCATTTGCTATCGAATTAATTGGAGCACTCATATTATTTATTTATTGGCTGCCGCAGATGGGAACCGGTCAGGCCATATGGTATAGCATTTTCCACTCCGTTTCTGCTTTTAATAATGCAGGTTTTGATTTAATGGGCAATTTCTCCAGCTTAACTGCATATACCGGCCAGGCGGTAGTATCATTTACCATAGCAGCTCTGCTAATTGCTGGTAGTTTAGGTTTTGTAGTATTTTATGAAATATTCCACTATAGAAATAACCGTTTCCTGTCCTTGCATTCCCGGGTAGTATTGATTAGCACCGCTTTACTCCTAATAGGGGGTGCTCTGCTGTTTTTCGGCTTGGAATACCATAACACCCTTGCGGGACTCAACTTTCAAGAAAAGCTGATTTCTTCGTTCTTTCAATCTGCCACCCGTACCGCGGGATTTACTACTTTGGATCTAAGCTGCTCTTTGTCACCTACCCAAATGCTGCTTATGTTTCTAATGTTTGTGGGGGGGGCTCCCGGATCTACTGCCGGCGGCATCAAAGTTACTACCCTGGCTATATTGTTCCTGGCCTTGCTCAGCTTTCTAAAGGGTAAGCGAGATGTGGAGGTTATGAAGAGAAGGGTGGCGGTAGAAGACTTGCTAAAGGGGACTGCCATATTTATTCTTTCTCTAAGCCTGGTATTTATAATTACCTTCCTGATTTCTATAGGCAATACAGCTCCTTTTAATGTGATTCTATTCGAAACAATATCTGCAGTTGGCACCGTAGGTTTGAGTCTAGGCTTGACACCAGAATTAAATTCATTTGGAAGAATATTGATAATCTTAGCTATGTTCTTGGGTCGGGTGGGGCCGGTTACGGTAGCCTATTCTATGGTAAACGGAAAGAAAAAAGGGGAAGTACGTTATGCTGAAGATAGGATAATGGTAGGTTAACTTTTCTCAAGGGAAACAAGGTTAGAATTCTATAAGTTCTGCCGGATAGGCCAGTTTATGCCAGCAGGATGCTTGACTTTTGAACCAAAAATGCTCCCCGGTCCAGTTGTTTGAATTCAAGCTGACTGCCTGAAGGGGAGCATATTATTTATGGACATCGTACCCAAAGCTTAAACTATTATTAGCACATCACTTGGCCACAAAAAGTTCTTCCTCCGAACCAGGCACGTTCTCACAGCTAATTATTCGGTTTTCCCAAGTGCGGATATTTAGCTCCTTTTCATCTAGAGAAACAATATAGTTAGGCAGCAGTGGAGTTTTTCCATATCCATGAGGGGCATTGATAATATAAGTGGGAATGGCCAAGCCCGATGTGTACCCCCTCAAGTTCTCCATGATATTCAGGCCGCTCTCAAAGCTAGGCATAAAGTGGGCGGTACCCTTGACTTGTTTAGCATGGAAGATATAATAGGGACGAATCCTAATCTTTAATAGTTCCTGATTAAGCTTTTTCATAACATGGGCATTGTCATTGATTCCTTTTAGAAGTACAGCCTGATTACCCAGTACTACTCCAGCTTTAACCAAACGATCACAGGCTTTTTTGGCTTCTGGAGTAACTTCCAGCGGAGAGTTGAATTGAGTATTGATATATAGCGGCTCATGCCTGGATAAAACTGAACATAGTTCCGGAGTAATCCTTTGCGGAAGGGTTACCAGAGTTCTGGTTCCCAGTCTTTTTATTTCCACATGTTCCATATTATCCAGTTCACTGAGCAGCCAATCCAGAACTGAATTGCTCAACATCAATGCATCACCGCCAGTTATCAATACATCCCGGATTTCGATATTATTCCTTATATAATCCAGGGCTAGGACTAAATTGGCCATGCTGGCGTGAGTATCCTTCTGTTCGAAGTTCCTGCGTCGCTGACAGTGCCGACAATACATGCCGCACTGATTAGTTACATTAATGATTAAGCGGTCCGGGTATCTTCTGGTTATAGTAGGAGCCGGGCTGGTATCAGCTTCATCCATAGGGTCTTCGTAGCCACTATCATCATCTAATTCTTTAATGTCTGGCACCGCCTGCTTATATATGGCAGAATTTCTGTAGTTATCAGGATCAATTAGACTTAGATAATAAGGGGAAATGGCCCAGCGAAATTCCTGGGATACTTGTTGAATTTCCTCAATCTCTGCCCTGCTTAAGGGCAGAAGAGCTTTTAGGGTATTAACATCACTTATTCGATGTTTCATCTGCCAGCCCCAATTGTTCCAATCAGACTCTTTGGCCTGAAAATATTTAAGAATCCTTTCCTTGTTAATACGGTTGCGTTCTTTCATTCTAAAGCCAGTCTTTATGGTTTTTTCTATATCTAAATATTCCTGGATACGGGTTTTTAATTCTCCGGCTCTCTTCAAACCGGCTGTATGTTTCATACTGTTATTATTCAACATGCAAACAACCTCCTTCATCTCTAGTTTTCTATCTTCCTGGAGCTATATCTCCATTAATCAAGCAAGCCGCCAGCATTTTCGGTTAAAGCGGTCAAGTATTTAGCAGCTTTTAGAGTGCAAAAATTATTAGCCTTAATCTGTAAAACAGCAAACAAAGGGAAAGAATAAGATAGATATTCTGCCAAAACAAAGTCTTAATGGAAATTAAGAAAAGATGGTGATGATTATTCAGGAATAAATATTAACTACTCATCCAACTTTTCCTGTAGTGCCTACGAGGTTAGCTGACGGATTCGGGCCAGGACGCCCTACCAGTGGAACTGGATTCACCCCATTAATTGGTTCCCCCGCTTCCTGCATCGGGGTGATGCAGGAATTCGGCTAAATTGAAAAATATCTCGTAAAAACATTATTCACTTTAAATATTATAACTTTATATGGAAGAAGTGTCAAAAACCTAGTCCGGTATAATGTTTATAGACCATAGTTTTCGATGGCCTTAATCTTTTCTGTTTTCAGCTTTGCACATCGTTTTTGCATACCATTCTG
>JAAYJK010000007.1 GCA_012522955.1 Syntrophomonadaceae bacterium
ATGCTCTTGCTGTAACCTATGTTCCACTCGGACATGATGCTACGATTGCTTATGGTTTACAGGATTTTAAGTTTAAGAATAATACCAATTACCCAATTTATATAAGAGCGATGGCTGAATCAGGCGGGTTAACCGTTAATATTTATGGACATCTTAAGTATAAAAAGAAGATCAGCGTAACCAATGTAATTGATCGGGTGATTCAATTTGAAGAGAACGTCGAAATTAAAGATGATATGGCTCCGGGTACAGAAAAAATCGAACAAAAAGGAGTCACCGGATATGTAGCCAGATCATTCAGGCATTTCCACGACGATGCTGACCAGATTATTAAAACCGAGCATTTAGCAACAGATTACTACAAACCTGTCAACAAGATCATTTATAGAGGCCCTAGCCAAGCGGCACCTGTTGAAACGCAAATACCTCCAGAAAATGGGGACACAGGTGGTGATCCGCCGGACGACAGCGGCAGTGATACGGAATTGCCAACATTGCCTGCATACGAGGATGAAACATCTGAAAATGGTGAATAAAAAAATTTATAAGGATAATAATAGGGTGAAATCAATGTTGGAAACAAAAGTGATCAACAAAAAAAGAAAAACTGTTTGGCCGCTGGCCGTTCTTATCATTGCGGTGCTCCTTTTTGGAGGATGGCAGATCTATTTGATGCAGCATGGGGCAGTTGATGCCAATGATACTACATACCAGTCAGTGGCAATCCCGCCTCAATCCAGTGCCTCTCAGATAGCAGAAATCCTGCTGGATAAAGATTTGATACATAGTGAGAAGATCTTTTTATCATACTGTCGTAGTACCCAACTTGATAATAAGTTAAAGGCTGGTAATTTCATGTTAAGCCGCAGCCAGACCTTGGAAGAGATCGTAAAGGTCATTGTGGAAGGAAAGGAAAGTCATCTTACTTTTACCATACCTGAAGGATATACTTTGAAAGAAATGGGACAGCTCCTGGAAAAACAGGGGTTGGTAGCCAGTCAGGGAGAATGGATGAAAGCAATCAGCATCCCTTATGAATACAGCTTTCTTAATGATATTCCCCAGGACCGCCCTAACAGGCTGGAGGGCTTCTTATTTCCGGATACGTATAATATTACAGAAACCACCAATGCTGAAGATATCGTTTCTATGATGCTCGGTCAATTTGCCCGGCTTTGGGAAGAGGAATATGCTGCCCTGGCGGAGAATCAGGAGTTAAGTGCATTGGAAGTAGTTACGATTGCATCTTTGATAGAGAGGGAGGCAGCTGTTCCCGAGGAACGTGAAACCATTTCCGGAGTCATAGACAACCGTCTTCGTATTAATATGCCTTTGCAAATAGATGCTACGGTTTTGTATAGTCTTAAAGAGCATAAAGAAATCGTAACCAACGCGGATCTGAAAATCGATTCACCTTATAATACATACAAGCACGTGGGCTTGCCCCCAGGGCCTATTGCGGCACCTGGCAAAGATTCCATCAAGGCTGCTTTAAATCCGGAAAAGCATTCCTACTTTTATTATGTTTCCCG
>JAAYJK010000050.1 GCA_012522955.1 Syntrophomonadaceae bacterium
GGAGGTTAACAAAGTAGCTATTCCGCCTCTGCCCACCCGCTTGGAAATGCTGCAGGGAGGAAAGGTGCAGGCAGCTATTTTGCCGGAACCTCTGGCTGGATTAGCTGTGATAAATGGCGCCATAGTGCTGGGTAGTACTTATGAGATGGGCCAAAAAGCAGGAGCCATTGCCTTCACCGAACAAGTATTGCAAGATCATCCAGAGGAGCTTCAGGCCATCTTCAGGGCTTATAATAAAGCTGTAGCCTACCTGAACATAGAAGCTACTGACGCTGATCTGGACTTTATTATTCAAGAGCAGGGTTTCCCGGCTGAGATAAAAGATTCTATTCAGCTTCCTGAATATGGGGTGGCCACTCCGCCCGATAAACTGGTTTTCATGGATGTGGTGAAGTGGATGCAGGAAAAAGACCTGATTAAGGAAGCTTATGCCTACCAAGATTTGGTGGATGAGACTGTTTTGAGGTAATGCTTTGTGATTGAAATAAAAGACCTGGTAGTAAAATATCGCCATAAAGAACAAGAGACAGTAGCCTTGGATAGAATAAATCTCCGTATTGCTGCGGGGGATATTTATACTTTTATCGGACCGTCAGGATGTGGTAAATCGACGTTACTCTATGTTCTGTCCGGAATACTCAAAGAATATACTGGAAAGGTGACTATCGATGGACATGGTATTGATCCTAAAACTCAGCGTATTGGATTAATTCTCCAGAACTATGGACTGCTGCCCTGGCAAAATGTGTATCACAATATTACTCTGGGTATAAGAATAAAAAATGGACAGCAAGTGCTGGATGATTACGGGCAGTATATTTTAGAGCAATTAGGGATTGAATCCCTTCTGCACAGATATCCCAAGGAATTAAGTGGCGGTCAACAGCAAAGAGTTGCTATTGCTCGTGCTTTTATCCTACAGCCTGATTTGTTGCTGATGGATGAACCCTTTTCAGCATTGGATGCTATAAATAGAGAAGAATTACAAGACTTGTTTTTAAGAATATGGAGAGAAAATAATGTTACTACTGCTTTTATTACTCACAGTGTTGATGAAGCCCTGTATTTGGGTAGTAAAATTGTGGTGTTCTCGGCTGCTCCGGGCAGAATACTGGAAGTAGTGGATAATCCGTGCTTTCGCTTGGATAATTTACGATTTCGGGATGAGTACTATGATATGTGTATGCAGTTGAGAAAAATATTGGACAAAGGATGATCTTTTGGTGCTGGCAAGTAATAAATGGCAGGGAGCTCTATACAGCTTGGTACTGGTAATAATTATCTGGCAGGTATTGTCCTGCTTGCTAAAGATACCCATTATACCGTCTCCTGCGACGGTTTTTATAAACATCGTAGATATCTTTAGCAGCAAAGTACAAATCCACCTTCTATATAGTCTGGGCCGAATTTTGGGAGGAATAGCTCTATCCATATTTATAGGAGTTCCTTTAGGCTTTTTGATGGGGTATTTTGATAAAGTAGATAAGCTATTGTCCCCTCTGGTTTACTTCACCTATCCAGTTCCAAAAATAGCTTTGCTGCCGATTATAATGCTTCTATTTGGATTGGGTGAAGCTTCCAAATTAATCATGATCGTTTTGATTGTTATTTTTCAAATAATAATCACTTCCCGAGATGCGGTTAAAGGCATTCCTCCGGAGATATTCCGTTCCCTGCAATCATTAGGAGCCAATCGGCTGCAGGTCTTTAAGGAAGTGATTATTCCTGCTTCCATGGCCGATGTTTTAACTGCCACCCGACTGGCCTTGGGTACAGCGGTTTCCATTCTGTTTTTCACTGAGACTTTTGGTACCCAGTATGGCATGGGCTATTTTATTATGGACGCCTGGATGCGGGTAAACTATCTGGATATGTATGCTGGCATAGTAATCTTGAGCCTAATGGGTTTTCTCTTGTTCACCATAATCGACCTTCAGGAAAGACGTATCAGCAGCTGGAGATGACGAATCTCTAGATCCACCTGCAGACCGAAAACAAAGCCCAGGATTACTAATGATTTTATCTTTAAACATGTCCAGCAAATGCAACAATCAAGAGCCGGGAGGTTCAGAAAACCCTTTTTGCAAGGGGTAACATTGTGTACGGTTTACCGGGCAGGGGGTTACAACGTTGTATACTTTGCGGATACAGTTGTTTAGTGGTAAGATTAATATTAACAGCCGTAAAAAGAACAAAAAAGACAAGTTTGGAAAAAAGATAAAAAAGAAACCCGCAATGATCCTGCGGGCTTAAAAAGATATAAGAGTAATTAATTGAAGGAGTATATTAGTAACTAGTTAATTATGGGATGGTTAACTAGTTAAAGCTTTTTCCGTGTTTAGAGGTTCCATATCTTTGAGCGTACGGCCCTGCTGCTTATCCTGGGGCCGATTTTTGAAGCGCAAAATGCCTTCCCCTTGGCCTTCAGTGTCGTTTATTACTTGCAGCAGAGTGTCGCTATCTACCCGATGCTTAAGGGCCAGTGGAATTACCCGGTTCACATCACTAATCAAAACCTTTCCCCGATCCTGAATTACCGCCTGCAGAAGGGCTGCCTGCTGTATGGCTTCAATAGCCCGAATACTTTCTAGATTATGCTTAAGGTATAATCTGGCGATGTAGCTGCGTAAAAAGTCTGGCATATAAATACCTTGATATTGTTCAGCCCACTTTATAAGCTGCTGCTTATAGGGTTGTTCATCCCATTGATTGCTTATTTTCGCGGTTTTGCCGGCCTTCACTCGGCAGCTATAAGAATTCTCGGCCAGAATCCGGGCTACCGTATCCACTGAATTTGGGCGTCCCATATAACAAACTAGATCAAAACGGTCAGATAACTGTCTTCTGATGTCCTCCAAAGGCCCTGGATCTTCGTCAGGATTGGAGGCGGCCCATACTGAAACCTGAACCTTAAGGTCTACTGCCGGCAAGCCAGCCTCTTCTATCTGTAGATGACCAGGCTTGCTTCCCATCACATCCAGTAAGATGTCGGTTATTTCTGGTGAAGTATCGGCCAGTCTATTTATTTCATCAATAAAGATTATTCCCCGATGAGCCTGAGGTATCAAACCAGGCAGTAAATGGGCCTCAGGGTTGGAAATATCCGTTAAACGAGCCAGGTCTATACTGCCCGCTACCGTTCCCAGCTTAGCCGAATGAGAAATCTCTAAAAAAGGCATGGGGATTTCTTCGCTGCCCAGAGCAGCTATGTCCCTGGCGCTGAGATAGCGATGTTCAGGGCAATGGGGCTGTTCGGGATCACAATTATATATACACCCTTTGATACGGGTAATAGTGGGCAATATATCCCGAGCCGCACGCATTATAGTAGTTTTGCCGGTTCCGCGTAAACCTTCCGCATGCAAGTGCAAAGGTTCGCCCGCATAGCTGGCAATAACCGACATCAATACGCATTGAAAAAGGGATTGATTACCTTCATAACGTTCTATACTAGCAAATGGAATCATCAAGCTCACTCCTTTACAGGATAGTAAAATAAAATTTTCACAAGGCAGTTTATTATCTAACCCCTTAAATATAATATCCATAGTAAAAACACGGGAGGGAATTTAGATATTCTTAAGGGGGAAGAAAAGGCTCTATTAATGGAATTATTTTTTTAAAGAGTTTAAATATAATTAATGCAATAAGCATGCCATAAACTTGGTAAATGAGAATTAATTTTTATGAAAATTACAAAACCCTATGCATAGGTGATTGTAATAGGGTTAACTTACAAGGATGGGAATTCAGTAAAGAATCCATATCGGCTTGGTGTAACCTCTAAAGGAATTTAATAGTGAGAGGAGGTTACACTTTATTTAAAGACCCAAAAAGGTTATTATCAGGATAGAATTATTATTGCATAATACAATCATCGATCCAGAAGTTGAAGCGAGGTGTTAATTATTTTTGTTATCAGCGAGTTAGCCCAAAAGTACATTAAGAAAAAAGGTGGCCATGTCATGCTTTATATGCACCTGGTTCTGGCCGGGGGAGGATGATGTGGCGGACCGCTGGAAAGCGAGCAGCTCCTGGTCGTTCGACCAGGCTCACCCCCGGATAAAGACAAAGGACAGTTTAAGCACATTATGGTGGATGATATTAACCTATGGTATCATGGGTCCGTGAGGGCGGAAAGAGTCGATAAGCCGATTTTGATAGATCTCCGTAAAAGGTTTTTCTTGTCCAACCTGGAAGTAAAGGGCGCGAAAATTCTGGAAAATGTTATGTAGCTTTATCCATAGGATATAACGATTAAAGCCGATTGCTAGTGTTTAGCATCGGCTTTTTATCTGGGCTGTAGGGTTTGGCATTTATTAATCATAGTCTGCTGACCCGGTAGCTCACAGCATAGCGGCAGCTTCCTGTGGGGGTTAACCGAGCTAAGCATGATAAAGCAAATGTTCAGGCTTTAAAAAGCCGCAAACGCAAAGAATTGGACACCACGCTTACAGAACTCAAGGACATAGCCCCAGCAGCTAATATCGGGGACAGGTAACCCAGGGCGGCAAATGGCACTCCAATCAGGTTGTAGAAAAAAGCCCAGAACAGGTTTTGTTTAATGTGTTTCATGGTAGTACGGGAAAGCCTTATGGCTACCGGTATGCTGCCTAAGTCGGATTTCATCAGGGTAATTTGAGCAGTTTCCATAGCTACATCGGTTCCAGTAGCTACGGCAATTCCAATATCGGCTGCAGCCAAGGCTGGGGCATCATTGATCCCATCACCTACCATAGCCACATTTTTACCCATTGCTTTTAGATCCTTTATCTTTTGAGCTTTGTCTCCAGGCATTACTTCAGCAATAACATGATTTATCATTACTTGCCCGGCTATAGCCCTGGCCGTAAGTAGATTGTCCCCCGTTAACATGTAGACCTCTATACCCATATCCTTGATTTCTTTTATTGCTGCCAGGGAGTTCTCTCTCAGGGTATCAGCCAGCCCAATAATGCCCTGCAGCTTACCGTCTATGGCCAAGAGCATAGTAGTCTTGCCATTTTCGGCCAGTTCGTTGAGGAAAGGGATGCTATGGCCAAGTTCAATCTTATTCCTTTCCATCAAAGGCCGGTTGCCCAGCAAGATGACCTGATCATCCCAGACTATGCTCAGTCCCAATCCGGCCAGAGCTTTGAAATCTTGTACATCCGGAAGTTCACCCAATTGGCTCTTGGCTTTGCGATATACTGCCTCCCCCAGAGGGTGTTCTGAATTCTTTTCGGCAATACCAGCTATCCTGATTATCTCTGCTTCACTCAGGTTGCCCACGCTGATGATATCCGTAACTTGTGGCTGGCCTACAGTAATAGTACCGGTTTTGTCCAAAACCAGAGTATCGATCTTATAGGCTGTCTCCAGGTATTCTCCGCCCTTGATAAAGATTCCGTGTTCAGCTCCAATACCCGTTCCTACCATAATAGCAGTGGGGGTAGCCAATCCTAAGGCACATGGGCAGGCTATAACCAGTACCGCTACCGAGGAGGTAAAGGCACTGCTTAGGCCGCCCCCCCACCAATACTGGAGAACAAAGGTGAGCAAAGCAATGCCAATAATAGCGGGGACGAAAACCCCCGAAACCCGGTCAGCGATTTTTTGGATGGGGGCCTTGGACCCCTGGGCGTCTTCTACCATTTTAATAATCTGAGACAGAACTGTGTCCTGGCCTATTCGGGTGGCCTTGAATTTGAAGCTGCCGCTTTTATTAATGGTGGAACCGACTACCAAATCGCCGGGTCCCTTTTCTACCGGCAAACTTTCTCCGGTAAGCATGGATTCATCTACCGCTGACCTGCCTTCCATCAATTCTCCATCTACCGGTATCTTTTCTCCCGGACGGATAAGAATAATATCACCAGTTTGCACTTCTTCTATGGGCAAATCTATTTCTCGACCATCCTTTAAAACTCGTGCGGTTTTTGCTTGCAGTTGGCTAAGAGCCCGAATGGATTCAGTAGTTTTGTTTTTGGCTACTGCCTCCATATATTTTCCGGCCAGGATAAGGGTGATAATAAAAGCCGAGGTTTCAAAATACAGGTTATGATGGTGGCCGATAATAAGATTATAAACACTGAAAAAGTAAGCAGCCGAGGTACCCATGGCTACTAGTACATCCATATTGCTGCCTCCGCTGCGCAAAGCCAGAAAAGCGTTTTTATAAAAGCGATAACCTACCCCGAATTGGACCGGGGTAACCAATAAGCACTGAAAATAGGCATGGTTTAACCAGCCGGCTTCCATACCCAGCAACATAAGAAACATTCCCAGTATCAATGGGAAACTCAGAATTATGGATACTATCAATACTCGACGCAGACTTCGGATTTCTTTGACTTCCGGATGGTCTAAGGCCGGAGTGGCCTCGGTTTGGATTTGGGCTGAGTAACCCAGGGCTTCGATAGCGGCGGTAATATCCCGGGAGCTGGTTCGGGTAGGATCATAATCCAGCAGGGCTTTATTGGTCGAGAGGTTTACGTTGGCATTAACTATACCGTCCCTGCTTTGTAGTTTTTTTTCGATTCGAGTTGAACAGGCGGCACAGGACATTCCACTGATGTCCAGTTTAAGAGTTTTCAGCTCCGGCTTTTCTGCTTGGGCGGAAAAGCCTAGTCTCTCTATATGTTCAATCAAGGTATTCATATTAATTAGATCCGGATCATAATTCAGGGCGGCCTGTTCGGTTAGCAAGTTGACCCGGGCTGATTGTACCCCTTCAACCTTGGAAAGACGGTTCTCAATCCGGGTCGCACAAGCAGCACAGGACATTCCTTGGATATTGAGTTCAGCCTTTTCTATCATATATAATCACCTTAAAATGCTCGGATTGGGAGCGGATTTAGATACTAATTATGTTTAATTATAGCTATTTCTCCTACAATAATATACTACCCGGATTCTTATTGTTGATTCCCCTGCGAAAACCCCAACAAAACTAGGTTGGATCCATAAATATTTAGGAGCCATTTGATGCAGCATGATAGCAACACCCTGCGAAGCCGAGCGACGGATATCAATGCATCCAAACCCGCGATATATTACTTTTTGCAGTGGAATCATTGTTTAAAACAAACGAAAAAAGTGGTTCCAGAAGAAGAACTGTCGATATGGATTTGGGCATTATGCCTATCCGCAATACTAAAGCATACTGAAAGGCCTAAGCCAGTACCATGCTCTTTGGTAGTAAGGAAGGGGGTTCCCACCTTATCCAGAACCTCCGCCGGTATCCCACAACCCTGGTCCTTAACTTCAAGCACAATATGGCCATCCTGGGTATAGGTTTTTATGCTGACGGTTTGTTGGGGCTCTATGGCATCAATGGCGTTGCGGACCAGATTCAAGAGCAACTGGCGTATCTCTTTGGGATCCAGCAGCTGATCTGGGATATCTCCTAGCTGTAATTCTATGAATTTATCATGAGCCAGAGCATCGGCTTGCATTAGTACACTGAGGCTCTCAATAATATGGTTTATATTACCTGGCTCCAACTGCAGCTTTATGTTGGGAGCCAGGGAAAGAAATTCTGAAATAATGGAATCTGCCCGATCCAGTTCGTCTATCATTAAGTTAAAATATTCTTCATCCTTCCGGTATTCAGGCTTGTTTTTCAATATTTGCAGAAAACCGCGTACGGTAGTCATGGGATTTCTGGTTTCATGACTAATGCTGGCAGCCATTTGTCCAATAAGATGCAGGCAATCTAAACGGGCCAATTCTTCCTGCATTTGAACTCTCTGGCTAATATCAATTATGGAATTTAACAAACAGGGGAGGCCATTAATAGTAATAACTTCTGAGGACATTAGGCCGGTACGTGATTCTCCGTTCCGGGTGAGAAAAGGCGTTTCATAGTTTTGGATAGGTATGCCTCGCAGTATCATGTCTCTAATGGCTTGGAGGTCCTCATCCCGGCACCACAAATTAATGTCTTTACAGCTTTTCCCTATCACTTCCTCTCGACTGTAGCCAGTCTGGGAACAGAACATCTCGTTAACGTCCAGATATATCCAATCTTCCAGGGTGGTAATGGCCATGATACTGGGGCTGCAATGAAAGGCCCGGTAGAATTTTTCTTCAGACAGGCGCAAAGACTCCTGGGCCTTTTTTTGTTCGGTAATATCTTTGGTTATGAGGGCAATTTGTCCTAATTCCAGGTATATTATGCAGATGGCAATAGTTTTCTGCCAAGACTCTATATATGTTTCGATATGCACCGATGTCCGGGCTGATGCTACCTTGTCCAGGTATTTATTCAACTTTTCATACAATTCCGGCAGTGCCTTTTCCAGCTTTTGCCCGATTAAGACCCCCTGCTGATGCCCAACTAGGTTGGCAAAAGCTGGATTAACGTCCAGGCATTGATACTCCGGGTGGCCCTTATCTGAACGGGATATCTTATATAGGCAGAATCCTTCATCTATAGTATTGAATAAGGAGCGGTAGCGATGATCACTCAAGTGGAGGGCTTCTTCGGTCTGGCTATGTCTTCTCATTTCAGCTTGGAGCATTTCATTTAAGATATGCCAGGTTTGCTTGGGCTCCGCTACCTCTTGGTCAAAGAAATAATGAGTTGGAATAGGAGATTCAGGACTGGAATCAGTGGGACTTTTTTGAACTTCATTCCGCTCAATGGCCTGAGTGGCTCCGGAACAATTAAAGTAGGTACATTGGTGAGTGCGGCACAGGTCTACCACTTCGGCAGCCGAGCAGGCATCCAGGGCGTAGGAACACATGGCAATTATCTTATAATCCTGAATTATTTTATCGAAGCGGGTTTCATAGTTTTGAAAATCATTCCAGTACTTGGTTTGCATCCAGGTGTTATGGCTGCTAATACGCAGCCCTTTATATCCTCGGGCTAAAGCCTGGTTAAGGTAGGTGAAGCAATGGTGGGCAGCATCATCCAGCCTCAGTTTTCCTTTACCCAGATACCATTCTTTGCTGCTTAGAAACACTAGCTGTCCTCTTTGGGAGTACTGCTCAAACTCTGGGACCGCCTTTTTCAAAGCCATTTGAGTTTGCTGTAGAAAAAGGGATTCGGAAGTTAAACAAATGCAGAACTCGTGATTCTCCAACCCTGCTTGTATATATGGGACCAGGATATTCAATAAATCTTGTTTCTGTTGATATAATAGACAAATATGACTGCCCCAATGCAAGTGCCGGAAATTATCTGGCATTTTTCCGCCAGAAGCACTAGACGAAACTAGACCATATGTCCTATTACGTTCATCATTATTGAGGAATAGCACTAAATTATCCTCCTTCAGTCTGATGTATCTATTATAATATATCGGTACCATAATAGTAATAATTTCGGAAAAAATATCCATATTAATGAAAAGAAGTAAAAAGAATTAGCTGACCAGATTATTTCTTTTTATTACGAGGGGGCTTTTTCTTGGCCTGTAGAGGACCGGCTGAACGATGAGCCGTACTTTTTATTAAGGCCTTGGGGGAGGAACCGATTAGGTCGCTGCGTCCACATTTTGTCAAAGCTTCCAGTGCCAGGCTGTGGTTATCCGGATGGCGGTGTTGCAATAAGGCTCGTTGAGCCTTCCTTTCCCAGCTGCTGTTGGGTAAATACAGGGGACGGTGGTTTAAAGGGTTTAGACCCGTGTAATACATGGAAGTAGATATAGTCATAGGGGTAGGAGTAAAATTTTGCACCTGTTCCGGATAGTATTGCAGATGATCTCTTACAAACTCTGCTAGTTCTACTGTTTCCTTCAGTCCGCAGCCTGGATGGGCGGAAATAAAATAGGGAATAAGGTATTGCTTTTTCCCCAGCTTGTGATTAATGGTCTGGAATTGTTGCAAGAACTCTTTATATTTGTTCCCGCCGGGCTTGCCCATTAATTTGGTCACAGTCGGAGCTATATGTTCGGGAGCCACCTTAAGCTGTCCGCCCACATGATATCGGCAGAGCTCATCTAAGTATTTTCCTCCGCTGTCTTCCAAAACCAAATCATACCGTACTCCAGATGCAACTCTTATATGCTTAATCCCTGGAATTTGACGCATCTTGGACCATAGTTCAACTGAAGGGCTATGATCGGTATCCAGGTTTTTGCATACCCGAGGGAAAAGACAGCTCTTTTTCTGGCACTGTCGGCACTGCTCCCAATTTCGTCCCGACAAGCCATACATATTGGCCGATGGTCCTCCCAGATCCGGAATAACACCTTTAAAATCCGGATGACTAAGCAAGGATTGGGCTTCTTGAACTATAGAAGCAACACTGCGGCTTTGGATGAATTTCCCTTGATGCAATCCGATGGAACAGAAATGGCAGCCGCCAAAGCATCCCCGATGAGTAAGCAGGGAGAATTGAACTGCTGTTAACGCTGGAATACCGCCGGCCTTTTCATATGTAGGGTGATAGGAACGGAGAAAGGGCAGCTGGTATATGGCATCCAGTTTTTCTGTGTCTAGGGGAATTGCTGGAGCATTGACTATCACCAATCGGTTACCATGGGGCTGAACCAGAGGGGGAGAGGAATAGGGGGAGGTATGGGCATACAACTGGGCAGTCATGCGGCTAAAGGATTCCTTATTGTTTTTAACTTCTTCGAAAGATGGCAGATTAAGAGCATTAGCAGGAGAGGTATAGTCAATATAGGCGGTGCCCGGAACATCCTTGATCTCTTGGCATGATTGACCTTCCCGCATCCTGCGGGCAATTTCCAGTAAGATGTACTCACCCATACCATATACAAGTAGATCAGCCCGGCTATCCAGCAATATTGACCGTCTCACACTATGGGACCAATAATCGTAATGGGCCAAGCGCCTTAAGCTGGCTTCTATGCCACCGATGATAATTGCTGAACCGGGAAAAGCTTCCCGTATTCGATTGCTATACACGGTAAGGGCTCTATCTGGGCGGTAACCAGCTTTTCCGGCCGGGGAATAAACATCTTCCCGGCGTTTCTTTTTATCTGCGGTGTAATGAGAAACCATGCTGTCCAGATTGCCGGAACTCAACCCAAAAAACAAGCGGGGTACTCCCAGCTTTCTAAAATCTTCGGTGCTTTTCCAATCCGGTTGAGCTATAATGCCCACTCTATAACCATAGGACTCCAGGAACCGACCTAAAAGAGCAGAAGCCCAGGCCGGATGATCCACATAGGCGTCACCGCTGATCAGTATTATATCCAATTGATCCCAACCCCGTTTATTCAAGTCATCCTGGCTTATCGGCAGAAATTGCACCATAACACCCTTTCCAATCCAAATCTATTAATTAGTATACCTTAATTTAAGCCTTGAATGTGGAATAAGGCTGCTTGCCAATGCGTTTGCTATTAAAGAGCAGTATTAATAAAGCACAAAGAAGAAGTTGGAGCCAGGTCAAGGAGAGCAAGGCCTGTCATTATTGGTGAGTTGGCTGGAAGCGAACTAGGAAAGTGGTGCCAAGGGGATTGGTTTGAACATCTATGGTGGCATTATGACGGCTGGCAATCCCATAACATATGGGCAGACCCAGTCCGGTGCCTAGATCTTTGGTAGTTAAAAAGGGTGTTCCCAAGCGGGGTATTATATCCTGATCAATGCCTTGGCCCTGATCGGAAACTGCCAAAATAATGTCCGGGCCTTCACTATAAGTTTTGATAGTAACCGTTCCACCAGCTTCCATAGCTTCCAAACCATTGCGGGCCAAGTTTAGTATAAGCTGTCTGATCTCCTTGTTATCTAACAACAAGGGGTGAACCTGGCCCAGTTCCAGCTGAATGTTTTTATCATGAGAAATTGCATCCACCTGGATTAAGGGATAGAGGGCTTCTATGATCTGGTTGAGATTGGAGGTTTCTAGTTCCACCGCTTTATTTCTGGCCAGCAGCAGGAATTCGGTTATTATTGAGTTCCCCCGGTCGATTTCTTCGATCATCAATTCAAAAACTTCTCGATAAGGTGTACAAGTTTTTTCACAAATCAAGAATTGAAGATAACCCCGAACTGTAGTCATCGGGTTTCGTATTTCGTGACCAATTCCGGCCGCTATTTGTCCTACCAGATTAAGCCTATCCAATTGTAGCATTTCTTCTTCCAGTTTCTTTCTATCCGTGATATCAGTTATCATAGCCAGGTATCCAATATAGTGGCCGTCATGATCCTTGACATTGGTGATGGAATATATCCCCCAGAAGGAATGTCCAGCCCGGGTTTTAAGTTTGATATCACATTCTACCTGATCTTCACTGTGTATATGGTTGAGTATAGCATCGGTCAGCTGCAGGTCGGTCTCTTTTATCAGTTCCAGCAAAGACATACGTTGCAGTTCATCTACTCCATATCCCAACATATCCGCAATCTTGGAATTGGCCAATTCAATGGCATTATCTTCATTGACAACCAAAATACCTTCATTGGCAGTCTCCACAATGCGTCTATATTTTTCCTCACTATTCTTTAGAGCCAGTTCAACTTTCTGGCGTTCGGTTATATCGCGGAGGCATTCTACTGCTCCTATGGTACTACCTTGGCTATCGTATAGAGGGACAGCGGTAGATCTGATAAAGGCTCCGGATTCACCTAATGCGGGACAGAAGTTCTCTCCAATTAAAACATCGCCTTTTCTTTGGATGTAAGAATAATCCTGTTCCCATTCTTCTTGAGGGTTAAGTACCAAATCAACTAATAGGGGGCGGCGATAGCCATAAAAAGGAAGAGCATATTCATAATTACTCTTACCGGCTATATCCTGTGCTTTAATACCAGTAATATCTTCTGCCGCTTTATTCCAAACCATAAGCTGGCCTTGCTTATCAACTACCATGGTTGGGTCGGGCAGCGAATCTAAAATTTCAGACATCTGATTTTGGGTTTCTAACAGGGCTGGCTGAGGCAGTTTACTACTAATATCCTGGATAAGAAAAATCAACCCTTGTTTTTGTCCCCAAGTATTATTAAGCAGGCTGACTGACATTTCAACCTGAATCTGATGGCCATCCTTGTTGATATGGAGGTTTTGGCCTTGCCAGTAGCCTAGAGTATTCAGCTCCTGATGGGCCTGGGCAAAATCAGCAGGTTTAATCCAGCTATACGTTTGGATCTCATCCAGGCGGCGACCGATAACTTCAGCCTGGCTGTACTTGTATAAATCTTCAGCCCGTTTATTCCACAGAATAATTCGATCCTGCTTATCCAATGCCACCACTACCTGGTTAAGCTGGGCCAAAAGGTTAAGTTGAACTTTTAGTTCTTCAGCTGCCTTAGATGTAGACCTAAGCAGAGAGTTGCTTAAAGAACCGACTATTTTTTGCGGATCTTTCATAAACCCACCCTTGTTTATCAATTTACCTGTATTTTAACATGGTCAAAAGGGATTGCTTGGGGAAAATACACGTATTTTGTCAACATAATAAAAATAATTAATAAAATTTGATATTTATTAATTATAGGTATAGGAGAACTGCCAATAAGGAATGCGCCCTGGTCCCTTTATGATTATAATTAAAGAGGAGAAGCTATTAAGAAAACTGCCATTCAATTGAAATTAACAGCCGGGAGCAGGTGAGATAAAGTGGAAGTAGAAAGCAGCAATAGTCATCAAAATATAGCCAGAGCCTGGCAAATATTTATAGACCAGGGGCATTTGGATTTATCCCAGGTGCGCAGTGAAATAGCCCAATCTTGGTGTCGTAGTAAACAGGCTGGAGTTGATCCTATTTCCCTCAATAAACCCAAAAGAATCAATAAAACAAGTTTAAATGAGCGGCGACAGCATAAAAAAGATTTAGTGGATGTAGCTTTGCCTGTCATGCAGAGCTTATATGAATTTGTTGACGGAACCGGATTTGTAGTGATCCTGGCGGACAATGAAGGCTATATACTGGAAATACTGGGTGCCAGTGATACCATTAAGGAAGGCAAAAAAATAAATTTACTTATAGGCAGCCGATGGTCCGAAGAAGTGGCAGGAACTAATGGGGTGGGAACCGCCTTGGAGTTACGGGCTCCCATACAGGTATCCGGGGCTGAACATTACTGCCAGATGGTACATGAATGGACCTGCTCCGCTGCCCCTGTTTTCGATCACCATCGTAAGCTGGTAGGAGTCTTGCAGCTTTCAGGTCCTTCATCCGCCAGCCATCAGCATACCCTGGGCATGGTAGTAGCAGCGGTGGCCGCTATGGAAGAACAAATGCATATACAAGAGCAAAACCGCGAATTAATGCTGGTAAACCATCGTTTGCACAGTATTTTTCATACCATGTCAGAAGGGGTAGTGATCATAGATCGTCAGGGGCGAATAGAACAGCTTAATCCCAGGGCGGAAGGTATCTTTAAAAGGCCGGTCCATGATTTGCAGGGAGTCTATATAGCAGACATTTTTAAAGACACACCGGGGATAAAAGAAATGCTTGCCTCAGGAACACCTTGCTCTGATATTGAAATACAGCTTAGCTGGGATGGACGTCAAATACATTGCTTGGCTTCCGGCAAGGCCATCCGGGATGACCGGGGTGAGTTAAACGGGGGAGTGATCTTATTAAGCCCCATAACCAAAATCAAGAACCTGGTTAATCGTTTTAGTGGAGCTACAGCCAGATTTACCTTTGATGACATTATCGGGAGCAGCCCGGGAATGGTGGAAGCCATTAGAATTGCTCGTCTGGCTGCTTTGAACGATAATAATGTAATCTTGCAGGGGGAAAGCGGCACCGGTAAAGAGGTTTTTGCCCAGGCTATTCACAACCACAGTGGGCGCTGCAATGGTCCCTTTGTGGCTCTCAACTGTGCTGCTATTCCCCGGGAATTATTGGGCAGCGAATTGTTTGGATATGTAGAGGGAGCATTTACCGGCGCTCATCGCGGCGGGAGGCCAGGAAAATTTGAACTGGCCAGTGGGGGTACCTTATTCCTGGACGAGATAGGAGATATGACTTTTGGTAAGCAAGGAACTCTTTTAAGGGCTATTCAAGAGAAGGCAGTAATCAGAATTGGCGATAATCGAGTAATACCAGTGGATGTTCGTATCATTTGTGCCAGCAATAAGAACCTGCAGCAAGCAGTTGAAAGGGGTGGGTTTAGGCGCGATCTGTTTTATAGGCTTAATGTATTGAAAATTAATCTTCCCCCGCTGCGGGAGCATTTGGAAGATGTGCCCCAGCTATTTGATTATTTCGCCAGACAGATTTGTCAGCGTCAGGGAGTGGAAATCGAGGACATAGAGCCCGATATTATAAAGGTATTGGTTAATTATCATTGGCCCGGAAATGTACGAGAGCTGGAAAACGTAGTAGAGAGAATGGTATGTATGGCTCAGGGCAAGAGTCTAAAATATAAAGACCTGCCTGCCGAAGTATCCGGGCCAGCCAGAATGCAGGGGGAGCCCATCCCGTACAGCCCTGAATTGGACTCAGCAGCTCCTGGCCAATCTGACCTGCAATCAGAAAGAGAAAGAATGCGAGAAGCCAGAAAAAGACAAGAAAAGCAGGAGATGATAGCCACTGTGGCTCGTTGTGGAGGCAATATCAGCCAGATAGCCAGGGAGATGGGAGTTTCTCGCAATACTGTATATAGGAAAATGAAACAATATGGAATACTGAAATAATGGGCTTAATGCTGTAACATAGCCGTTAACTTATTGCACATTAGCTTAACACCTGTGTAACACTATTTTGAACAAAAAGGCATAAGTATTTCAGTAGATTTACCGATTGATATCAATATTAGCTAGTAATCCTGCGGCAGTAGCCGCTTTTTTTTGTGGAGTTATAAGGTTGGTATGGAAATTGCTTGAATATGTATATATAGAAGATATTGTGTAAGATGAGGTAGTTTTTGCAGTCCGAACGAAAGGCAAGGAGGTGAATAACTGGTTTCAAATTTATTGAAACCAGGCAGGTATGCACAAAGAATTAATTGTTCAGCCCGAGAAATGTACAGGGTGCCGGACCTGTGAGTTGATCTGTTCTTTTGTCCATGTACAGGAATTTGATCCCACACGCTCTCGGATTAATGTTTTTAACTTCGAAAAAGTTGGATTTTCAGTTCCGATAGTCTGTCAGCAGTGCAGTGTGGCAGCTTGTATGGAGGTATGTCCGGTGGGGGCCATAAGTAGAAGTGATATAACCGGGGCACTGGAAGTCAACCATGATAAGTGTTTAAGATGCAAGATGTGTACTATTGCCTGTCCCTTTGGCGCCACCATCTATGATCCCATCAAGGATATTATAGCCAAGTGTGATCTGGGCAAGGGCGATCCCATGTGTGTCAAGCTCTGCCCCTCAGGAGCTTTGACTTATCAGGAACCTACACAGGCAAATGTTAACAAGCGCAAAGCATATGCTGCTAAATTTAAAGCAGTTTATGAGGAGGTGGGCTAAACCATGTACGGATGGACAGGTAAAATTGCAAGAATTAATCTAAGTGATGGCAGCATCAAAACTGAATCCCTAAAGATGAGCGATATGAAAGACTATATAGGGGCTCGGGGGCTGGGAACAAAATTGTTCTTTGATGAAGTTGATCCGGGTATAGATCCATTGAGTTCGGATAACAAGATAATATTCCTAGCCGGGCCCTTAACCGGGACCATAGCTTCCTCAGGAGGCAGATACAATGTGGTAACCAAAGGGGTTCTAAATGGCACCATTGCTGCCTCCAATTCCGGCGGTAGTTTTGGTCCAGAGATCAAATATGCTGGCTATGATGGATTTATTATTGAAGGTAAGGCCAAAGAGCCGGCTTATCTGTGGGTGAATAATGATCAAGTAGAGATCCGGGATGCTTCCGAATTATGGGGTAAAAATACTGTCGAAACTACAGACCTGGTAAAAGCGGCCACAGATGATGAAGCGAAAGTAGCCTGCATTGGACCCGCCGGCGAAAACCTGGTTAAATTTGCCTGCGTTATGAATGAATACAATCGAGCCGCAGGCCGTTCCGGGGCAGGAGCAGTAATGGGGTCTAAAAATCTTAAGGCTATAGCCGTACGAGGAACTAAAGGTATAAGGGTAGCTGATAACAAGCGCTTTTTAAAGGCTATTATGGATGCCCGGGCTAAACTGAAGGCTCACCCGGTAACTGGGGAAGGATTGAAGGCCTATGGAACCAATATCCTGGTTAATATTCTGAATGAACACGGTGGACTTCCGGTAAAGAATTTTAGCGAAGCTGCTATCTTTTCCGGGGCGGAAAAAATATCAGGTGAATATCAGGCCGAGAAATATCTGGTCCGGAATAAAGGTTGTTTTGGATGTTCCATAGGTTGTGGCCGGGTAACCAGAATAAAACAGGGTAAATACCAGGGCTTGGGTGAGGGGCCGGAGTACGAGGCAACCTGGGCCATGGGAGCCAACCTGGACCTGGATAATTTCGAGGCTATTTCTAAGGCCAATTTCCTCTGCAACGAACTGGGATTAGATCCTATTACCATGGGTGGTACATTAAGCTGTGCAGTGGAGATGTCGGTAAAGGGACTTATTCCCCGGGAAGATACCGATATGGAATTGCAATGGTCTGATCCCGATCTGCTAGTGGAAATGGTCAAAAAGACTGCCTATCGGGATGGATTTGGTAATTGCTTGGCGGAAGGTTCTTATCGTTTGGCAGAAAGTTATGGACACCCTGAGTTTTCAATGACTTCTAAAAAACAGGAACTTCCGGCCTATGACCCCCGGGGGCAGCAGGGAATCGGTCTGAATTATGCTACCTCGAATCGGGGAGGATGCCATGTCAGAGGTTATATGACTTCACCTGAGGTGTTGGGAATACCGGTGGTGGTTGATCCTGATGCAACTGAAGGAAAACCCGAACTCCTTAAACTGTTCCAGGATTTAACTGCTTTAATTGACTCGGCTGGATTATGCCTGTTTATTACTTTTGCTCTGGGTCTGCCGGAAATTGCAGAACAGTTGCGGGCGGCTACCGGGGTGGAGTTAAGTGATGAGGAATTTCTACAGGCCGGGGAAAGGATTTGGAATCTAGAACGTCTGTTTAACCTTAAGGCTGGCTTTAGTAAAAAGGATGACGTTGTGCCCAGGAGGCTACTGGAAGAGCCTATGCTCGCCGGACCACATAAGGGCCGGGTGCTAGAACTTGATAAGATGTTGCCTGTATATTATGAATTGCGAGGATGGGATGAAAATGGGATACCAACGGGAGAAAAACTGGCTCTCTTGGGCATATCCCGATAGAAAAACAGGCTGCCGGCCACTCCGCCAGAGGGGTAGGCAGCCTATTTTAAGGAGGAATCTCCATGGCCGATGAGGTAATACATGCAGACAATGAAATACGGAATATTATCCAGGCCTACCCCCCGGAAAAGCGTTTTATTCTAGCCGTGATGCAGGATGTGCAAAAATCCTGCAACTACCTGCCGAAAGAAGCATTGCTGGGTATTGCCGAATATGTTGGGGTACCTTTTAGTCGGGTTTATTCTTTGGCTACTTTCTATAAGGCTTTTAGCTTAACCCCTAAAGGACGATATAACATTAAAGTGTGTGATGGTACCGCCTGTCATATAAAGGGTTCCCCGGTCTTAATTGACCAAATACAAAACAGCCTGGGTATAGGCCCTGGTGAAACCACAGCTGATGAAATTTTTTCACTGGAAACTGTTAACTGCCTGGGGGCCTGTGCCATTGCTCCGGTGATGATGGTAAATGATAAAGTACATCCCAAAGTAAGCTCATCTGCCATCCTGGAAATTATAAAAGGATACAGGAAGGAGGCAGATCATGAGGAATAAGCAAAATGAAGTCCGGCAGGTAATGGTCTGCTGTGGTACCGGATGCCAAGCCAGTGGCAGCAAGCAGGTTTTGGAGGCCTTTATCACTCAGCTCCAGTCTCTGGAGGGGGTGGAGGCAGTAGCCTCAACCAAGGCTACCGGATGTAATGGCTGGTGTGAACAAGGGCCGTTGGTAAAGATCCTGCCGGACGATATAACCTATTGTCTGGTTAAAGTTAAGGATGTACCGGTAATAATTGAAAAAACCATTTTGGGGCATGGAATAGTGGAAAGACTGCTTTACCGAGATCCCATCAGCAAAAATAGAGTACAATCTCATCATCAGTTGGATTTTTACCGTAAACAAAAGAAAGTTGCCTTGCGCAATATCGGTGAGATTGATCCAGCTTCCATTGCCGACTATATGGCCCGGGACGGTTACCAGGCTTTTAAAAAAGCAATTACTATGAGTGCTCAAGAAATTGTTGATGAAATAATTAATTCCGGTCTGAGAGGCCGGGGAGGCGGAGGATATCCTACCGGCTTAAAATGGAAGAGCTGTTTACAGCAAGAAGAAAAGCAGCGCTATATCATATGTAACGGCGATGAAGGAGATCCTGGGGCTTTTATGGATCGCAGCATTATGGAAGGGGATCCTCATACCGTGATCGAGGGTATGCTGATCTGTGCCATGGCTCTGGGAGCATCAAAGGGCTATATATATGTGCGGGATGAATATGACCTAGCCGTTAAGAATCTAACTCGAGCTATACAGGATGCCCGGGAGCATTCGCTGCTGGGTGATAAAATTATGGGCCGGGAGTTTTCTTTTCACATTGAGTTGGTTAGAGGTGGAGGAGCTTTTGTTTGCGGGGAGGAAACTGCATTGCTGGCATCTATTGAAGGTAATGTAGGTGAACCCTGGGACAAGTATTATTTTCCCAGTGAAAAAGGTTTATGGGGTTATCCCACTGTAATCAATAACGTAGAGACTTGGGCTAATATTCCAGTGATTATAGGACAGGGAGCTCAGGACTTTGCCCAAATTGGTACTGAAAATAGTAAAGGAACCAAAGTATTTTCGCTAGTGGGCAAAGTGATCAATACCGGTCTGGTTGAAGTGCCCATGGGTACGACTTTAAGAGAAATAATATTTGAAATTGGCGGCGGAATTATAAATGGCCGTAAATTTAAGGCCGTTCAAACCGGGGGCCCTTCCGGAGGCTGTATACCAGCTGAATTGCTGGACTTAAAGCTGGACTTTGATTCACTTCATGAGGCCGGGTCCATGATGGGTTCAGGTGGTCTGATAGTGATGGATGAGCGTACCTGTATGGTAGAAGTAGCGCGTTATTATTTGAACTTCCTGGCTGGTGAATCCTGCGGCAAATGTGTGCCCTGTCGGGAAGGAATTCGTCATATGCTGGAAATATTGACCAGGATATGTGAAGGCCGGGGAAGAACAGGAGATCTGGAATTACTGGAGGAACTGGCAGAGACAGTACAGGAAGCTTCCCTTTGCGGGCTGGGTAAAACCGCCCCTAATCCGGTTTTATCAACTATCAGGTATTTCCGGGCTGAATACCTGGACCACATCGAGAATCGTTTCTGCCCGGCCGGGATTTGTCGTAATTTAACCCGCTTTTCCATTGATCCGGAAAAATGCACTGGGTGTGGTCTGTGTAAGAAGAATTGTCCAGCTAATTGCATATCAGGAGAAAGAAAAGAAGTTCATACTATCGATCCTCAAGGGTGTATCAAGTGTGGTTCATGTATTGACACCTGCAAGTTTAATGCGGTTTTAGTTCAGCAGGAGGTGGGATTATGATTATAATCATCGATAATCAGGAGGTTCAGGTCAGCTACGGGGATACTATTCTTGATGCCGCTCAGAGAGCTAAAATTCATATTCCCACCCTTTGTCATCACCAAGCTTTTGCAGGACAGGGAAGATGCAGACTCTGCTTGGTAGAGGTAACCGAGCAGGGCCGGAAGAGAATAGTTGCTTCCTGCACTTATCCCATCACCAGAGAAATAACAGTCTGCACTTCTACCCCCAGAATAGAGAAGATGAGGAAGAACCTAGTGATGTTCCTGTATAAACAAGCTCCAGCCAGTAAGTTATTACAGTCCATGTATAGAGATTATGAGTGCCAGGACAATTCTTTACCGGAGAATGCGGGGGAGAAGTGCATGCTCTGCAATCTCTGTGTTTTGGCCTGTGAAGAGATGGGCAGCAGTGCTATTTCCTTAATTATGCGGGGAACCGAAAAGAAGGTGGCCACACCTTACAATGAAGCCTCTTTAGATTGTCTGGGGTGTGGGGCCTGCGCGGCCATATGCCCTACCCAAGCTATTGAGCTTACAGAAAGGGATGGATACCGAACCATTTGGAATAAGGAATTCAAACTGGTAAACTGCCAGAATTGTGGTCAGCCCTATGCCACCCAGGAGCAGCTGGCTTATATTGAATCCCGGGGACCTGACAATGAGATGCTTCACTGTTGCCTAAGTTGCCGGCAGAAGATGACTGCTCAGAAAATCAAGATTTTCACTTAAGATGGAGTATAAGGCTGGGGGTGTATAAGAGTGTTAGTTACAGTCAAACTATTTGCTTACTTAAGGGAGGGACGTTTTAAAGTCCGGGTTCTGGAGTTGGCCGATGATCATACTGTGAGGCAAGTGTTGCAGGATCTATCCATATCAGAAAAAGAAATGAAAATCGGGATAATCATGATAAATGGTAAGCGGGCAAGCTTTGAAAGTCATTTGGGGGATGGTGACACTTTGGCCATCTTTCCACCCCTGGCCGGTGGTTGAAATGGAAAAGAAATTGCAGGAATTAATCAAGGATCAGTTTAAGGGTTTATCCTTGACCCAAAAAGATGAAATGAAGCTGGCGGCCAGTAGCGGATGCTCCTTATTGGAAGTTCAGGCAGTAGCTATGGACCTGGGGGTGGTTCCATTGCGTTATCAGCGCAATCTGGAATCTCTCACCCTGGCTGAACAGCGGCGGCTTTTACAATCCCGGGTGACGGTTGTGGGCTGCGGTGGCCTGGGTGGTTTAGTGCTAGAAGAGCTGGCCCGCATAGGGGTAGGTCAGATAAGTGCCTGGGATTATGACTGTTTTGAGGAACACAACCTTAATCGCCAGTTTATGTCTCAGGCCGATATTATTGGCTTTTCCAAGGTGGAGGCAGCGGCTCATCGGGTTCATAGTGTAAATCCCGGTATAGTTTTTAATGGAATAAAACGAAAGTTTACTGCAGATGAAGGCAGAGAATCTTTGCAGGATCAACAGGTGGTGGTAGATGCCCTGGATAGTGCCCAGGCTCGTCTGGGTTTGAGTCAGGCCTGCAGGGATCAGGGTATCCCCCTGGTGCATGGAGCAGTTAATGGTTGGTATGGGCAGGTAGCTACCCAATTCCCTGGGGATTTCACCATAGAGCAGCTGTACCTTGGTAGGACCCCAGGTGAGGAAGACCAGAGTGCATTGGTTTTTGCAGCTGCCATGGTGGCCAGCTGGCAGGTATCTGAGGTAATTAAAATAATACTCAATAAAGGTAATTTCTTGCGGCAAAAAATTATGCTGATAGATATGCTGAGCCTGAGCCTGGATATTATTGATTTTTAGTTTTATTTGCTTTTAGCACTGGGTGGAAATTATAGGGGAAATAACTGGCAGTATCGCTGGTGTTTCTCCTATTTTGTTTTTGGTTTGGGCAGCAATAAAACATGACCTTTCTTAATGCCTAGCAGCTTAAAGTCGAATAATTAGCGAAAAAAGTGGGAGTCATGTGACAAAGAGTGTCAAATTTCCCAAAGGTTATTCGCGAACTTTTGTCAAAATCATACAGAACATTAGTTATTGTGAGTCTTGTCACAAGCCAGTTGTAGTTAATTCTTGAGTTTGAGGTATATATGCTAGCAAAAAAAGGGATGGTCAAGCAAATTAATAACGAGCACGAATTGAGCTGGGAGATGGAACGAGTCCTTAAGGAGTCGGAAACTTATTATCGGACTATATTTGAGACCACTGGAACCGCCATGATGATATATAGATACGATATGACGGTTATCCTGGTTAACAGCGAGTTTGAAAAATTGTCCGGCTATCCAAGGGAAGAGATTGAACATAAATTGAAGTGGACCCAATTCATCCATGAAGATGATTTGGATAAAATGATAACTTACCATTTCAAAAGGCAGGTTGATAGCAAATCAGTGCCGGACAGCTATGAGTTTCGTCTCCGGGACCGCTGGGGCCAGATAAAAAATATCTTCCTTACTGTGGCTCTTATTTGGGAGAATCAGGCAGTTGTAGTTTCATTCATGGATATTACCGAAAGAAAAAGGATGGAGCAGGCCTTGCTGCAGTCAGAACGGAAATATCTGTCCATGCTAAATACCTGTCCCAATGAGATAGCTATAACAACTATTGAAGAAGGCAGGTTTATTGACGTTAATCAGCAAACCTGTAAAACCCTGGGTCGAAACCATAACGAAATTGTGGGACATACTTCAAAGGAACTGGGATTATGGGTGAATCCACACGATAGGGCAGAACTGGTAGAGATGCTCAAGCAGACCGGTTCGGTGAGAAACCGGGAGTATGTCATGCAGCCCTATAACGGCAGGGAACTAATAGCTCTGGTCTCAGCCGAGATTTGGGATTTCGAGGGCACTCAGTGCATGATTGTCATTATCAATGATATTACTGAAAAGAAGAAGATGGAGAACGAACTGGCCCGCTTGGAGCAACTTAATCTGATAGGGGAAATGGCAGCAAGCATAGGTCACGAAGTGCGCAACCCCATGACTACTGTGCGAGGTTTCTTGCAGCTGCTAAAGGACAAACCGCAGTTTGAATTATTTAGCGAATATTTTAATTTAATGATTGAGGAGCTTGATTGTGCCAACCATATTATTACAGAGTTTTTGAGTATGGCTAGTCACAAAAACGTAGATTTAAAGCTCAGCAACCTGAATGCTATCATCCTCACCGCAGTGCCATTGATCAGGGCAGATGCAGCAGATCAGAACAAAGACCTGGAGCTTGAGCTTAATACCATAGGAGAATTGATGCTGGATGAAAAGGAAATTTGTAAATTATTAAGCAATCTGATTAGAAACGCTTTGGAGTCCATGGATGCCGGGAAGAAGGTTTTAATAAAAACTTATGGGAAAGATAATAAGGTAATCCTGGCGGTAAAGGATCAGGGCAGTGGTATACCAAAAGATCTAATTAATAAAATAGGTGTTCCCTTTTTTACTACCAAGGAAAAGGGAAACGGTTTGGGATTAGCGGTTAGTTATAGTATAGCAGCCCGGCACCAGGCCAGTATCCAACTAGAAACCAGCCCCAGTGGTACCACCTTTTTTGTCTCTTTTCCATTGCCTACAGCTTAATTCGAGCCAGACATGGGGGCTGGCCGTTTGGGTTTCGAGTCCAAAAATCTCCTGTTTTGATATGGAAGAACCTATTTCATCTGGCAGAACTTTAAGCAGGTTCTGCAGCAGTTCCACATCTTTTCCTTCACTACCTTTTTCTAAAATACGGCTTCCCAGAATAATGTTATTCAATAAAATTATCCCTCCCATACCATTGTTTTTTTGGATAGCGGATCATTTACGACAAAAATAGGGATTAAACTATAAAGACATAGTACGTTAACGAAACGATTTGTACAAAATTTTACAAAGTTAATTAATTAAAGATCTAATTATAGAGTATGTAATAGTAAAAAATCTGTTATTAATTATATGAAAAAATTATATGTTAGGGTTTTTGAAATCAAGCGTGTACCTCATTTGGATTACTTCAGGCAAGATGAAAATGCTTTAGATTTTGCAGCAGCAGGCAGAAGCAGATATGAAAAAATCTCTTCTGTCGAAAAAGCAATAATGTTGAAATGCAACGAAATATCAAAAGTTAAGTCTAAAATGATGATTTTTTTCACAAATGTTATACAATAAGTTTAGTGAAATGGACAGGTGTTGCTGGTTGATACAACAATATAGAAGGGAGGGCAGGATCTGCAACTGGTGTTTTCAGCAATAATCTGACTAATTATGATTAGGGGAGAGTGAAGATAAGGATGAACTTTTTATCACCTGCAGAAATAGGGGTAGCAGCGTGTAATGCTGGTAAAGCCAAAACAGAAATGCCATTTGCCAAACTCTTTATGTTGGGGATACTGGCCGGTGTTTATATCGGTTTCGGAGCCAACCTGGCCACCAAGATAGGTTCCATGGAAGCTGCTGGCACAGCAGGCGGCCAATTCCTGTTTGGTGCAACCTTCTCAATCGGATTGATGATGGTTGTTATTGCCGGATCAGAACTGTTTACTGGTAACAACATGGCTTGCTTTATTTCTGCTATGAATGGACAGGCTAAATGGGGTGGACTGCTGTATAACTGGGTTGTAGTATGGACTGCCAATTTCGTAGGTTCTGTTTTATTAGTTTATATTATTTTTTACGGTGGATACTGGGGTAGTGAAGCCGCACTGGCCGATCAAGGCATAAAAGCCCTGGCCATTGCCAAAGGTAAAATGTCCTTAACCTGGAGTGCTGTATTTTTCCGGGCCATCTGCTGTAACTGGCTGGTTTGTTTGGCTGTATGGATGGCTTTTGCAGCCAAGGATATTGTAGGAAAAATATTCGCTATATTTTTCCCCATCATGGGCTTCGTTTCCAGCGGATTTGAGCATTGTGTTGCTAACATGTTTTTCATTCCCATGGGAATTACTATTGCGAATGCAGCCCCTGAGGCTGTTGCAGCTCAATACAGCATGTCAGTGGCAGATGTAGCAACGTTTTTCAGTTACGGTAACTTCCTAACCGCCAATTTGATTCCTGCTACCCTGGGGAATATAGTAGGCGGTGCGTTGTTTGTGGGCGGTGTTTATTATTACATCTATATGAAGAAATCGGCTCCGGCCGCTCAAGCTGAGAAGGCGGTTAAAGGCTAAAAAGCATTAGCACTTTATCCCATAATAAGAGTATCAAGAATATTAAAAACCCGCGGTATGATTTATTCAAGCAGTCAGTTTTGATTGAATTTAAATCAGCCGCGGGTATGTGCGTATAGTTTTTTACTGATGGAATGAACGCCTTCGGGCAGATATAATCTCGAAAGGAGGGTGTGAAGTGGCCAACTATATGGATATCATTGCTAGCTGTAAAGACAAACCCGGCGGGATAATTGAAGCTTATCATGCAATTCAAAAGGAGTACAATTATATCCCGGAAGAGGCTCTCAAGGAAGCCGCCCGAGCATTTAAAGTATCGGAAGCTCAAGCTTTTGGAGTAGCCACCTTTTATTCTTATCTTTCAGTGGAAAAAAGAGGCAAATACATCATTCGTATGTGCGAAAGCGCTCCCTGTCATGTAGCTGGAGCTGATGAAGTACTTAAAGCCCTGGAGGCTTCTCTGGGCATTAAGGTAGGGGAAACAACTGCTGATGGAAAGTTTACCTTGGAATTAACTGAATGTGTAGGTCAATGCCAGGCTACTCCGGTATTAACCATTAACAGTGAACCAATATTTGGTATTAAACCGGAAATGGTACCTGAAATACTGGCTAAATGCAAATAAGTCAAGAAGGGAGGGGAAGTTGTGGCCCAAGAATATAGAGTTTTACTGGAATATGCCGATAAGATTAATCCTGAAAGCGCATCCGACTATATCAAAGTAGGCGGATATAAAGGTCTGGAGAAAGCACGCAGCATGAATCCCAAGGATTTAACCGAAGAAGTTAAGAAATCCGGACTTAGAGGCCGAGGCGGGGCAGGATTTAATGCCGGTATGAAATGGAGTTTTGTACCCCAGTACCCTGAAACCAAGTATGTGGTATGTAATCTGGATGAAGGGGAACCGGGAACCTATAAAGATAGAATAATATGTCAGAAAAATGCCCAGGCCCTTCTAGAAGGAATGGCTATATGCGGGTATGCAATCGGTTCCAACCAAGGATATATATATTGTAGAGGAGAATATCCCTTTGTGGTGGAACTGCTTAAGAATGCGATTGGGAATGCAAAAGAATCAGGTGCTTTAGGAGAATTCAATATAGAGGTTCGTATGGGAGCAGGCGCCTATGTATGCGGCGAAGAAACCGCTCTTATTGAGTCCATAGAAGGGCACCGTGGAGAGCCAAGATTTAAGCCCCCGTTTCCAGGTGTAGAAGGATTGTGGCGTATGCCTACGGTGGTTAATAACGTAGAAACCTTTGCCTGTTTGCCTTTTATTCTCACCAAGGGTGCAGAATGGTTTGCCGGCATCGGAGCCAAGAGTTACCCTGGAACCAAGGTGCTTACACTTACCGGTGATATTGAAAATGCCACTTATTTTGAAGTGCCCACTGACTACCTGCTCAGAGACGTAATATATGAACTGGGCGGCGGAGTCAAAGGGGGCAAAAAACTTAAAGCGGTACAGGTAGGCGGTACTTCGGGAGCCTTTATTCCCCCGCAGAACCTGGATACCCCCATAGATTTTGATTCCATGGGTGCTATTGGAGCTGCATTAGGCTCCGGAGCAGTATTCGTTATGGATGAGACTCGGGACATTGTGGATATTGTCAACCGTATTGCCAAGTTTTTCGAGCATGAATCCTGCGGTCAGTGTACCCCCTGTAGGGAAGGCACCTTCCACTGCAAAGAGATTATGGAAAAAATCAATAACGGGAGAGGAAGCTTGAAGGATATCGAGAACCTTAAAGTACTGACCAGGGTTATGGTTAAAGCCTCATTATGTGGACTGGGTCAGGCAGCTCCGATTCCTATCACTTCAACTCTGACCCACTTTGAATATGAATACTTAAGAAAACTGATGTAGGAAGGGAGGGAGACGAATTGGATATTAAATTAACTATAGATGGTAAAGAAGTGGTGGTGCCTCAAGGTACTATGTTGATAGATGCATGCCGTCAGGCGGGTGCTGATATACCCACCTTTTGTTATGACCCTGATTTGAAATTAGCCGGTTCCTGCCGGATGTGCGTGGTACAGCCCAAGGGATGGCGCAATTTGGTGGCAAGCTGTGTGACTCCCGCCCAAAACGGCATGGTTATTGAAACCGACAGCCCTGATGTCATCGAATCTAGGAAAGTAGTTTTGGAACTGATGCTGTCCAGACATAAACTTACCTGCCACACCTGTGAAAAAGACGGAGAATGCAATCTGCAAGATTATTGCTATCGTTATGGGGTTACCGAGTCTCGCTTTGATGGAAAAGTGCATAATTTATTCAAGGATGACTCTAATCCCTTTATTGAAAGGGATTATGATAAATGCATAATGTGCACCCGTTGCGTAAGGGCCTGTGATGAAATTACCGGCGCTCGAGCCATCAACATCATGGACCGTGGGCATCATGCCAAGATTTCCACTGCCTTTGATGGGGAATTGGTTGATTCTCCCTGTGTATTCTGCGGGCAGTGTATAATGGTATGCCCGGTAGGGGCTTTGACCAGCAAGATAGCAGCTGGCAAAGGAAAAGCGGCGCAGAACGATAAAGTCTTAACCACCTGTACCTATTGCGGCACCGGATGCACCTTGGAACTCAATGTTAAAAACGACAAGATTGTGGGCGTTACTTCCAATCGTGATCCGGAATTAAGCCCGGTCAACCGGGGAGCCCTCTGTGTTAAAGGTCGGTTTGGCTGGGATTTCGTAAATTCTCCGGAAAGACTTACTACTCCGTTGATTAAAGAAAATGGGGAATTCCGTGAAGCGTCCTGGGATGAAGCCCTGGGTCTGGCAGCTGAGAAAATTAAAGGAATAAAAGAGCAGTATGGACCGGATTCCTTATCCATGTTCTCATCCGCTCGGATCACCAACGAAGAAAACTATCTGGCCCAGAAACTCATGAGAGCAGCGATTGGATCCAATAACGTGGACCATTGCGCCCGTCTCTGACACTCCGTTACTGTCGCCGGTCTGGGGGCAGCATTCGGAAGTGGCGCAATGACCAATTCCATAAATGAACTGGAAAGCGATGCCAAGTGCATTTTCCTGATAGGAACCAATACCACTGAAAATCATCCAGTCATCGGCTATAAAATACGGCAAAACGTGTTAAAAAATGGGGCCAAACTGATCGTAGCCGACCCGCGCAAAATTGAACTGGCTGAACTGGCCGATGTTTATATTCCTTTCAAACCAGGTACTGACGTAGCTCTCTTTAATGGCATGATGAATGTTATTATCAATGAGGGTCTGGCTGACAGTAAATTTATCGAGAACAGGACCGAAGGATATGAAGCTATGGCTGAAATAGTAGCCAAGTATCCACCGGAAGTAGCTGCTGAAATATGTGGAGTAGATGCTGAAGACATCATTAAGGCAGCCCGCCTTTATGCTGAATCAGAAGCCTCTTCCGTATGCTATGCCATGGGTCTTACCCAGCACAGCACCGGAACCGATAATGTCAAGAGCTGCTGTAACCTGGCTCTCTTAACCGGTAACCTGGGTAAACCTGGAACCGGGGTAAACCCCCTGCGGGGACAAAATAACGTGCAAGGCGCCTGTGATATGGGAGCCCTGCCGGTAGTCTTTACTGCTTATCAGAATGTTACTAACGATGAGGCCCGGGCAAAATTTGAAAAAGCCTGGGGAGTAACTCTTTCTGGAATCAATGGTCTTACCCTGACCAAGACAATTAATAAGGCCTACGAAGGCGAAATCAAAGGATTGATAGTAATAGGCGAAAATCCCATGGTCAGTGACCCGGATCTGCACCATGTGGAAGAAGCCCTGGAGAAGCTGGATTTACTCCTGGTTCAGGATATATTCCTTACTGAGACCGCCAAGAAAGCCGATATAGTTCTGCCCGGAGTAAGCTTTGCTGAAAAAGATGGAACCTTCAGTAATACTGAAAGAAGAGTGCAAAGAGTACGTAAAGCTATCAGCAATGTAGGAGATGCCAGACAGGATTGGGAGATCCTGTGTGATCTATCCACCCGTCTGGGTTATCCCATGTCCTATAATACACCGGAAGAGATATTCGAAGAAATAAGGACTCTGACCCCCTCCTATGCTGGCATTAGCTATGCCCGCCTGGAAGGAGAGGGTCTGCCCTGGCCTTGTCCCACTGAAGATCATCCGGGAACCCCAATTCTCCATAAAGAGAAATTCAACCGGGGCCTGGGATTGTTCCATGCCATTGAATATATTGAACCGGCAGAACTTCCCGACGATGAGTACCCAATCATCCTGACTACCGGCCGCAGCTTATATCACTATCACACTGGAACCATGACCAGAAAAGCCAGTGGCCTGGATGAGTTTATGCCCAGCAACGTGGTGCAGATCAGTTCTCCTCTAGCTAAAGCTAATAATATCGTGGACGGAGAAAAGATTCGTGTTACTACCCGCCGGGGAAGTATTGAACTTGAAGCTGAGGTTATTGATGGCATACGTGAGAATGTAATATTCACCTATTTCCATTTCGCCGAAACGGCTGCCAATTACCTGACCAATGCCAGTGTTTTGGACCCGGTAGCAGGAATACCTGAGTACAAGGTATCTGCCGCTCGGATAGAAAAAATATAATTTTAGTAGATTAAGCCCATAAAAGTGAGTAGACCGCGAAAGCGGTCTACTTTTATTTCAGCGCCATTGAGCATTGACGCCGCTACGTTCTGTTCGGCAGTATGAATATAATCCAGGCCCAAGGCTTAAACAACCCTGATTCAGGTCCATAAAAGCTGGGTTTTAAGATTCATATAACAGCGGAAATGAATAAGCTGGGTAAAAAACTACCCAGCTTATTCGGGCGTGAGGTTTATTTAAGGAGGAAGTGCTAGTGCATCTTATCCTTAATAAACAATCTTATAGCTTATCAGTGTACTCCGAACGAAAATGCTGTAAGGTAGTAAGTACAGGGCTGGGAGCTGCCTGACCCAGACCACAGAGGCAAGCTTTGCTCATTACGGTCCCCAACCGGCCAAGCAAGTCCAGGTCGGTGGCAGAGCCCAGTCCATTATTGATTTTGTCCACAATTTCGTGCATCCTTTTGGTACCTTCCCGACAGGGTGAACACTTGCCACAGGATTCATGTTCGAAAAATTTGGTGATGCGATTGGTAACATCAACAATATCCCGGGTTTCATCCATGACGAATACCGCCCCGGATCCCAGGGTAGCTCCAATAGCGGCCATGGAATCAAAGTCAATGAGGGTATCCAGAAGGCTTTTTGGAATAAAGCCTCCCGAAGTACCACCTATCTGTACCGCTTTAAACTTTTTGCCCTCAGGGATTCCGCCCCCAAAATCAAAAATAAGCTGACGGATGGTAGTATCAGTAGGTACTTCAATAAAAGTACGCTTGACTATATCACCAGTCAGAGTCATCAGCTTAGTACCAGGATAAGACTTGCTTCCTATACCGGCATACCAATCCGCGCCTTTTTCCAGTATGTGCGGAATATTGGCAAAGGTTTCCACGTTATTGACAATGGTGGGTTTACCCCATAAGCCTATTACCGGTGGAAATGGCGGTTTGAAACGAGGTTCTCCTCTATGTCCTTCAATAGATTCAATAAGAGCACTCTCTTCCCCACATACGTAAGCCCCAGCTCCCATACGAACCTCAATGTTAAAACCCCCCAGCACTCCCTGCTCTTTAGCCTGCTGGATAGCGGTATTAAGTTTTTCTACTACATAAGGATATTCACCCCGGCAGTAGATATAACCTTGATCGGAACCAATAGCATAACCGCAAATGGCCATACCTTCCAGAATACTCTGGGGGTCATTTTCCATGATTAAACGATCTTTGTAAGTACCAGGTTCTCCTTCGTCAGCATTACAGATTACATATTTCTGATCAGAAACAGCGGAATAAGAGAAATTCCATTTCATTCCGGCATTAAAGCCAGCTCCGCCCCGACCTCTGAGTCCTGATTTTTTGACCTCTTCGATCAAGTCTTTTTGACTCATAGAACGTGCTTTATCCAAACTCTTATAACCGCCGGCATTAAGATAATCATCAATGTTTAAGGGATCGATTTTACCATAATTGCGCATCAGGATGCGCATTTCCTCGGCCATTATTTTCCCTCCTTTCTGTGGTTCTTCTATTTACATTCACTTAAAATGGCACTTATTTTTTCCGGATATAAATCACCATATGGTTTGCTGTTAATGGTAATTACCGGAGTTGCCTGGCATTGTCCTACACACTCAGTTAATTCCAGGGTAAATTTGCTATCAGCAGTGGTTTCGCCGGCCTTAATGCCCAGACAAGATTCCAGAGTTTTTAGTATCTGATCGGCTCCCGCCACATGGCAGGGGGCGCTTTCACACATACGAATTATATACTTGCCTCTTTTGCCTATCTTGAAGTAGGAGTAAAAGCTGGCTACCCCGTAGGCTTTGGCCTTGGG
Organism: Syntrophomonadaceae bacterium; assembly: GCA_012522955.1. GTDB lineage: Bacteria > Bacillota > Syntrophomonadia > Syntrophomonadales > Syntrophomonadaceae > JAAYJK01. The sequence goes on from JAAYJK010000050.1 coordinate 32,070, forward strand.
GATGTCAAATACCTGGGCTGCGACTTCAATAGCTTCCTCCGGTATATAGTTATACTCTTTTTGCAGAGCATGATAAGATTCAATAAGTCCTCCGGGTAGATTTTTGTATTTGCTGACTATTTCCCTATAGTCTGCCATTATTCATTCACCTCCAGTATATTAGTCTTAGTCCCACATTTAAGTATATTGACCTTCATCAGCTGACAGCAGTAAAACAGTAACTTCTGAACCCTTTTCCAAAGGGGAATGTCCAGGCGGCATACTGATCAACGCATTACAGCCCAAGAGTGATTTAAGCATACTGGGTTTTTGACCTGGCAATACCGTAACCTGCCAACCCTGGGTCCCCAATTGGGCCCGGCCTCTGACCAGACGATGAGAGCGAGCGGCTTTATTAAAACTGTTAGTACATCTGGCCCGTACCTGAAGGGGCAGCGCAGGCAGACCCTGCAGGTAACGCAGAGCGGGCGCTACAAAAAGGTTAAACCCTACTGCACAAGCGGCTGGATTTCCGGACAGAGCGAATACCGGTTCTGATTCGTATAAAGCCAGCCCATTATGACTTCCCGGTTGAATATCAGTACCCCAGTAAATCATTCTGGCTCCGGCGGACTCCAGCAGCTCTTGAGCTTCACTGCGGTGTCCGGCATAAGTTCCTCCGCTTAGTATTATCAGGTCAGTCTGGAATGCTAAATGCTTAAGACAGTTGATTAGTATTTGGGGTTCAAGTTCAGAAGCCCACAGCTGTCCCACTACTGAACCGCCCTCCTGCTTGATCAGGGCCGACAGAAAAGGGAGATTGCTGTCTCTGACTTGACCTGGTTGTGGAATTTGCTTATGGGACACTACATTTTTGCTCAGGGAACACAGGGCAACTCGTGGTTGCTGATATACCAGCAATTCCTCATAACCATAAGCTGCCAGTAAAGCAATATGACCGGCATTGAGACGGGTTTTAATACCCATTAAGCCTTCTCCCTGCTGGTAATCTTCTCCGGCCCCCTTTATGTTACTGCCGGGCTGGACGTCTTCCAGGACTTGTATCTTGCCGTTTTTTCGCTGCACTTTTTCGTGCATGATTACTGAGCGGGTTCCTGCAGGCAGATCAGCACCGGTATAAACACCTGCTGCCTGTCCGCTGCTAATTTCCATGGGGTGGTAGTTGCCCGGGGATAAACTGCCTTTTAGTGTGAAACAAGTATTGGCCTGGGCGGTACCATCTCCCAAAGCATAACCATCAACTGCCGACTGGGGGCCAGACGGCAGATCTTGGGCTGCCACTATTTCCTCAGCCAAAACTCTACCAACAGCCTGCAGCAGGGACACCCTTTCCGCAGGGAGTTCATATATATTTTCAAGAATTAATTGTTGTGCTGTTTCCAGACTAAGGTCATGTTTCATAATTCATCTTGCCTCTATTTATATACTTGACTTGCCAAAAGGACAAAGGGGATAATGACAGATTTTACATTCTTCACAAAGTCCGCCATGTCCAAGGGCTACAATATCTCTTCGACTAATGACATCAGCGCAGAATAGACGTGGAAGAAGAAGATCCAAGGTAGTTCTGCGGCTGAAAAGAGCTCCTCCCGGTACTCCACAAATGGGTACGGTTCCCTGGTAGGCCAACATAAATTGTGATCCAGGTAATACCGGGGCTCCATAGAAAACCACTTCAGCACCGGAGCGCTTGATCCCTGATGGAGTTGCATCATCCGGATCCACTGACATACCTCCGGTAACCAGTATCAGCTGGGCTCCTTCCGATATGCAGTTTTGAATTTCCCGAGCTATTAAATCGGCGTTATCCGGTACAGTTACCTGGCTCATCCATCGGCCGCCAAAGGGAATTATTTTACGACGGATGATTTTACCAAAACCATCTTTGATCAAACCGTTATTTACCTCAGAGCCGGTAGTAATCACCGCTACCCAAAGAGCTTGATAAGGTTTGATGGTAATAAGCGGTTGAGGCTCACAGCATAATCTCTCTGCTTCCTTGAGCACTGCAGCATCAATGGCTACCGGGACTATTCTGGTACCTGCAACAGCCTGATCTTGAGCGACTGAGCGGTTGTTGTGCAGGGTAGCGAATATTATATTATCAATATTATTTACCCAGTTGAGCTGTTCCGTTGCCACCTTTAATACCCCGTCCCATCTAGCTTTCAGATTAACCCGCCCTTGAGCCGGAGGGTTAAAATATAGGCCAGAACCAGCGGCGGCCTGGGCCAGGCGCAAGGCACCTTCATCTTCATGGACCAGGTTATCGTCTGGTTCCCAAACCATGATATGCTTTTTGCCCAGATTCAAAAACTGAGGGATATCTTCGGCCTTTATAATATGTCCCCTGCGAAAGGCACAGTATTTTTCCCGCTCGGGCACGATTTTGGTTATATCGTGACCCAGGGTTAAACCTATAGCATCCTCTACCGGAACTCTACGCATGATTTTACTCCTCTATCTTTTCTATTCTCACTGCACATACCTTGTATTCACCAGTTCCAGTGATGGGATCCAGGTGATGGCTGGTCAATTCATTGGTGGGGGTGGCGGTATGATGGAATGACATCCAAATCATACCCGGCATTACCCGATCCGTTACTTTAACTTCACTGCTTACCTGACCTCGGCGAGAGGTGACTATTACCCGACTGCCAGTTTGTATGCCCATTTTCTCTGCATCCACCGGATTGATTTCCGCTTTTTCCCGATCCCACATGCTGTTAATGCCCATGGAATAGGGGGTGGTAACATTATAATGGTACAAGACGCGACCAGTAGAAAGCAGGAAAGGATATTCTTCATCCGGGATCTCACCTGGCGGTATATGATCCGAGGGTTGGAAACTTCCCAATCCCCGGGTAAATTTGCCGGCATGCAGGAAGGGGGTACCCGGATGATCCATACTGGGACAGGGCCAGTGCAGTCCAACTTTATCTATGCGCTCATAGTTGATACCAGTCATCGAAGGAGACAGGGCTGCCATTTCATCCCAGATCTGCCCGGGATGATCGTATTCCATGGGGTAACCCAGGCAGGTTGACATTTGACAGATGGTCTGCCAATTAGCCTGACCAGGCAGTGGTTCAATGGCTTTACGTACTCGCTGTACCCTGCGCTCAGTACTGGTAAAAGTGCCATCACATTCAGCGAAACTGGCAGCAGGCAGTATTACATCAGCAAATTCGGCGGTTTCGGTAAGAAACAGTTCCTGAACCACCAGGAATTCCAGATTATCTAGGGCTTCTTTAATGTGATTGGCATTGGGATCAGTTAGAACCGGGTTTTCGCCCAGGATATACATGGCTTTTACCTTGCCTTCATGGGCGGCTTCAAACATCTCCGGTATCTTTAAGCCTATATTGGCGGGCAGGGAGGCCCCCCAAGCCTGCTCAAACTTACTCCTGATATCATCATTGTTAACGGCCTGATAAGCCGGGAATACGTTGGGCAGGGCTCCCATATCGCAGGCTCCCTGTACGTTATTCTGACCACGAATAGGACATACTCCGGTACCGGGGCGGCCTACATGTCCGGTAAGCATAGCCAGGTTGGCGATGCTCATAACATTGCGAGTACCGCAGATATGTTCAGTTATGCCCAGGGTATAGAATATCATGGCCTTATCAGTAGTGGCGTACAGCCGGGCTACGGTGTACAGATCTTCTACGCTGATACCGGTTAGCTCAGCTACGTATTCGGGGTTATAGGCTGCTACCGTTTCTTTAAGGGCTTCATAGTTTTCCGTGCGTTCGGCAACAAATTCCTTATCTTCCAGTCCTTCCTTGATAATGATATGCATCATGCCGTTTAATAGAGGTATATCAGTACCCGGATTATGTCTTATCCAGTAGTCGGCATCGTCTACCAGGTCAATGCGGCGAGGGTCGCAGACGATCATTTTACAAGCCTTGCGAGCGGCCTGACGCATCTTATAGCCGATAACCGGATGTGCTTCAGTGGTATTGGTTCCGACCAAGAGCATTAGTTCTGCTTCATTAACAATGTCATTGATGGGATTAGTCATTGCGCCGCTGCCAAAAGTGGTGGCCAGACCGGCCACGGTAGGCGCATGTCAAGTGCGGGCGCAATGGTCTACGTTGTTGGTGCCCATATAAGCCCGGGTTAATTTTTGTACCAGATAGTTTTCTTCATTGGTACAACGGGCTGAACTTAGAGCCGCGAAACTATCGGGGCCATACTCATCTTTGATGGCATTAAATTTCTGGGCTATAAGGTCTAAAGCTTCATTCCAGCTGGCTGCTTCAAATTGTCCATTTTTCTTGATCAAGGGAGTAGTGAGGCGCTTCTCATTGTAGATAAAATCCCAGCCAAAGCGGCCTTTTACACAAAGGCTGCGTCCATTGACGGGACTGTCTGGATTAGAGAGCACTCCTATTACCTGGCCATTCTTAACTGCCAGATCAAAATTACAGCCGGTACCGCAGAAGGGACAGGTAGTCCTAACCCGCTCGATTTCCCAGCGACGACCTTGGCCAGCCATGGTTTTTTCTGTTAGGGCGCCGGTAGGACAAACGGCTACGCATTGTCCGCAAAAGACGCAATCCGATTCGGCATAGTCTACATCCCCGGCGGTAGTAGCTTTGCGATGGAATCCCCGATAGAGATAGGACAGGTTGTCCTGGCCGGTCATTTCTTCACAGGCTCTTACACAAGCTCCACATAGAATACATTTGTTCAGGTCACGGATGATAAAGGGGTTGCTGTCATCGCACTTGTAGTTGTGTTTTTCGCCACCAGCAAAGGGACTCTCCTTCACCCCATACTGGTAACAATAATCCGCCAGTTTGCATTCGCCCAGCTTGTCGCAGGTCATGCAATCAAGTGGATGATTAGCAACTAATAGCTCCAAAATAGTGCGACGTGCTTCAATTACGGCCGGCGATTCAGTAAAGACTTCCATGCCAGGCATAACCGGGGTCACACATGAGGCGGGCAGAAGACGATTGCCTTTTACTTCTACCACACATAGGCGGCAAGCACCCAGAGCGCTCAGATCTGGATCATAACAAAGACGGGGTATCTCTATCCCGGCTAGATCAGCCGCCTGCATAACGGTACTTCCCGTTGGAGCCGCTACCTCCTTCCCATTGATGTATAGATTCACCATCTCCACCAACATTCACTCCTTTCCAAAAAATACATTGATTAGGCATAAAAAAACCTCCTATATAATAGGAGGATGGCCTTCGATATCACGAAAATCATGAGTTTCTTAATCAAATGCGCGCTCCCCCCTGTTCCTTGAGTGATTACGGTATAAGTAAGTAATCCACAACCGAACCAAGCTGCAGGTATCACTAACGTAATCATTTCACAGGCCCATGACTCCTTTCCAAGTAAGGGAGGCAAACCCGTTTCCAGATTTACCGTACCGGCTCTTAACCGTGTCGGCTAAGTCACCTTGACCGAAGTTTTAGGTGAAGTAGCTTTGGAGCAAAGCTTTTGAAAAAAGTATTCAATTATGCTCTTTTCAGGTCTTATAGTCTATGCTAAACTTTATTACTCAGCATAGACAAATAAAAGGCCTCCTGTTGAAACAGGAGGCCTTGCTAACTGCAACCCATAGCTACAATGTGCTTTACTAGCATATTGGCAGCTAAAACTGTACTCCTTTCCAAACACGGGAGGCAAAACCGTTTCCAGTTCCACCCACAGGCTTTAACATCATGGCTGATGCTTTAGACATCAAAGCTCGGAGAAAAATATTCTATTACATTCTTTTAATTCGACACAGCTTTAAATTTACCTGCCAAAATTACTAAAATTTTTTTATAAAATCTTACTGAATGGTGGTCGTTATGTATGAAATTATTCTTTATACTACAATCCGCTGAGGGTGGGAATAAATATTGAAGCGCTGGCCCCGAGCAAATCCCACTACGCTTATTCCCATCCTTTCTGCCCAATGAACCGATTCCAGGGTGGGAGCAGAGCGGGATACTAATAAGGGAATTTCATTCGATACCGCCTTGGCCATTATCTCCCGGGTTATTCTTCCGCTTAGAACCAAGCATTTATCCCTTAAAGGTATTTTTTGCAGATATGCATGGCCTACCACTTTGTCAAATGCATTGTGACGGCCGATGTCTTCGTAACGCAGCAAAATGGAATTGCTATCGGCCAGAGCAGCACTGTGCACCCCACCGGTAAGTTTAAAAGTATAGGAATGATGTTCCAATTCCTGGACCAGTTTTAAAAGATGTTCGGCCCGAAATTGTACTGCCCCATCCGGATCAATTGACCGGGTTTTCTTCTCCATCTTCAACGCTACCCCTTCAGCCCCGTTTACTTCCGGCGAAGGCTCACAGGTACTTAAATCAATTTGGCCTGGAGAATATTTAAGGGATACCAGTCGGCTATTAACTCCAATTATCCCTTCGCTCAGCAGGTAGCCCACAGCCAGTTCTGGCTCGGCTCCGGGAGAAGCCAGGAGGGTAGTAATATAGAATTGATTTAAATAAACGGCCAATTCTGTTTCGTTTACCATAAAAACATCAGTGGTTATTATTTTACCATCATATAAATGGACATTGGTCGGACGATAGAGATGGTTGGCCTTCATTGCATTTCCCCCTAACAATCATTGCCCTCATTATGGTTTTCTTTAAGCCTTTGAGGTAATCCTGCTTAGGCAGAAAAGTTAGATTTATGAAATTTGAATGGGTAGAAGGGATATCTTGCATCAGAACCGCCCGAAAAGAGCCGCCAAAGGCCACAATCCTAAAATAAAATCCGCCTTAATCATTATTTTTGGTAAGTGTCAATATGAATTAATGAGGAACACCTTCATGGGGATGAAGGATTGGTTTAGTGCCAGGGTTAGGTTCCCATAGGCAGAAATCAATTTTTTCCAGCAATATCGGCTCTTTAGGCGAATATTTACCGGGGAGCCAAGCCCAGGCACTCTTTTTGATTTCCCCAATTCTTTAACCAATTCGGCAGCTGTCGCTGCCCTTTCGGTCATGGGAGGTAAATTGGAAAGGAGAACTCCGGTGGGAACCCCGGTGACCATTATAGGTAAAGCCTATAATAAGCGTAGTTTGAAAAATGGTGATCTGGGCAGTGATGTACTGGAGATACAGAAAATGTTAAAGAAACTTAAATTGTATCGGGCCAAGCTGGATGGTGAATATGGATCTTACACCGAACAAGCGGTACGAAATTTTCAAAAGCAGCAATCTCTCCTTGCTGATGGCATGGTTGGCTCAGCTACCTTGACAGCTTTACAGAAAGCCTATGCCCAAACCTTTAAATAAAAGGGAAGTATTTAAGAGGGTTAGGATGCAATAATGAAAGCATGCAAAATAATAATTTAGATAAATACAGGAAATTATAATTAAATATGGAATTGTAATCTATAGCATTGCTTACATCATTATTAGGGAGATAGATGCCTTAATAAACTATCCTGTTTAAAAACTGTGGTTAGCAGACAGAGCATCTCTCCCTGGATTAAACATAATCTTTCTGCAGGAGGATGATATACATTAATTTAAAAATAAACAGGGATTTAATTATACTAATGAGCTATGCCGCAGTACTGATTCTCCTAGTGCTAAACTTCAGCCCTATTGTTAAAGCTTTGGCTTGGTTCCTTTCCCTACTTAAACCATTGTGGATAGGAATAGCACTTGCCTTTATTTTGCACAAACCTTGCATTTCAATTGAAAGATATCTCAAAAAAACGATTTTAGCCAAGAGCAATCCGGTTTTAATCCGAAGCCTGGCTATAGTTAAGACCTATTTTCTAGCTTTAATGCTTTTGCTGATCCTAATTCTCTTTGTAGTACCCCAGTTAATTGATAGCATTCACTTATTCTCGTCCAATCTGGGCAGCTACCTGGATAATATACAGAGCTTGATAAACCGGGGTGCTGCTCTGATAGAAGTGAATGATGTTGACTTATCAGTAATGATTAGTCAGGTTTTTGAATCAATAAGTAAGTTGACTAATAACTGGGGCGGTCTTTTATCCGGGATTATTGGTATTACTGCCGGAGTGTTCGGCTTTTTAGCCAACTTCCTCATTGCCCTTATTTTCTCAGTCTATCTGCTGGCAGGCTACGAAAGAATCCTGGATAACCTTAAATCAGTGTGTTGGACCTATTTGCCCAGCAGGACTTGTGAAAAGATAGTCTACATTTATCGGGTGATTACAGATACCTTTGATAAGTATGTCTATGGCCAGCTGCTGGAGGCCGTAATTCTAGGCACCTTGTGTTTTATAGGGATGCTTGTTTTCAAGTTCGAATACCCCTTAATGATCAGCACTCTGATCGGCGTTACTGCCTTACTGCCTCTGGTGGGAGCCTATATAGGTGGATCCATTGCCTTTTTGGCATTGCTTATGATTTCGCCGCCCCAGGCTTTATGGTTCATGGTTTTCCTGGTCATCTTACAGCAGATCGAAGGCAATATCATCTATCCCCGAGTGGTTGGTAACAGCTTGGGCTTGCCTGGTATCTGGGTACTGCTGGCCGCCATTGTGGGAGCCGGAGTGGCAGGTCCTCTGGGCATCCTGCTCGGTGTACCTACGGCTGCAGTTCTATATATTTTATTGAAAAACGATGTCAAAGGGAAAAGCAGCCCGGGAAATATAAATTGTTGAGTACATGGAATTCCTGTAAGTAATTATATTCCCAGCCCATGCAGTCTTTAATTGGCCATATGGCCACTGATGTCATGGTAGCGCACCAGATTGTTCTGGATACTACATTTAAGGCATCAGAAGGCTTGGCTAATAATACGTTGAAGCTCAACGTTGACATATTTTAATAGATGCTATCCTTTACTTAACCAAGGAACTGCTGCTTATGCAACGGCGGTAGGTCCCGAAATTAGGGTTAAACCGCCTTGCTTAGGCGGTTTATTGTTTCCTGTACATGATGCACAGAGAAATAATCCCCAGGATTACAAAGCAGAATTGAAAAAATCAAAAAAACCACGGGGAATCCCGTGGTTACTTGCTTATTAATGGTCGGGGCGACAGGATTTGAACCTGCGGCCTTCTGATCCCAAATCAGACGCGCTACCAAGCTGCGCCACGCCCCGAACTTAATCATAATACCATCTGCAGCGCAAATATGTCAATTCATTAAAAGATATGGCAGGCTGTACACCCAGCCAAACACTAATCTTAGCTATAGTTTGCCTTATCTCCCCAGTAAAGCTTCCTTATTAATGCAGTAAATATAGGTGGGTATAGTTTTATTTATACTATCCTGAGTTACCGTCAACAAGTTTGAAAAACAGACAATGAGACGGGCGGTTTAGTGAATATAGTGGTTTAAATGGCCGAAATATTGGGATAAAAGCAATAAAAAAATGACAAAAAATGGAAGGATATACGGATGTGGATGTGGAAGTTAATTAAATGAAAATATACTTCAAGGGTGTGATATATATGGATAATGAGGCCAATTCAAGTATTTCCTGGCAAGCTGCTCTGGATCATATGCAGGAGCAGGATTTAAGCAGGGCCCTGGAGATTCTGCTAGAAATGGTAGGTTATGAACCCGACAATATTGCTTTGATTAATCTGCTGGCTGATTGCTATTATTATCTGGGTGAATTTGATCGGGCTAAAGCCTGCTGGGATGAGGTTTTAAGGCTTAATCCAGCCAACCAGGAGGCCAAGGCTAAGTTGGGCCGCTATAGAACTCCCTCTTTTCAATCCTGGTTAAAACGCTATAAACAAGCTTTGTACAATATTGAGCAGAAAAACTACGAATTAGCTTTGAGAATCCTTCGTGATTTAATGGAAGAAAACGATGGCTTTGTAAGTGTGTATCAGTTTTTAGGTTTATGTTACATGGCTCAATCCGAATTTGAGCAAGCTCGCCTGGTTTGGGACAAAGGCTTGAGCAGAGATAGAGGTAATGAAACTCTAGCCGACTACCTTCAGATGACCACAGAATCCCAGCCGGCGCCGGAACTGGCCCCGACGGGTCCAGAGGAATTGGTGAATAATAGAAAAAACCGAGCTTTTTCGGGGCTACGTTTAGCCAGCGCTTTGCTGGTTACTATCTGCCTTTTGTTGGTGATTAAAATGACTGGTGGACCAGAATTGGGCAGTAGGAGTAATGAAACCCCGCCTGTGGCCCAGAATGAAGCAGTCCGCACCGAGAGTACGCTTAGCTCGGAAAGAGATGAAACTCCGGTTTTTTCTGAGGGTCTTTTGTCCAGCGAAAGCAGCCAAGGCGGGGCAGAATACGATTCGGAACGGGAAAGCAGCTATTATCTTCAAGGTTTCAAAGCCTATAAAGAAGGTAATTTTAAGCAGGCGGAAAACAACCTAAAAGTTGTAGTAGCTATGGAATCCCAGAGTTATCTGAATCGGGAAGCCCTGTATTATCTGGCTCGGTCCTGCTATCTACAAAAGGACTATGGGGCAGCAGAGCAATACTATCTTCAGTACTTGGAGCAGTTTCCGGATACCAATTACTATGATGACAGCTTGTTTTATCTGGGGGTAGTTTATCATTCTATCGGTCAGAAGGAAAAGGCTATTGCGGCTATGAAAGAAATGGAGAGAGTCTCGCCTAATTGTGGATACGAATCTTCAGATCTGTTTAAAAGCATAATGAACAATTCATAAACACTTAAGCTCACCCAACAAGTACTATCATTTTGCCTGGGCTGGGGAGATCTGGCCCAGGCATCTATTTTCCTTTTAACAGCTATAAGGACGCATGGTTATCATTTTCTCCGAAAAAAATCAATTCTTTTTGCTGGAAGGCTTGACTTCAGTAGGGATTATTATTTATTCTATTACAAGAAGCAGATTGTAGGCGGAAGTGGCTCAGTGGTAGAGCATCGCCTTGCCAAGGCGAGGGTCGAGAGTTCGAATCTCTTCTTCCGCTCCATAAAAATTGTGCCTCGGCAACTGCCGGGGTGTTGTATTTTTTGTGAAAGTAGGGTAAATTCTTTAAAGGGCTTTGTGGGCCAATTTCAGGATTTCAGTGATTGCATTAATCATAGAAGAACTTTAAATGAGGTTAGGAGGAAGCGTAGATGAACGCGAGGGTATCAAAAATCGATAATGGCGAAGCTTTCCTGGAAATAGAAGTAGCTGCAGATAAACTGGAGGAAGGCATGCAATTTGCCTATCGTACAGTGGTTAAAAAAGTCACAGTACCTGGATTCAGAAAGGGCAAAGTGCCTCGTCCGTTGTTAGAAGCATATTACGGCAAAGAAGTTCTGTATGAGGACGCCTTGGAGCATATCATTCCCGAGGTATACGATGGGGCCGTAAAAGCTTTGGAAATAAAGGTTATGGGGCAGCCTGAATTCGATTTTGACCTGGAGACCATTGAAAATGATGAGCAACCATTTGTGATAAAGGCTACGGTAGCAATTGAACCAGAGATAATCTTGGGTCAAACCGAAGGACTGGAGATTAAGGTGCCTGATTTCCCAGTTAGCGACGAAATGGTTGAAAAAAGGTTAGATGAAATGCGCTCATCTTATGCTCAATTGGTAGACAAAACCGAGCCCAGCGAGATGGGAGATACTGTGCTCCTAGATTTCGAGGGTTTTACAGATGGAGTGCCTTTTGACGGAGGGAAGGGAGAGGATTACCAGCTAGTGCTGGGTTCCAACACCTTTATTCCTGGCTTTGAGGAACAGCTGACCGGATTAAAGGCCGGGGATGAAAAAGAGGTTGAAGTTAACTTTCCGGACGATTATCAAGCCGAAGATTTAGCGGGGCAAGCTGCTATATTTAAAGTTTCGATAAAGAGCGTTCAGTGCAAGCAGATGAGGGAACTGAATGACGAATTTGCCCAGGAAGTAAGCGAATGTGAAAGCCTGGATGAACTCAGGGAAGATATAAGGAAAAACCTATTAGAAGCCAGTGAAGCCAGACGCCAGGATGTTATACGGCAAGCAGCACTTGATAAAGCTATGGAAACCACCCCGGTAGTATTGGCGGAGTCAGCAATTAAAGCCCAGGCTATTAATATGGCCCAACAACTGGAGCAGCGCCTTATGTCTCAGGGGATATCTTTGGAACAATACTTAACTATTACCAACAGTAACGTAGAAATGCTCATAAATTCCATTATGCCCGATGCTGAAAGGCAACTTAAAACCAACTTCATCTTAGAAAAATTGATCTATGAAAAAGGTATAGAGATTAATGATGAAGAATTAAATATATATATTAATGATATGGCTGTAAGAACAGGAATGGAAGTTGAAGAGGTTCGGAAGAACGTGGAAGGAATGGAAGACAACATTCGTAACAACCTGAAAATGGACAAAGCAGTAGACTATTTGGTAGAGCATGCTGTAGTGAGCATTGAGGAAAAAGAAGAAGCGGAAGCCCAAGGCGAAGCTGAGGAAAGCGTCGCAGAATAATTGGATCCGTACCATAAACAACTAAGAATTTACCCGGGATGCAAGCTAAAATAAAACTAAAAGAGGTGAAAGATATGTCTTATTTGGTACCTATGGTAGTAGAGCAGACCAACCGGGGAGAGAGATCGTATGATATATACTCTCGCTTGTTAAAAGATAGGATAATATTCTTGGGCAGCGCCATTGATGATACTGTAGCCAATTTGGTAATTGCTCAGCTATTGTTTTTGGAAGCTGAAGATCCAGATAAGGACATTGCCTTATATATTAACAGCCCAGGAGGTTCAATCAGTGCTGGCATGGCTATATATGACACCATGCAGCATATCAAGGCTGATGTATCAACTATATGTGTTGGATTGGCTGCAAGCATGGGAGCTTTCTTGCTGGCAGCTGGGGAAAAAGGGAAGCGTTATGCCTTACCTAATGCAGAAATAATGATTCATCAACCCAGTGGCGGAACTCAGGGTCAAGCTACGGATATTGAGATTCACGCTAAAAGAATTATTAGAATGAGAGAAGCCTTGAACCGAATTCTAGTAGATAGAACCGGTCAATCCTTGGAGAAAATAGAGCAGGATACGGAAAGAGATTACTTCATGACCGCCCAAGACGCGGTAGAGTATGGAATTATTGATGAGGTAATGCTTAGGTCAAGGGGATTCGGCAAGAAGAAATAGTGCTACCTGGAAGAGGGGTGGATATATGCATAAATACGGAGATGATAAAGGACAATTAAAATGCTCGTTTTGCGGCAAGACTCAGGATCAGGTTAAGAAATTAGTTGCAGGTCCGGGTGTTTATATTTGTGATGAATGCATTGAACTCTGCAATGAAATAATCGAAGAAGAACTGGCTGAAGATTTAGGTTTGGAACTGGGGGATATCCCCAAGCCTTTGGAGATTAGAGAAACCTTGGATGACTATGTTATCGGCCAGGATCGAGCCAAAAAATCATTGGCAGTAGCTGTGTACAATCACTATAAAAGAATAAATCTGGGTATGAAATTGGATGACGTAGAATTGCAGAAAAGCAATATTATGATGCTGGGCCCCACTGGTAGCGGTAAAACACTGCTGGCTCAAACCCTAGCCCGGATATTGAATGTGCCTTTCGCCATAGCCGATGCTACATCTCTTACTGAGGCTGGCTATGTAGGAGAAGATGTAGAAAACATTCTTCTTAAACTCATACAGGCCGCCGATTATGATATTGAAAAGGCCGAGAAGGGCATTGTCTATATTGATGAAATTGATAAGATAGCTCGTAAGACAGACAATCCCAGCATAACCCGTGATGTATCCGGGGAAGGGGTACAACAGGCCTTGCTGAAAATATTGGAAGGTACAGTAGCCAGCGTGCCTCCCCAGGGGGGGCGCAAGCATCCTCATCAAGAGTTTATCCAGATCGATACCAGCAATATTCTTTTTATCTGCGGTGGAGCCTTTGAGGGTATCGATAAAATAATACAAGACCGTATCGGGCAAAAAGTTATGGGTTTTGGAGCCGATATTAAAGCCAAAGAAGAAAAGAAAATCGGTGAAATCCTGGAAATGATTTTGCCCCAGGATCTGCTGCGCTATGGACTGATCCCTGAATTTGTAGGCCGGGTACCGATCATAGTGACCCTGGACGCTTTGGATAAGGTGACTTTGGTTAAAATATTGATCGAACCAAGAAACGCTCTGGTCAAACAATACAAGAAATTATTGGAGCTGGATGGGGTAGATCTGGAGTTTACTGATGACGCTCTCGATGCCATCGCCGAAGAAGCCTTGCGAAGAAATACCGGGGCTCGCGGTCTAAGGGCTATAATTGAAGACGTGATGCTGGAAGTCATGTATGAGGTACCTTCCCGAATTGATATTACCAAGGTATTGGTAACTCGGGAGGTAATTGCTAAAAAAGAAAAGCCCCTGCTGGTAACCGTGGATGCCAGAAGAAAAGTAAACTGATTAAATAGCTCCATTAGCTGCTAGCACAGCTAATGCTTCAAAAGCTATCTGTGTGTAGCATTAATAGTACAAATTGATGTTAGGTAAGGAAGATGGATGACCGGCAAAGGCAGTGGAAACTGCCTTTTTTGGTTTATGGGACAAAAACCTGGACCATGGGCTGGACCATGGGAATGAAGAGCGTTAACAATCAAAACCTCCTCAGTTTGATACTGATGCAGGTTTCGACGAGCGCCAAACCAAGTAAAAGGAGGAGGTCCATTGGACCAAAGAAGCTTAATTGTGAAGTTGGGACGGTATAATCATAATATTGATTCGAAAACAGCGAAGAAAACAATATAGCGGATTGAAATTGCAGTTGTAGGCCGGCATAAGACTGTTTAGGAACTTATTCGCTAAGATCTTTAGATTATTCAAGGTGTTTATAGCTATGGAAAAGGCAGTGAAAACTGTCTTTTTTTACTGTCCATATTACCTTATTCAACTGATCCAGCCGGGAATAATATAAAAAAGCGGCTTGGTATTTAGGCTTTATTAAGGTCGCTTATGAATGAATACCAAGAAGCTTGGTAGCAGCTGTAGAGAAAGGAATAAGCAAAATGAATAGTCTTTTTATGGATTACGGCCCGATGCTATATATGGTACAATTATTTTTCGCTATAGTAATTGGGATTTATTTTTGGAATCTTCTAAAGTCCCAGCAGAATAAAAAACACGGTTTGGTAAAAGAATCAGAAAAAGAAAACGGCAAATTGAAGGAAATGCGTAATGTAAGGTTGACTGAACCACTATCCAGTTTGACTCGTCCCGCTGACCTGAAGGATGTAGTTGGGCAGGAGGAGGGGATAGATTTATTGCGGGCTGCCCTTTGCGGCCCCAATCCCCAGCACGTAATTATTTATGGTCCACCTGGGGTAGGTAAAACTGCAGCGGCCAGACTGGTCCTGGAGGAAGCCCGCAGGAAGGCTATATCTCCTTTTCCTGCTGATGCAAAATTTGTAGAGATAGATGCTTCCATAACTCGTTTCGATGAAAGGAATATTGCTGATCCTCTGATTGGATCAGTACATGACCCTATTTATCAAGGAGCTGGGTCCATGGGATCGGCTGGAATACCACAGCCCAAGCCAGGGGCTTGTACCAAAGCCCATGGGGGAGTACTCTTTATTGATGAAATAGGGGAGTTGCATCCCATGCAGATGAATAAACTGTTGAAAGTTCTGGAGGATCGTAAAGTACTGCTGGAAAGTGCATATTATTATGAAAATGATAGAAATATTCCTGCCCATATCCATGATATATTTCAAAATGGTTTGCCGGCTGATTTTCGTCTAGTTGGTGCCACTACCAGAATGCCGGCTGAATTGTCACCGCCCTTAAGATCCCGGTGTATGGAGGTGTTTTTCAAACCACTGGAAAAGGAAGATATCCAAAGAATTGTCATCAATGCCGTAGATAAAGTAGGCATAGAGGTAGATGGAGGTGCAGTGGGAGAAATTGTGAAATATGCCGGTAATGGACGGGAAGCGGTTAATATTGTTCAGTTGGCAGCAGGGATAACCCAGGTGGAGAGCTCGTGTCGGATCACTCTGGAGACGGTGGAAAAGGTTTTAAACAATGGTCGCTTTTCTCCCCGGACAGAAGTTCGACCTGGAATTGAACCGGCCATAGGAGTAGTGAATGGTCTGGCGGTGCATGGGGCCAATGTGGGTGTGCTGATTGAGGTGGAAGCTAAAGCCATACCTGTGGATAAAGGAAGTGGAAGCTGGACCGTAACAGGAGTTATTGATCAAGAAGAAGTAGGGGGAGAAGGAAGAAAGCTGATCCGCAAGAGCATGGCACGGGGAGCAGTGGAAAATGTGCTTACGGTTTTACGTTCTGAGTATGGCCTGGCCACTTTGGATTATGACTTGCACCTGAATTTCCCGGGAGGAACCCCGGTAGATGGACCTTCTGCCGGAGTAAGCATTGCAACAGCTATTTATTCAGCTATCAGTCAAAGGCCGGTATATCACCTATTGGCCATGACTGGAGAAATCTCGGTTCACGGTAAAGTAAAGGGGGTGGGGGGAGTAATGAGTAAAGTGGATGCCGCCAGGAAGGCAGGGATTAAGAAAGTTGTAATACCCTCGGACAACTGGTTAAGCATATTTGAAAACCTGGCTGATATTGAAGTGATAGCGGTAAATAATCTTGGGCAGGTGTTGGATATAGCATTTGTTCAATAGGGCTTGACAAATAATATATAATCAATAATATAATTTGATAGCATATATTGGCGATATTTATTATACTAAACCAGGATTTATGGATGACTGCAGTCCTTCTAACCTTGCCTTTAGGCTCAGTCATATAGTAGAATTAATTTGCCTGGGAGGTGTTTTTTTGCAGTCAAATGATGAAATATTAAGAGTAATACCCATGCTCCCATTAAGAGGAATGCTGGTTTTTCCATATACCGTTATTCATCTTGATGTAGGCCGAAAAAAATCCATTAATGCCATAGAAGAAGCTATGTTAGAGAATAAAGAGATATTTCTGGCTACCCAAAAAGAAGCCCAAGATGATGATCCGGAAGAAACAGACATTTATCAAGTAGGAACGGTAGCCGAGATCAGGCAGATATTAAAGATGCCCGGTGGAACCATGCGGGTTCTGGTTGAGGGTCTGCATCGAGCTGAAATACGGAGTTACGTAGCTCACGATCCTTATATGCAGGTACAGATCGAAGAATTTAAGGATGACACCAAAGAAAAACCGGTCGAACTGGAAGCATTGATGAGGACTCTGGTTTCCCAATTTGAACAATATGTAAGAGTAAGTAAGAAGGTACCGCCGGAAACGGTAGTTACAGTGGTATCTATAGAAGAACCGGGTCGCTTAGCGGATGTGGTGGCATCTCATCTGTCCTTGAGGATTCACGAGAAGCAAAAGATACTGGAGGCCCGGGATATATCCCAGCGGCTGGAATTTATGTGTGATATTCTGGCCAAGGAAATGGAAGTGCTGGAACTAGAACGAAAAATTAATATCCGGGTGCGCAAACAGATGGAAAAAACCCAGAAAGAGTATTATCTGCGGGAGCAGATGAAAGCTATCCAGAAGGAACTGGGAGAGAAGGACGAACGGACCGCTGAGGTGGAAGAACTCAGAGAACGGATAGAAGAGGCCAAACTGCCCAAAGATGCTCATGAAAAGGCCTATAAGGAATTGGAAAGGCTGGAGAAGATGCCGCCTATGGTAGCCGAAGCGGTGGTGGTTAGAAATTATTTGGATTGGATGCTTTCCTTGCCCTGGTCAGCTGAAACCAAGGATAGACTTGATTTGAAAGCAGCCGAAGCCATTTTGGAAGAAGATCATTATGGACTGGAGAAACCCAAAGAGAGAATATTGGAATATCTGGCCATACGTAAACTGGCTAAGAAGATGAAAGGACCCATTTTATGCCTGGTAGGGCCGCCTGGAGTTGGAAAAACTTCTTTGGGGAAGTCTATCGCCAGATCCCTGGGTCGCAAATTTGTACGAATGTCCTTGGGGGGAATCCGTGATGAAGCCGAAATTAGGGGACATCGCAGAACCTATGTAGGATCTATGCCGGGTCGGGTATTGCAGGGCATGAAGCAGGCCGGTTCCAGGAATCCTATATTTCTTCTGGATGAAATCGACAAGATGACTATGGATTTTAGAGGCGACCCTGCTTCAGCTTTGTTAGAGGTCTTGGATCCGGAACAAAATTTTTCCTTTAGTGATCACTATCTGGAAATACCTTTTGATCTGTCCAAGGTAATGTTCATAACCACGGCTAATTCAATCTACAATATACCCCGACCCTTGTTAGACCGAATGGAACTTATAGAAATAAGCAGTTATACCGAAGAGGATAAAGTGCATATTGCCAAGGATTATTTGGTACCCAAGCAAGTTAAGGAGCATGGATTGAAGCCCAAGAACATTAGCTTTTCGGAAGGTGCTATCAGGAAAACAATTCGCAATTATACTCGGGAAGCTGGAGTAAGAAACCTGGAAAGAGAAATTGCTTCCATGTGCCGCAAGGTAGCCAGGCAGGTAGTGGAGAACAGGAATGTCCAGGTTAATGTTACTGCCGCCATGGTGGCACGGTATTTGGGCAAAGAACGATACCGCTATGGGGTAGCCGAAAGTGAAAACCAGATTGGGGTAGCTACTGGTTTGGCCTGGACTGAGACTGGTGGCGATATACTGGCCATTGAGGTAGCTTTATACAAAGGCCAGGGCAAGCTGATTTTAACCGGAAAACTGGGTGATGTTATGAAAGAATCAGCCCGAGCTGCTTTGACCTATGTGAGATCCAGAGCCGAAGAGTTAGGTATTTCTCAGCAGACCTTGGATGAAAGCGATATACATCTGCATGTCCCTGAAGGAGCCATTCCTAAAGATGGCCCTTCGGCGGGTATAACCATTGCCAGCGCCCTTGCTTCAGCTTTGGCAGGCCACCCGGTGCGCAGTGATATAGCTATGACTGGTGAAATAACCCTAAGAGGGCGGGTCCTTCCTATTGGGGGAGTAAAAGAAAAAATCCTGGCAGCTCATAGGGCTGGGATTAAGATGGTTTTGCTGCCGGAGGACAATAAAAAGGACATTGAGGATATACCAGCTGCTGTGAGGAAGAAAATGCAATTCCAGATTGTTTCTCACATGGATCAGGTACTGGAACTTGCCCTGGATAAAAATGAGGGGACTTTAAATTAAATAAGCAAATTGGCAGTTCATACTATACCATTGGTGTTACCAGCATTATAATTGGTCCCGTTGTCTAATGGGTCTTAGGAAGAAGCCCATGAATCTGTACCATTACCTTAATGCTGGTATTACTTGTATCATGTTTAAAGCCTGCCTTAATAAGGGTAATCCGGGCTTTGATACCCAGTATAATACTGGCTGGGAAGTAATACAGGTATAGTAGAGGCTGGACTTACACCCAGTGCATCGTTGGTAGATAAGTACGAAGATTGGTAAATAAGGTAGGCTATAATGATTATTAAGCAGGCGGAATTTAAGGGAGTGTTTGTGGATCTTAAACTGCTTCCGGATGAGGAACGACCGGAAATAGCCCTGGTGGGCAGGTCCAATGTAGGGAAATCATCTTTGATCAATAAATTAAGCAACCGTAAGAAGCTGGCCAAGTCCAGTTCTACTCCGGGCAAGACCAGAACGATAAATTACTACCTGATTAATGAACAATGGTATATGGTAGATCTGCCTGGCTATGGTTATGCCAAAGTTTCCAAGCAGGAAAGAGCCAAATGGGGTAAGATGATCGAATCATATCTAAGCCAGCGCCAGCAGTTAAAAGGGGTTTTGCATATCCTGGACATAAGGCATCCACCTTCCAGTGACGATATAGTGATGAAAGAGTGGCTTAGTCATCATCAAATACCGGTTTTAATTGTGGCCACCAAGGCGGATAAAATATCTCGGGGAGCCAGGGCTCGCAACTTGGCAGTGATCAGAAAAGAATTAAAGCTGCCAGTGGACTTGCTGCCCCTCTGCTTTTCAGCTGAGACCGGGGAAGGCATAGAGGAGATAAAAGCTGCTCTGCAAGAAATATTGAAGTATAACTCGGAACCGGACTGAACAGCGGTGCCCGGCGGAAAATATTAATAAGCCCGGCCCTGGCTGGTCGGGCTTAAAATATTCATCACCCAGCTTAGCCCTTGAGGCATCTTAATTTAATATATTCCAAGACTTCTTTTTCTGCCTCCATAACCGTAGTGTCCAGATAAGAATTTAACCTGTCAATGATCTTTTCTGCTCCTCCCTCTTGTTGCAAAAGCTCTGCTGGAGTCTGGCCGTTAAAATCCCCATGGGGAGTGTGCAGCCAATTTTCACATTCTCGGTCTTTTAAAACCAGGAACCACAATTCAGCGTATTCAGGAGTGGGCGGGGCTGACAACAACAGGCTGTTTATTACCTGTACCGGATGGTCTGGGAGTATGGTGTCCACAAAGTTGGCATGCCTATAAACCTCCTCCAGCACATCAGCAGCAGATAATAGCAGCTTATCCCTAATAATAAGGCGGGAATAACCGGCTACTTCTTCCTTGGCCTTGAACCAGTAGTAACCCGAGGTTTGGTGATGCAGGGTGTATTCAGAACTCTGTTCCAGTTGCTGTAATAGCAGATCTCTTTCTTCTGGCTGGAGGACCCAGATACGTATATCGTTTAAGTTTAGCAGCATCTTCTGAGCGGCATGATCAAATATTCCATAGATGATTTCTCCATGATGTTTCAGTAAATAAGGTATATCCTGATCCCTTAATTCCTTCCAATATTTAAAGTGTTCGTGAATAAAATCTTCCTGTAAAAGATTATTTTCCAACATTAAAACCATACCGGAGAAGAGCTTGGCTGCCGGCATAGAGATTATTCTCCCCAACATGATCATTTCCGGATCTTCCTCTTCAATTAGCAGGGGTTCCTTTATTATCACCTGATGCTCGGTGCCCAGTAAAATATCCTGTATTTTTAGGGTGGTTCCAATGGCCCCCTTTAGTTTGTAAACGGATAAATAGGATCGATTAAAAGCCTGTGTGCATTCCAACACAGCCTCTTCCATATAGGCAGCATTTTCAGCTAAATATCGCTCTCCCATGCTCATACCTTGCTCATCCCTGAAGTCGAACCATAACCAGTCTGAGAAAATGGATTCATGTGGCTCAGGGATGGTCTTTTTAACAGCAAAACGGGTAAAGCGGGACTTAATCGACTGACGATATTTTTTTGCTTCAGTGACAAAATAACGCTCCAGTTTCACCTTGGCTGAGGTAGCCAGCTGATTATAATGGGAAAAAGGATCTTCGTATATGGAGGTTATTTCTCCCCAACGTCCGCAGCAATTCTTGAATTTCTTACCGCTGCCGCAAGGACAAGGATCATTGCGGCCTATTTTCAATTTTTTGGCCAATTCCATATTCCCCCTAAAGAATCTTTCTCTGTTTATAAAGGTTACTACAATATGGAGCCAAAATACAGAATTTATTCGGATTACTTGCATTAGCAGGTGATATTTAAGTACAATTTAGAATGTATAATAGGCATTATTTAGATAGTATTGGCATTAATGCTTTAGCGATCTTAAACCAGACACTGCAGGTATTAACAGGCTATCTTTAGTCAGTCCGCGAAGGGGATGACAGCGGTAGCAGGTATAAGTCTGGCAGGCATTGGCTATTAATCTAGTGTTAACTGGGATAGTATAGTTAAGATTTATGTATAGATATTTTAAGGAGGTTATCGGATGGGTACCGTAAATAATCTGCCCACAGTGTATGATCCGGCCCAGGTGGAGGGTAAATGGTATGAATACTGGAAGAACCGGGGCTGCTTTACCCCCGAACCTGATGAAAACCCAAAAATGTTCTCCATTGTAATGCCTCCGCCCAATGTAACTGGAGCATTGCATTTGGGTCATGCTTTGGACAACACCATCCAGGATATCCTGACCCGCTGGCACCGCATGCAGGGCTACAATACCCTGTGGTTGCCCGGAACTGACCATGCCGGAATAGCCACTCAGGCTCGGGTGGAAGAATCCCTGGCCCAGCAAGGCTTAAGCAAACATGATTTGGGACGGGAAAAGTTTTTGGATAAAGTCTGGGAGTGGAAGCATTTATATGGCAATACTATTACTGATCAGCTCAGTCTTTTGGGTTCCTCCTGTGATTGGAGCCGGGAGCGCTTTACCATGGATGAGGGATGTTCCAAAGCGGTAAGAGAGGTATTTGTCAAGCTCTACGAAAAGGGGTTAATATATCGGGGCAATTATCTGGTCAACTGGTGTCCCAAATGCCACACTGCTATTTCAGATATTGAAGTAGAACATGAAAACCATGCCGGTCATTTATGGCATATCAAGTACCCTATTATAGATTCTGATGAATTTCTGGTGGTAGCTACCACCAGACCTGAGACCATGCTGGGTGACACTGGAGTAGCGGTTCATCCTGACGATAAGAGGTACCATCACTTGCTGGGGAAAATGGTAAGCTTGCCGTTAATGAATAGGACTATTCCCATATTTGCCGACAGCTATGTGGATGAGGAATTCGGCACCGGAGCGGTTAAGGTTACTCCAGCCCATGACCCCAATGATTTTGAAATGGGATCAAGGCATGGGCTGGAGCAGATAGCAGTAATGGACAATAATGGCTATATGAACGAAAATGCCGGTCCCTATCAGGGGTTGAGCCGGGAGGAGGCCCGGGTTAAAATATTGCGGGATTTGGAAAAGATGGGGCTCTTGCTTGAAATAAGTGAGCACAGTCATGCAGTGGGTCACTGTCAGCGCTGTGCTACCATAATTGAACCCATGATATCAATGCAATGGTTTGTGAAAATGAAGCCTTTAGCCGAACCGGCCATAGAGAAAGTACTGAATGGGGAAATTAGATTTATACCGGAAAGATTTACCCACATATATATAAATTGGATGGAAAATATTCGGGATTGGTGTATTTCCCGGCAGTTGTGGTGGGGACACCGAATTCCAGTCTGGTATTGCCAGGATTGTGGTGAAATGATTTGCAGTATAAATGACCCTGAACGATGCACTGCCTGTGAGTCCAGCAATGTGATTCAGGACGAAGATGTGCTGGATACCTGGTTCAGCAGTGCTCTGTGGCCTTTCTCTACCCTGGGATGGCCCGATATTACCAGGGATCTGGAATATTATTATCCTACCAGTGTTCTGGTTACCGGCAGGGATATTATCTTCTTCTGGGTAGCCCGGATGATTTTCTCGGGTATCGAGCAGACCGGACAGGTGCCCTTCCACGAAGTCAACATTCATGGTCTGATTTTGGATGGTCAGGGCCGGAAAATGAGCAAATCCCTGGGTAATGGTATTGACCCGATTGAAGTAATTAACCGTTATGGGGCTGACACCCTGCGTTTTTCCATGATTACCGGAGTAACTCCCGGCAATGATGTGCGTTTTAATTGGGAGAAGGTTGAGAACAGCCGTAACTTTGCCAATAAAATATGGAATGCTTCTCGCTTTGTTTTGATGAATTTTAAGGATTATCAGCCTATTATTGTAGAGAAAGAAGAACTGCAACTGGTAGATTGGTGGATCTTATCCCGTCTAAATATGATGATACAGCAGATCAGTGAGCGCCTGCAAAAATATGATTTGGGCGAAGCAGCCCGAGAGCTGTATGAATTCATCTGGGATGAATTCTGCGACTGGTATATCGAATTAGCCAAACCCAGATTATTTAACCCACGGGACCAGCGGGAGAAGTTATTGGTGCAAAATCTTCTGAATCAGGTCTTGCAGAGCATTTTGAGAACCCTTCATCCATTTATGCCTTTTATTACTGAGGAAATTTATCAAAGCCTGCCTGGCCATAGTGAGACTATTATGATGGACAAATGGCCAGAGGCTGATCAGCAACAGATATGGCCGGCAGCAGTAGAAAATATGAAGGAAATAATGAATGCTATCAGATTGGTGCGCAATATAAGGTCGGAATTCAACATAGCGCCCGGGTCTCCGATTAAGGCTGTGATGCAAATACCTGACCCTGCTCTAAGACAGGTATTTGCCAGCAATCAGGCCTACCTTTTGCAGATGGCCAACCTGAGCCAATTGGAGTTGATGGAAAAACTGGACGGTATGCAGGAACAGGCAGTTTCAGCTGTAAGTTCCCGTATGGAAATATATGTTCCCCTGGAAGGGGTTATCGATATTGAAAAAGAAGTAGCCCGTCTCAATAAAGAGCTGAAAAGCGTGGACTCGGATCTGAGCAAGGCTGAAGCCAAGCTGCAGAACCAGTCGTTTTTGGATCGGGCACCCCAGGCAGTAATTGATAAGGAGAAATTTAAAGTCGAAGAGGCAAAAAGCAAGAAAGAGGGTATATTACAACGGTTGCGGATATTCAGCGAGCAATAGCTGAACAATTGCAGAAACTTAATACCTTTGGCAGTAAACCGGGTTTGAGCAGGATCAGCAGATTACTGGAGTTGATGGGAAACCCGGAAAAGGATTTGAAAATGGTCCATGTGGGTGGTACCAATGGCAAAGGATCGGTTACCTGTATGATTGCCTCCTTGCTTAGTGCAGCCGGCTATAGGGTTGGACATTTTTCCTCCCCGCACCTTCATTCCTATACCGAACGATTTACCATCGATGGCCAGGAAATACAGCCCGAACACTTTAAAGCCTACCTGGATGATATTGAAGGCCGGATAGATCTGATGGCAAGAGCGGGAGAAGAGCATCCAACTGAATTTGAGATAATGACCGCTTTGGCTTTCCAGTATTTTAAGGATAGTCAGGTGGATCTGGCGGTAATAGAAGTTGGATTGGGTGGAATCTATGACTCCACCAATGTTATCACTCCATTGGTATCAGTAATAAGCAGCATTGACTATGACCATACAGAAGTTCTGGGTTCCACTCTGGCAGAAATTGCCCAAAACAAGGCCGGTATCATTAAAGCTGGAATACCGGTGGTAATTGGACCAATGCCGGAAGAGGCACGGAAGGTAATCCAGTCCCGTACCCAATCCCTCAAGGCACCCTGCTTTAATCTGGATAGTATTAAGATTATCCCGACGGGGAGACCGGGAATTGAGGGACAGGAGATAGAGATTGATCTGGATGGACAGAGGATGGAAGGGGTGCAGCTGGGACTTGCAGGCAATTATCAATTGGAAAACCTGCGTTTAGCCTTGGGGGCTATTATTATTTTGAAAGAGTCTAGGTTTATCCTGACTCCCATGGTTTTGCGTGACAGTTTAAGGAATCTCCAGATTCCCGGGCGACTGGAAGTGCTAAGCCAGCATCCCATGGTAATCGTTGATGTCGGTCATAACCCCCAGGCGGCCAGAGCTCTTGCGGAATCTTTAAGCAGCATCCTGGGAGCTCGCAAGAAAATCCTGCTTTGCGGCTATCTGGATGATAAGGATGCCGGGAAAGCCTTGGCCTATTTAGGAGAGAATACCAGCCGCTGTATAGTGAGCAGGCCGGAAAGTGATCGGGCCACCAAGTGGGATAGAGTTGCTGAGGAATGGAATAAAACATATCCGGAAATCCAATGCTATGTACAGGAGGATATTGGCAAAGCAGTAAGATTAGGGATTCAGCTCCTAGATAAGGAAGAATATCTTTTAATAACCGGTTCTTTCTATTTACTGGATAGAGCAAGGCGCCAGTTTACGATTGCTTAAGGCTTTGTTAACAAATTATTAACAAAGCCTTAATATTATTATTGTTATAATTTTAATAAGTGATAGTACGGGTGTAAAATGAGGAGGTGTCAGTGTGGTTTTTAAACTAAAGCCACGTAATGACCTATTTTTTGCTTACTTTGACCAGTTAGCGGATGCTATAGTAGATGCAGCTAGTTTGTTACTTCAATTCATTGAACAGCCAGGAGATTCTTCCCAAAAACTGGAATCCATTAACCGAGTTGAAGAAAGAGGAGACAATCTTCTGTCTGAGGTAATGGTTCAGATTAACAGTTCATTTGTAACCCCTTTTGATCGGGAAGATATACTGCAATTAGCCCGAGGCTTGAATTCCATTGTGGATCATACTCAGGGTACCATGGAGAAAATTGTTATTTATAAAGCTGGACGACCCAAGGAAATATATATATTAAAACTAGCCCAGGTATTGGAAGAAGCAGCTGAGGAAATAAAAGCTGCAGTGTCCAAGCTGTCGGATATTAGGAATTTACACCAGGAAGTAGTGGAAGCCAGCGAAAGGATTAGGAATTATGAACATGAGGGCGACTACCTGTATAGGGCAGGGATTGCCCTTCTTTTCGAGAATACTGAAAACGTGGTGGATATCATAAAATGGAAAGAAATATATGAGCATTTGGAGACTACTCTGGATTATTGTGAAGACGTCAGCAATATTATAAAGGGAATCGCAGTCAAATATGTTTAGTCTAGCTTTAATAGCCATAGTAGTATTTCTAGCGCTGGTCTTCGATTTCATTAATGGATTTCATGATACGGCTAATGCCATAGCTACCTCCGTTTCTACCAAAGCTCTGTCGCCTCGTAATGCCATATTGATTGCAGCCAGTTTAAATTTTGCAGGGGCCTTGAGTGGAACTGCAGTGGCCGCTACCATTGGCAAGAACATAGTAGCACCTGAATTGGTAACTCCAGCGGTAATTATTGCAGCATTAATAGGAGCTATATTCTGGAACCTGTTTACCTGGTATTATGGTATTCCCAGCAGTTCTTCCCACGCCTTGATTGGAGGCCTGGCCGGAGCAGTCATAGCCGGTTTTGGTTTTCAAGCCGTTCTCTGGCAGGGGTTTTTGAAAATACTGGTGGGATTAATTCTGGCTCCCATTATCGGTGGTTTGATGGGAAGCCTAGTGATGACCATCCTCTTCTGGGTTTTCAAGCCCGCTGCTCCTTCCAAAATTAACAATAGCTTTCGCAAACTGCAAATGGTATCCGCTTGTATGGCCTCTTTTGCTCACGGCTCCAATGATGCCCA
Organism: Syntrophomonadaceae bacterium; assembly: GCA_012522955.1. Lineage (GTDB taxonomy): Bacteria > Bacillota > Syntrophomonadia > Syntrophomonadales > Syntrophomonadaceae > JAAYJK01. The sequence goes on from JAAYJK010000050.1 coordinate 58,918, forward strand.
AAAGTCTATGGGTATAATAACCATGGTGCTGGTAGGCGGAGGTCTGCTAACTGTTTTTGAAGTTCCTCTGTGGGTTAAAATAGGCTGTGCAGCATCTATGGGTTTGGGTACCGCAGTAGGAGGTTGGAAAATAATTAAGACCATGGGTGGGAAAATCTTCCGTATAGAGCCTATCAATGGTTTTGCAGCCGATTTTAGTTCTTCCCTGGTTATTTACTCCGCCAGTTTACTGGGGGCACCGGTCAGTACTACACATGTGGTATCATCATCCATTATGGGAGTAGGGGCCGTTAAAAGACTTAAGGGAGTTAGATGGAATATAGCCCGCCAGATTGTTATAGCCTGGTTTGTAACCATTCCCTCCGCGGCCATAGTTTCCATTTTGACTTACAATTTAGTTCAAATAGTGGATCTATTGTTTTAAATTCCGGCAATTTCTAAGAAAACAGGTTTTTTTATGTCCGTTTTTATGTACAATAGTAATAATAGTTATTAAGTGCACCTTGTAACAATATGACTAATATATTGCCGTGAAGGGGTGGGACATTGAAAGCATTTAAAATACCTGAAGCAACTGTACAGAGACTTTCCATTTATTCCAGATATCTTCATCAGCTGATGGGGGAGGGTGAAGACACTGTTTCCTCCGGACAAATAGCCCGTGGGGTAGGAGTAAGTTCAGCCCAGGTCAGAAAAGATTTAGCTTACTTTGGGGAATTCGGCACCCGGGGAGTAGGCTACAAGGTTGATGAGTTATATGGTTATTTGATGGAAATTTTAGGTCTGGACCACGAATGGAATGTTATTATAGTAGGAGCAGGTAAATTGGGATCTGCTTTAGCGCTCTATCAAGGTTTTCGGGAACGAGGTTTTGTGGTGAAGTCCATTCTGGACGTAGCCGAAAATAAAATAGGCAGCACACTGGGACAGCTAGAAGTAGAATCTCTGGACATGTTGAAAAAACGGGTAAAAGATTATGATGTACATGTAGGGGTGGTTACGGTTCCGGCCCAAGAAGCTCAAAAGGTTACCGATGAAATGGTGGATGCAGGAGTTAAAGCAATTTTAAACTTCTCTCCGCGAGTGCTTAAAGTTCCCCATGATGTAGTGCTTAGGAATGTGGATCTGTCAGTTAATTTAGAGGTTTTGAGCTTTAATATGGTTCAAAATAAATAAGTCAAGCTGGGAGAAATGACTAATTACTAGTCTTGATTATGAAATAGCTTGGAGAATACCTGAGAGGGGAATTCTCCTTTTTTGACTAACTTGTGTTTAAGGTATAGTAATGCTAAACTTGAACAAATAAAGGCTGGTGGAGGGAGATAATTGAGTAAATCGCGTACCTATCCAGGCTGGCAGATTTTCATTCTGTTACTGGTACTAGGTGGGATTATTGGTGGGTGGATAGGAGACGCCACCCAAACGATATGGCCAGCCGCCAACTTGTGGGCATCGACTCGAAGTGTTGGCATACCGGATTTTAGCCTGGATCTGGGCGTCCTCGATTTTTCATTTGGATTCATGATACATTTAAATTTGTTTACCATTATTGGTTTTGTAGCTGCGTATATGGTATATAAAAGATTGTAAGATATGGAGACTGGCTTTGAAAAGGATCATTCTTGCTTCCCAATCCCCCAGGCGTAAAAGTCTTTTGGAACAATTGGATATTCACTTTGAATGCTGTCCGGCTAATATCGATGAAGAATTCCAGCCGGGAGAAACAGCGCGGGAGGCAGCAAGAAGAATTGCCTGGAATAAAGCAGAAGATGTTCGAAAAAAAGCAAAAAATGCCTTGATTATTGCAGCTGATACCATGGTAGTATGTAATGGAGAGATCTTAGGCAAACCTGATGATGTTAGGGATGCTTTTTGTAAGCTTTCCAAGCTTAGAGGACGAGAACATGAAGTGATAACTGCCGTATGTGTAATGGATGCTGAAAGCGGCCTATGTGAAGTTCAGGATGAAATTACCAGAGTTTGGTTTCGAGATGTAAAAGATGAGGAAATAAGAGCTTACATAATGACCGGAGAACCAATGGATAAAGCAGGAGCATATGGTATACAGGGACTGGGAGCGGTATTCATTGACCGGATTGAAGGATGTTACTTCAATGTGGTTGGATTACCATTAAAGAATCTGTATTCAATGCTCCAAAGGCAGGGGGTAAGACTGCTGGAGAGGTGAAAGCTCTGAGTTTCTATCATACAGGCATTAAAGATATGCCAGAAAACATGCGGCCCCGAGAAAAGTTGATGCTAAGAGGCGAAAAAAATCTGGAGGATGCTGAACTGCTAGCTATCATATTGGGACAGGGTACCCGTGAGCTCAGCGCCCTGGAGTTAGCTCGTTTATTAATAATTAAATATAAATCCTTGCGGAACCTGAAAGACGCTAGTCTCGAGGAACTGCTGGAGGAAAAAGGCATTGGTCCGGCCAAGGCAGTTAGTCTTAAAGCAGCCATAGAGATAGGACGGCGTATGGCCCAGGATAGCGATTTGAAAATCCCCATAAAATCTCCTGAAGACGTTAAGAATATGGTTATGGAAGAGATGCGTTATTTTGACCGCGAGCATTTTCGAGTAATATATCTGGATCGCAAAGGAGGATTACTGGAAATGCAGGACATATCCGTAGGAGGTCTGCATAGTTCCATAGTCCATCCCCGGGAGGTATTCAAGTTGGCAGTGAAAAAAAGTGCCGCCTCTTTGATATTAGTCCATAATCATCCCAGCGGCGACCCTACTCCCAGTCAGGAGGACATCGAGATAAGCCGACGATTGATTGAAGCCGGTAATCTAATGGGAATATCAGTGCTGGACCATATTATTATAGGTGATAATAGATACTGCAGTCTTAAATCAAAAGGCTTAATCTAATAGTTTAAGGGGGCAAAATATTTTGGTTTTTGGAAAAGACTTGGGAATAGACCTGGGTACGGCTAATACTCTGGTACATGTGAGAGGAAAAGGAATAGTATTAAGGGAACCCTCGGTAGTAGCTATAGAAATTGACAGTGGCAAAGTATTAGCGGTTGGGGAGGAAGCCAAGCAGATGATTGGCAGAACCCCTAGTAATATAGTGGCTATAAGACCGATGAAGGATGGGGTAATTGCTGATTATGACGTTACCCTGGCAATGATAAAATACTTTATTACTCGGGCTATAGGGCAGAAGAATCCTTTTGCCCGGCCTCGGGTAATTGTAAGCATACCAACCGGGTGTACTACCGTGGAGGAACGGGCAGTAAGAGAAGCTAGTATTGCCGGAGGAGCTAAAGAGGCTTATCTGATTGAGGAACCTATGGCTGCAGCTATAGGTGCAGGTATGCCAGTGCACGAACCCACTGGGAATATGATAGTCGATATAGGCGGCGGGACCACCGAGGTGGCAGTGATATCTTTAGGGGGCATAGTTACCTCCCGTTCCATAAGGGTAGCTGGAGATGATATGGATGAGGCTATCATAAGTCATCTTAGAAAGAACTATAATCTTTTAATTGGAGAGAGGACTGCCGAAGCAATAAAGATGTTGATTGGCTCGGCCATTTGGGAAGGGGACGAAGGGTTCTATGAGGTGAGGGGAAGAGATCTGGTTAGCGGCTTGCCCAAGACTATACAGGTCTCATCCACTGAAGTGCAAAAAGCTCTTAATGAAACGGTAGAGCAAATTATTGACGGAATTAAAATATGCCTGGAAAAAACCCCCCCGGAGCTGGCTGCGGACATTATGGATCGAGGAATTGTAATGGCTGGAGGCGGTGCCCTGCTAAAAGGATTGGATAAACTGATCAGCAGTGAGACTCATATGCCGGTTTACGTTTGCGAGGAGCCCCTGTTAGCAGTGGCCCTGGGTACTGGTAAAGTATTGGAGAATATCGATATACTTAAAAAGGTGTTGATAACACCAAAAAAATAGATCTTATTTGGGTGAAGAGCTTTGAGAAAGTTTATTAAAAATAAATATTTATGGCTGGTTCTTATAGTATTTATAGGAACCCTATGGCTTATAAATAACACTTCGTCAGAAAGGAATAATATCACTTTATTAGAAAAGATGTTAAGGGATGCCTATACCCCGCTGCAAAGCGGGGTAGTCGAGTTTAAAGAGAATTTAGGCTCAGTGAATGCTTTTTTTGCCAGTAAACAGCAGATGCAACAGCAAATAGACAGTCTGGAAGCAGAGAACCAACAGTTGATTATGGCAAACCAGATATTAAGAGAAGATAAAATGGAGCTGCGCAGGTTAAGAAGCCTCTTGGGGTTTCAGGATATCAGTCTGGATAAGTATCAAATGGTAGGGGCCCGGGTAATTGCTCGTAGTCCCAATAACTGGTATCGCAATATGGTCATTGACAAAGGTTCAGATAGTGGTATTAAGAAGGGTATGGCCGTCATCAGTCCCCAGGGATTGGTGGGAAGGGTAGCTAGTGTAAGCCGGGACTCAGCTCACGTGGATTTAATTATCCATCGGGAGATAGCAGTAGGTGCTATTATACAGGAAAACCGCGAGACTCAAGGTATTGTTGAAGGTTTGGGCAACAACAACAGCTTGCGTATGGTCAACATACCCTATTATTCAACTATCAAAGCGGGGAATAATATTGTAACCTCCGGGCTATCGGAGTCATACCCCAAGGGCCTTGACATTGGCAGGGTAAAGGAAGTTGAGCTGCAACCAGATGGAATACTGTTGTCGGCACTGGTAGAACCTTCAGTTGATTTCGATAAACTGGAAGAAGTGCTGGTGATAGTAAATTATAAGCCCGAGCTTTTATTGAATGATGAAGTCAATACTGATGAAGAAATTGGAGGATAAAATATTTTGCGGTATTTTATACTATGCTTTCTACCTTTTATAGCAATTTTTTTGGAATCGACATTCTTCAGGGCTTACAGCTTATTTGGTACTGTGCCAGATCTGGTTTTAATATTCGTAGTTTTCTATTCCTTTCTCCATGGAGACAACAAAGGTGCAGTTTACGGTTTTTTGTGCGGTCTATTGGAAGACTTGTATATGGGGCGGTTTATTGGGGTAAATGCTTTATCCAAAGGGATAACCGGCTTTATTATTGGACGACTCCAGGTGCGATTTTTCAATGAAAATGTTTTGGTAGGTTTGTTGGTGGTTTTAATTGGAACGGTATTGAATTCTGTATTGATGCTGGTTTTGGGGTGGAGTAGCTTCAGCGTATTTAACATAGATGCTTCCATAATAAGCGCCGCCATATTCCAAAGCCTCTATAATCTGTTGTTGGCAGTTCCCATTTACGTTCTTTATTATAACTCATTCCAAAAAGGACTGCTGAACGTAACCGGGGAGAAATAAATGAGAGCAAAAGAGTTGGAAAACAAAATAAAGATTTACGGCTATGTGGTAATAATCCTACTAGCCTTATTGGGAACCAGGCTGTCGGTAGTTCAATTGTTTAATAATGAGACTTATCAGACTCAGGCTAAGGAAAACCGTATCCGATTGCTTCCAATAAAGGCGCCGCGGGGTGAAATATATACGGCCCAGGGTGAAGTACTGGCCAGCAATGAAATAGTCTATTCTTTAAGCCTGAGTTACCTGGATGCCGATAAACAGGAACTGGTTATTGACAATTTGCTGTCAGTATTGCAGGAATATTACCCTGAAGTTACTCGGGACTATATTGAAGAAAAGGTGGAAATCCAAAAATTACGTTTATATGAACCTATTATCCTTTTACATGATATATCTTGGAATCTGGTAGTTGAGTTGGAGGAAAATCGTCAGAGTTTACCGGGAGTATCCATAGTGGTAGAACCCTTGCGCAACTATCCTCAAGGCAGTCTGGCTGGACATGTTCTGGGTTATATTCATTCCATAGACCAGGGCGAATTGCAGGAATCGGCTGAAGGTGAATACAGCATTAATAGTTTGATTGGAAAATCCGGCCTGGAAAAGCAGTATGAAGAGGTGTTAAAAGGCAAGGATGGAGCTCGCAACGTAGAGGTGGATGCAAGGGGTCGGCCCATAAGAGATTTAGTCACTCTGGAACCGGAGGCAGGCAGAAATCTGCACCTTACCCTGGATTTGGAATTGCAGCAGGTTATGCAGAAAAGTATGGAAAATACTCTGACTCAATTGCAGCAAAAATATCCTAAAGCCAGGGTGGGTTCAGCGGTATTGATGAATGTTAAGACCGGCGAGATTTTGGCTATGTGCAGCATGCCCGCCATGTATCCTGATGATTGGAAAGGCAATATTAGTTCTAAGCGGGCGGAATACTATTTTCCTCAGACTGAATCCTATGATCCCCTGCAGCCCGGTGCTGTTTCCAACCGCTGTATACAGGCTACTTATCCCCCCGGATCTACTTTTAAAATGATTACTGGGATGGCGGCCCTGGACAAAGAGGCCATGATTCCATTAGAAGATTATATAAGGTGTACCGGAAATTACTGGATTGCTCCCTATATAAAATGTTGGAGTGTTCATGGCAATGTAAACTATTATTCGGCTATGGCCGGATCCTGTAACGTCTATTTTCAAGAAATGGGCCGCCGAGCTGGACAAAAAGAAATAATTAGGGTTGCTAATGAATTTGGCTTGGGAAGTAAAACAGGTATAGACCTTCCTTATGAAGCTAAAGGCTTATTGCCCAATCCGGAGTGGAAAAAAGAGATAAGCGCAACTCTGACTGACAGACAATATGAGCGGCTGTGGCAGGAATTGGAGAGCAAATATGATGATTTGCTGGAGAAGGCCATAGATCAGGAAGAGATCAAGGAGCTGCAGAAAAGAAAGGAAAACGAAAAGAATCAATTAGAAGCCCAATATCAGATTGATTATAATTTTAATACTACCTGGCAGGCTTTTGATACCTTTAACATGTCCATGGGCCAGGGATATAATGATTTTACGGTACTACAGCTGACCAACTATGTAGCTGCTATTGCCAATGGGGGTTATCTGATGCAGCCCCAATTGTTAAGCCGAATTACAGATGGAGAAAATAAGACCATTAAAGATATTGAGCCCCAGATAGTGAGAGAGATAGATGTAAAAGCCGAAACAATTGCTGAGACCAAGCGGGCTATGCTGGCGGTAAGCCAACCCGGGGGTACGGCCCACTTCCTGTTTAATGATTTTCCTCCCTCCATCCAGGTAGCGGCAAAGACTGGCACAGCAGAGACTGGCAGAGCAGGGGATAATGAACTAAAAGAATTTCATGGAGTTTTTGTTGCTTTTGCTCCTTTTGATGATCCTGAAATTGCCTTTGCCGGAGTTATGGAATATGGATACAGTGGCGGTGAATCGGCCGGATTAATTGCCCGGGATCTTTTTAGGCACTACTTTGGCCTCAGCAATTACCTGGAAAGGCCCGAAGACTAAGCTGTTGGGCCTGAAGTCGAATAACGCTGGCGAATAATAGAAGAAATTTCTTGAGTACTGACGACTAAAATAGAGGCGATTAGAAAATATCACCTCTATTTTTATTTTTTTCATCGAAGGGAATTATTGTTATTTATAGAATTACATGACAAAATGAAGTATTTACAGAGTTTTAAAGGACTCTTATGGAATGGGGGGCTAAATAGGTGAGTACAGCATATAAGCCTGTCAGTAACAGCATGCTGATAGACCTAAAAGCTTACAATACCTTTTCTCAGATGAAAGAGGGGCTGGAGAACAAGCTCACTTTGATGGCTGATTTGCCGATTGGCAGCAAAGTGAATGTTGACATTGGTAAAAAAATATTAAGCAACAAACAACTTAGGGAACTGGAAGATACCTTGCTTGATTACGGTATGCATTTGGATCAGCTAATGTCTGGAAAGCTGAACGAGGCTTCCAACCCACAAGGGCAAGAGGAGAAGGCGCCAATCATTGAGGACATTAAGCATTATGACAATACAGCTTTAATATGTCGGCATATCCGCTCGGGACAAAAGAAATTTGTACCAGGCAATGCGGTGATTCTGGGTGATATAAACCCTGGAGCAGAACTTATTGCAGGAGGGAATATATTGGTAATGGGTTCCTTGCGAGGATTGGCCCATGCAGGAGTATTTGGTGACGAAGGAGCCATAATTACTGCTTATCGTCTGAATCCAACCCAGCTTAGGATTGCTACCCATATTACTCGCCCTCCGGATGGTGAAAGACATGAGGTTGATTACCCTGAGCTTGCCCGCATTCGTGAGGGTAGAGTCGTAATTGAGAAGTTAAAAATATGATAGGGGGCTTAAGGATGAAAAGTCGAGTGATAGTAATTACTTCAGGAAAAGGTGGGGTGGGAAAGACTACGACTACAGCCAATCTGGGTACCGCTTTGGCCATGATGGGCAAAAAAGTGGTGATGATAGATACTGATATTGGACTCAGAAATTTGGATGTAGTAATGGGCTTAGAAAACCGTATAGTCTTTGATATTGTTGACGCTGTTAATGGCCATTGCAAGCTCAAGCAGGCATTAATCAAGGACAAAAGGTTTGAAGGGCTGTATCTCTTGCCTGCTGCTCAAACCAAAGACAAGAGCGCGGTATCTCCTCATCAAATGAAAAATATGGTAAATGAATTGCGTAAAGATTTTGATTTTATTCTGGTTGACTGCCCGGCCGGAATTGAACAGGGTTTCAAAAATGCCATTGCCGGAGCTGATAAAGCGGTGGTAGTAGCTACCCCGGAAGTTTCATCGGTCAGGGATGCAGATAGAATAATCGGGCTGCTGGAAGCAGCCGGACTAACCCAAACTGTGTTAATTATTAATCGTATCCGCAGCAAAATGGTAAAACGGGGAGATATGATGGATACGGGTGATATTATAGATATTCTGGCTATAGACTTACTGGGAGTAGTACCGGAAGATGAAGCCATAGTAGTATCCACCAATCGTGGAGAACCAGCAGTTTTGGAAAAACTATCCAGAGCCGGGGCAGCCTATCGCCGAATAGCGCGGAGGCTGAACGGAGAGGATGTTCCCATCTACTCACTGGAAGATCCCGAAAACATTATGGATAAGTTTAAGAAAATCTTAAAGTTGGCCAGATAGGGGGAGGGGATGAGTTTGTTAGAGATACTTAGCCGCATATTTTCTAGAGAAAATATGCCTAGTAAGGATATAGCCCGGGAAAGGCTGCGTTTGGTATTGGTTCACGATCGGGCTTCGGTATCTCCCGAATTCTTGAACTCTTTAAAAGAGGATCTCATAAAAGTAATACGAGATTATATGGATATAGATGAGGAAGCCTTGCAGGTTAATTTGGAGAATGAAGCGAATTCTATTGCGCTCATAGCCAACATACCGGTAAAAGGCTTTAGACGTAAGGCCTAGGAGGTGTCCTTGACTGATTATTAGTAAGCCAAAAACTCCTTAATACAATTCCTTGAGCTCTGTCCAAAGGATAAACCCGGGTTGCCCACCCCCGGGTTTGCCTTTTTATGGAAAGATTAATATCCAGTCCTGTAATTGCCATCTTTACATGCCATTTTACTTGGCTTTATAATGTATGGGGGAGGTAAGGCTTTGAATGCAAAGCGTATAAAATTAATTGACAAACCATTTTTAATTACTTTGCTGCTGATTCTGACCCTGGGCCTGGTGATTCAAAGCAGTGCCAGTCTCAGTCTGGTAAGCGATGTCCTTTATTATGTCAAAAAACAGCTGCTTATGATCAGCCTGGGACTCTTGGGAGCTATGTTTATTATCCGCTATGATATTTCTGAGTTCAAAGTCTTGGGAACCTTATTGTATCTATTATCGCTGGGATTATTAATTGCCGTACTGCTCTTTGGCACGGAAGTGCGGGGGACTACGGGATGGATTTCTTTGGGGCCTTTGCCGGCGGTTCAACCAGCCGAATTCACCAAAATTATGCTTATAATTGCCTTTGCCGATTTTGTAAACCGGCGCCGGGGAGAACTGGATACCTTGGCCAAAATTTTACCCTGTCTGGCCTATATGAGCGTGCCCTTTTTTCTAATAATGATGCAGCCCGACCTGGGTACCGCTCTGGTATATATAGCTATAACCATAATTATGCTCTTTGTTGCCGGAGCTAATCCAAGGGTAATTTTGGCCTTAATGGGAGGAGCTGTAGTATTGGTGAGCCTGGTTTTTATATTGCATTTTAAGTGGGGTATGCCTATTCCCTTGGAGGATTACCAGTTGAAACGGCTGACCGTATTTTTGGATCCCTATAATGATGGGCAGGGAGGACGGGGGGCTGGTTGGAACACTATACAGTCACTGGTGGCTATAGGTTCGGGTGGATTGGCTGGGAAAGGTCTTTATAACGGCAGCCAGGTACAGCTTAATTTCCTGCCTGAGCACCATACCGATTTTATATATGCAGTTATTGGGGAAGAATTGGGTTTTATCGGTGCTGCGGCGTTAATTCTATTATATGCAGTATTAATCTTGCGTTCTTTATATATTGCTTCGGAAGCTCGGGACTTCTTCGGCAGCCTAGTGGTGATTGGAGTCACTGCTATGTGGTTGTTTCATATCTTTGAGAATATCGGGATGTCAATAGGTATTATGCCCATTACCGGTATTCCCCTGCCTTTTATTAGTTATGGCGGCAGCTCCATGGTTACCAATCTGCTGGCCGTGGCCCTGATTATCAATGTAAACATCCGGGGTAAGCAAATAGTATTCTAATGGACAGGTGAAGATTCACTCCCTCCCCTTCTTATGTCATAAAACCGGCGCTAAAGATATATATTTTATTGAATAAAGATTCCCCTGGGAAAAGTTATATTTCTTGGTTTTGGATGCCTAAATATTCGGTGCTATATTTCTCATGGGCAACACCATCCACTCGCCTTACGACCAAAGGGGTACTGGGCTTAAAAGTCGGGTTTTTTGAAGGGGAATCAATAAAGAATACTGCTTGGTAAAATCCGGAGAGTTTATGGTAAAGGAGGGTTGTTTAGTGCTGGGAAGCTTTAGAATCAGAATGCTGGTGGTAATCCTGATTGCTGCTCTTGTAGGTCTTTCCATGCAGTCAGGACACAGCAGCAGGAAGATGGTGGAACCGGTTATTAAATACATAATGAAGGATTATGGAGTCCAAGATAACCTGCTGACTAATTATTTGTATCGGATAAAAGATGAGCCTTCCGCAGAAACGGTACCGGCCTCAGGCGAGACTATGCTGCAGTTGCCCTGTGAGTTCATAGATATTGAACAAAGCTATGGCTGGTATTACAACCAGGATAGCCGGCAACAGGAATTTTTTCCGGCAGTTTTAATCAATGTTACGGAAGATACAGCGATCAAAGCAGTTTATGCCGGTCAGTTGAAGGATATTTCAGATGATGAGAGGGGAAAGACCGTTTTGATCGAGCACGGCGGCGGCTTGTGTTCTTCCTATGGGGGACTCAAGGAAGTGAGGGCCAGGAAGGGGCAAAAGGTGACTCAAGACACGCTTATTGGCTTCAGCAGTCAACAGCTCTTTTTCCAAATCACAGGTGAGGATGGTCCTTTAAACCCCAATAAACTATTTGAACGCTAATGAAATTTGCCCGGATAGCAGGTATAGATTTTAAAGCCAATAAGGCGTTCCTGCTTTTGGCTCTGGCTTATACACTGCTGGGCTTGGGACAGGAGGTCATATTAATAACGACTGCGGTTCTGGCTCATGAAATGGCTCATACTACAGTAGCCCTGGCTCTCGGGGTCAGGATTTCTGAGGTGGAGCTGCTGCCCTTTGGCGGCCAGGCGGCAGTTGAGGATTTCACTGGGCTGGAGCCCAGGAAAGAGATTTATATAGCCTTGGCCGGTCCGGTTTTAAGCTTTATTATGGCCGGGGTCTTTTTTTACTTGATACCCTTTCAAGGCCCCCTTTTCAGCCTTTTTGTCAATATTAATTTGTTCCTGGGTCTTTTCAACCTCTTGCCGGTACTGCCTCTGGATGGAGGCAGGATATTAAGGGCCCTATTATCCAGCCCCATAGGATACCGAAAAGCAACTTTAACTGCTGCTTATATGGGCAAAATCGCTGCCTTGCTGCTAGGGGGACTGGGGGTATATCTTACGTCCACCACTATGAGCGGAGCCAATTTGATTGTTATCGCCGTACTCTTATTCTGGGCTGCAGGCCGGGAAAAAAAACTGCTGGCCTATGCCTTTATGCGCTTTTTACTAAATAAAAAGACACAGCTTGGCCGACATGGATTTATGGAGTCCAGGCAGGTAGCGGCAGTTCCTGAAACCCCGGTTAAAAAGATTTTGGATAATAGCCGTCCTTCCACTTATCTTACGGTAGTTATTATAGGAAATGATGAATCTGTGATTGGAATGAGAACGGAAGCTGAATTGATCGAATGCTTGTTGGAAAAAGGACCGGCTGCTTGTATTAAAGACTGTTGAACAACATCCTTGCCCGATAGGTGAAGTTGCTAGCCCATGGAGGGGGCGGGTTAATCTAAAGAGTTTTATGGTAATATATATAGTACCGGTTATTTTGCTATTTGGAGGCAGATTATGAAAGATAGGATTTTTCGGGATATATTGCCCAATGTATCCAAGCCTGCCCGATATACGGGCAATGAAGTCAATATGATCAAAAAGGAATGGGATCATAGTCGAATTAAGATGGCTTTTGCCTTTCCTGATGTATATGAAGTGGGTATGTCTCATGTGGGCAGTAAGATTCTTTATGGTTTGATCAATGAGGAGACTGAGCACCTTATGGAAAGAGTATATGCACCCTGGCCGGATATGGAAAGAGAAATGCGCCAGCATAGGATACCTCTCTTCAGCTTGGAATCATTTATACCTTTACCGGAGTTTGACCTTTTGGGTTTTACCCTGCAGTACGAATTAGCCATTACCAATGTGTTAAATATGCTGGATATGGCGGGAATACCGGTGTGGTCCCGGGATAGGGGTGAAGATTACCCCCTGGTTATTGCCGGTGGACCGGTAGTCTTTAACCCGGAACCCTATGCCGATTTTTTTGATCTTTTTTTAATCGGTGATGGGGAAGAAGTACTGCCCGAGTTTATGGACTGCTGTTGGGAGAACCGTCATTTGCCAAAGCAAGAACGCTTATTAAAACTGGCGGCTTTGGAAGGGGTTTATCTGCCTTCATTTTACAGAGTAGAGTATCAGGAAGATGGAAAGCTGAAGCAAATGACTCCCAGGCTGGAATCGCTTCCGGGTACTATAAGGAAAAGAGTGGTAAGGGATTTGGACCAGGCTTATTTTCCTGAGCGTCCAGTTCTACCATATATGAATATAGTTCATGATCGGGCTGTATTGGAGGTAATGCGCGGCTGTCAGCGAGGATGCCGCTTTTGCCATGCCGGTATGGTATACCGGCCGGTGCGGGAGCGCAGCATCGAAACCCTCCAAAGGCAGGCCGATCGACAGTTGGCTAATACAGGATATGATGAGATAAGCCTGACTTCCCTAAGTACCCTGGATTACTCTGGAGTTGACAAGCTGGTTAAAGACTTGGTAGAGACTTACCAGCATCAGGGTACAGGCGTCTCCCTACCTTCCTTGCGAGTAGATGCCTTTTCTATAGAATTAGCCAATGAAGTGCAAAAAGTACGGAAAACTACCCTGACCTTGGCACCGGAGGCAGGCACCCAGCGCTTACGGGATTCAATTAATAAAAATGTAAGCGAGGAACAACTGCTGGAAGCAGTAAAAGCAGCTTTTCAATCAGGCTGGTTATCCATAAAGCTGTATTTCATGATAGGACTACCAGGGGAGACGGAAGAAGATCTGCTGGGAATTTTAGATCTGCTGGAAAAAGTTCGGGCTCTGGGAGATCAATATGCTAGACGGAAAGTTGAAATAAGAGCCAGCATAGCATCTTTCGTTCCCAAAGCTCATACCCCCTTTCAATGGCAGGCTCAGAGTTCCATTCAGGAATTAGAGCAAAAGAGAAAATTATTGACGGCTCGCAAAATGAGAAGAATTAAACTCAGTTTTCATGATAGTAAAACCAGTTATCTGGAAGGAGTATTGTCCCGGGGAGACAGAAGACTATCTCTTCCTATCTTTGCAGCCTGGCAGAAGGGGTGTAAATTCGATGGCTGGTCCGAATATTTCAATTTCGCATACTGGTTGGAAGCATTTCAGGAGGCGGCCATTGATACAGAATTTTATACCACTCGCTTTCGTTCCTATGATGAAGTATTGCCCTGGGATTTTATAGATATCGGGGTAAGTAAGGATTTTTTGCAGACAGAAAATGAAAAAGCAGCATTAGGCGTTATTACCGAGGATTGTCGGTGGCAAGAATGCAACGATTGCGGTATATGTCCAGCTTTTGAAGTAGAGCTGGACATCAAGGAGGAAGTACAGGGATGAGAGTAAGAATGGAATACCGGGTGGGGAATAATCTTAAATTTCTAGGTAACCTGGATATGATTAATCTTATGAGTCGGGTGTTACGCAGGGCCCGAACACCATTCGCTTTAAGCGAAGGATTTAATCCCCATATTAAACTCTCCCTGGGTACCGTTCTACCGGTAGGGGTATGGGGGGAAAGGGAATACTTGGACCTGGAATTGGCCGAGGAAATAGAGCCGACGGTATTAGTGGAACAGCTTAACCGGGTTTTACCATCCGATATGGAGATTAAGCGATGTATCAAAGTGGATGAAAAGCAGCCGGCCTTGATGAAAACCATTAATGCAGCCAGCTATAGTTTTATCCTGGAGTCAAACGATGATTATCTCGCTCTGCCGGAGCGAATAATGGGCGAGGAACAATTGCTGGTTAAAAGTCGGGGAAAGCAAAAGGGAGTCGACAAGGATTTGCGCCCTGGAATATACAAAATTACTGTCCTCCCCCAGGAGGAGTCTGTTATCATTAAGATATGGGTTAATGTAGGAGAGCCGGTGAATGTCCGATATGATGAGCTAAGGGATTTGTTGGTAGCCCAAGGTGTTAAGCCGGAAGCGATAGTTAATATATTTCGCAGTGGCAACTATATACGGATTGGGACCGATTTCTACTCTCCGCTGGAAAAGGTGAGTTAGTTGGAAAGAGAGATTATTGTTGAAGTATATCCCTGGGAATCTAGGGTAGCTGTGGTTGAAAACGGCCGCTTGGCTGAAATATTCTGGGCGGACCAGAATGACAATGTGGGTAATATCTATAAAGGCCGAGTAAAAGATATTATACCTGGTTTATCCTGTGCTTTCGTCGATATCGGTCTGGCCAAGAATGCCTTTTTGTACAAAGGGGATATTGTAGTACCGGGCTTGAAGCGAGGCAGTAATATTTTTGATCTGCTAAAAAGCGGGCAGGATATCATGGTACAGGTGAAAAAAGAGGCCTTTGCCGATAAGGGAGCTCGGGTAACCGGTAATATGACTATTCCAGGTCATTACCTGGTTCTCTTGCCTTTTCAGAACGAGGTATCCATCTCCCGCAAAATAACCGACAATGACCGTCGGGATTATCTGCGCACCATCATTGAAATGGACAAACCTGATAACATGGGGGTAATAGTAAGGACTGCCTGCCGGGAAGCTAAAGATGAGGAGATAATATCCGAATTAATGGAATTGGTGCAGGTATGGGTGGACATAAATGACCGCTATGGTAAGGCGCGCGCCCCCAGTTTGATTTACGAAGATATCGATACTTTGGAAAGAACCCTCAGAGAATACCTGGATGTGCAGATCTCCAGGATTATCATCAACAACAGAAAACTACAAGAGCGGATTAGCGCTTATGTGGAGAAAAAGCATGCTTCCTGCCGGGAAATCATATATGAAGAGGGATTTCTTTTTGAAAAGTATGGTTTGGAGAAAGACGTTAAGCGCAGCCTACGCCGGAAGGTATGGCTTAAAAACGGAGGATATCTCATATTCGATGAAACCGAGGCTATGACGGTGATTGATGTTAACAGTGGCAAGTATACGGGTAAAGATGATTTCGAGGATACAGTATATAAATTGAACCTGGAGGCGGCGGTGGAGATACCCCGTCAACTAAGGCTGAGAAGCATTGGAGGCATAGTCTTAATAGATTTTATAGATATGAAGAACAAGGAAAACGAGGAGGAAGTGGTTAATACTCTTCGTAATATGCTGACCAAGGACAAAGCCAACACTAGGATAGTGGGCATGACTGGCCTGGGATTCCTGGAAATGACCCGCAAAAAATCGCGCTATGGGGTAAGTGAGTTTTTTGCCGATGAATGCAGCCATTGTAATGGTAGGGGTCGTACTATCAGCTTAAGTGCAGTATGCTCAGAGATTAAGAGAAAACTGGTGAGCATGGATTACATAGAGCATGACGAAATAATTTGCGAAGCCAGTCCCGAGTTGATCAAAGCTCTATCCGAAGACAAAAAGGATCTGGCTTACATCGAGAATAAAATTTCCAAGAAAATAATTGTAACTCCTAAAAATCGCTATAGTCATGGGGATTATAATATTCTGACCCCGGCCTATTAACCCCCTATAGCCGAAAGGCTAGGGAGCAGCTGGATTAAATCCAGATTACTTGACTAAAATGACGGGATATGTTAAATTTGCATGTGGGTTGCATGTTTTTGCAACCGCTCAGTTCAGGTTTGAAAATGGTGTTTAGCCTACCTGTTAACTGGCGAGTCTAAATAAACATGGAGGTGCTGTTAATAAAGTGTATGCATTAATTCAAACTGGCGGAAAGCAGTATAAAGTAAGTGAAGGTACTATAGTAAAAATCGAAAAAGTGGAGGGAGAAGCCGGATCAAATGTAGTTCTCGATCAGGTGCTGATGATAAATGATGAAAACGGCATAGTACAAATAGGCAATCCCCTGCTGGAAAATGCCCGAATTACCGCTAAAATACTGGAACAGGGCAAGAATAAGAAGATTATTGTTTACAAATACAAGAAGAGAAAAAACTATCGCAGAAAACAGGGACATCGTCAGCCCTACACCCGTCTGCTTATTGAAAAGATCGAAGGATAATGATCAAGGTAGAAATCCAATATAATCAAGGATATATCGAATCATTTTCCGTAAGTGGCCATGCTGGATTTAATTCCGCAGGGGAAGATATTTATTGCGCCGGAGTATCAGCAGTCACCCAGACTGCGTTGCTCGGCCTTATGGAGCATATGAGCCGAGAACCTGAATACAGGATCAAAAATGGCTTGATGGAATGCAAGTTGCCATTCGGTTTGACTGAAGAAGACCGGGAAAAGGCACAGCTGATTCTAACAACTATGGAAAAAGGCCTGATGTCTATGGAACAGGCCTATGCAGGTTATTTGAAAGTGCTGGTTAGGAGGTCACAAAATGTTTAAATTTGATTTACAGCTATTCGCCCATAAAAAAGGGGTAGGTAGTTCCAAGAACGGAAGAGACAGTGCGTCCAAACGCCTGGGGGTAAAGAGATATGACGGACAGGTGGTAAGAGCTGGGAACATATTGGTTCGGCAGCGGGGCACCAAAATTCATCCGGGCAACAATGTGATGAAGGGTGGAGATGACACCCTGTTTGCAGTGGTAGACGGACAGGTGAAGTTTGAGAGAAAAGGCCGGGATAAAAAGCAGGTTAGCGTATATCCTATGGATGAAATGATAAGTGCCCAGGCCTAGTAAATAAAGAAAGCTAGCTTAGTCGAACCCCTGGAGTTTTTCAGGGGTTTTTGCTATTATTAGTTAACTAAAGGAGGGTGAGTAGTGAAGGGGCAGAAAACGGTGGATTTATTAAGGGGAATAAGACATGATTTTGGCAATCACCTACAGGTGATACTGGGATATATGGACCTGGGTAGCCCGCAGCAAGCCCGGCAGTATATACTAAAGCTGGTGGAGGAGATGGCCGCTGAGAGGCTCATATTTGAAAGTACTGATGCTGATACCGCCTTGTATTTATATGAACAGCTGTTATTATCCCGGGAATTAGGAGTAATACTAAGATATGATGAGATAAAAGTAAAGAGTCCCGATTTGCTCCAGCTCAACAATGAGCCCTGGCGTAGTTTGCAGCAAGTCTTGAAAGAATGGGAAGTAGAAAATGAGGAGGATGAGCCGATGGTTTACCTGGAAATATACGAAAAGTCAGATGGAGTTGATTTGCTCTATAGTTGTGAAGGTATGGAACCTGATTCGGTAATAGTTGAAGTCAGGAAGTGAATAGATGTTTGTAGATCACGCTAAGATTTATGTAAAAGGCGGCGATGGAGGCAACGGCATAGTAGCCTTCAGACGCGAAAAATATGTGCCCAAGGGAGGACCGGCCGGCGGTGACGGAGGTCGAGGAGGCAATGTGGTATTCATAGCTGATGAAGGCATGAAAACTCTGATGGATTTTAAATACCGCAAGCACTTCAAGGCAGGGCGAGGAGTTCATGGACAGGGTAAGAATATGCACGGAGCATGGGGCGAAGATCTGATGGTGAAGGTTCCGGTGGGTACCATTATTTATGATGATGATACCGGAGAAGTGGTGGCTGACCTGACCCGGCCGGAACAGGATGTAACTGTAGCGCGAGGGGGGCGGGGCGGAAAAGGTAATGCTCGTTTTGCCAATGCTACCAATAAAGCGCCGTCCTATTCGGAAAATGGGGAGCCGGGAGAGGAAAAATGGCTGCGGCTGGAACTAAAACTCCTGGCTGATGTTGGCCTGGTAGGTTTCCCCAATGCCGGCAAATCTACCTTTATATCCAGAGTTTCTGCCGCTCGGCCTAAGATTGCTGATTATCCTTTTACCACTCTGGTTCCTAACCTGGGAGTGGTAGTCACTAGAGATAAGGACTCTTTTGTAATTGCAGACATACCAGGCTTGATCGCCGGAGCCAGTCAGGGTACTGGATTAGGCCATGAATTTCTGCGTCATATTGAACGAACCCGGGTCTTGCTATATATATTGGATGCAGCCGAGACTGAAGGCCGGCAGGTCCTGGAGGATTATGAGATTCTGCGCAGTGAACTGGAACAATTCAATCCTGAACTCTTAAAGCGGCCTTTTCTAGTAGCAGCCAATAAAATGGATCTGCCCTCAGCCCGGGCCAAGGTAGACGAACTGAAAAAGATTTTTGGGGATAAATTGTATCTTATTTCAGCGGTTAGTGGGGAAGGGGTGCAGCCTTTAATTGAGAAAATTAATCAAATGCTCAGGGCCCTGCCAGAGGAAATAACAGTTCCTGGAGAGCAGCCGGTGCTTCGGCGCTATGAAGAAGAAGAGCCCTTTAAGATTGAGCTCTTGGAAGGAATATGGGTGGTCAGCGGCAAAAGGATAGAAAAGCTGCTGGTCATGACCAATTTTAATAGTGACGAAGGTTTGAGGCGTTTTCAAAACACCATTGAAAAAATGGGACTGGAAGCAGCATTGCAGGCAAGAGGCATCCAAGAAGGAGATACTGTTAAAATAATGGACTTCGAGTTTGAATACAGCGAATAGCAGGCTAAAAGTCTGAACGAACTCAATTGGGGTTAAGAGGTGGAGAATGAGAAAAGGTATTACCCAGGCAAAGAGAATAGTTGTTAAAGTGGGTACCAGTACCCTCACTTATGCCAATGGTCAGTTAAACTTGCAGCGAATTGAAAGACTGGTGCGGGAAATTTCCGATTTACACAATCGTGAGTTGGAGGTTATTCTAGTCACTTCCGGTGCTATCCGGGTAGGGGCCAACCGTATGGGTATGAAGAAGGTGCCCAATACCCTGCCGGAGAAACAAGCCCTGGCGGCCATAGGTCAGGGAGCCTTAATGCAGCTTTATGAAAAGCTGTTTTCCGAATACAGTAAAACGGTAGCTCAAGTCTTATTGAGCCGGGGAGACATGGATGAACGTATTCGCTATTTAAATGCCACCAATGCTCTTCTAGCTATGCTGAGGATGAATGTTATCCCGGTTATAAATGAAAATGATACGGTAGGAGTAGAAGAGATTAGATTCGGCGATAATGATACTCTGTCTGCCATGGTAGCTGGATTGGTTGACGCGGATCTGCTTATCATTCTGTCTGATGTGGATGGGCTATACAGCTCTGATCCTCGGGAGGATGAGCAAGCCTCTCTGATCAGTCAGGTGGAAGAAATAACTTGTGAAATGGAAGCCAATTCAACCAATCGGGGTAGCAGTTTTGCCAGTGGCGGCATGTTTACCAAACTCAAAGCGGCCCGCATGTGCATGGCTTCGGGAACCGCCATGGTAATAGCCAATAGCCAGGAGCTTAATGTGATTCGCCGGGTTGTAGCCGGGGAAGAGATAGGGAGCTATTTTGCCCCCCGGGAGAAAAAAATGCATGCCCGGGATAGGTGGATAGCCTTTGGCCGATTGCTGCAGGGTAAGCTTTTCATCGATGCGGGTGCCAGCAATGCCCTTCTCAAAAAGGGTAAAAGCTTGCTGCCTTCTGGAGTGACCCGCCTGGAAGGGGAATTCGAACGGGGGGCAGTAGTGGCGGTAATCGATAATGATAATCAGGAAATCGCTCGGGGCATAAGTAATTACAATTCATCGGAAATATTAAAGATTAGAGGGATGAGATCATCCCAAATTAAGGAGATACTAGGGGAAAAGGATTATGATGAGATTATTCATCGCAATAATCTCTGGGTAGAATATTGACAATTGATTCCGAAAAGTAATATTTCCCGGGTTTGGCACAAGACAAACTAAACGTCAGATAGTCCCAACCAGTTGTGTTGGTGCTTTCGTAGGAGAATCATAATTAGATAAAATAATACCACAGTTAAGGAGCGATGATAAATGGATCATAAACTGCAGGAAACTATGTTGGAGCAGGGAAAAAGAGCCCGGCAAGCGGCCCGTGTACTAGCAACCACTCCCAGCACCTTAAAAGACCAGGCTCTGCTGGAGATGGCTGATGCTCTGCTGGCTAATTCCGCTGAGCTTTTGGCTGCCAATAGGCTTGATTTGGAGCAGGGTGCAGGAAACGGATTAAGCTCCGCTCTGCTGGAAAGGCTGATGTTAAATCAAGAGAGAATCCAAGATATGGCCCAGGGTTTGCGAGAGATTGCGGCCCTGTCTGATCCGGTGGGACAGGTGCTGGGCATGACTAAGAGGCCCAACGGACTGGAGGTAGGCAGAATTAGAACCCCGATCGGAGTGGTGGGTATCATTTATGAATCACGCCCCAATGTAACTGCAGATGCCGCCGGTTTATGCCTAAAAGCCGGCAATGCAATAATTCTTCGAGGAGGTGAAGAAGCCCTGAACTCCAATCGAGTAATTGCCCGGGTAATTGCCGAGGCGGTAGTAAAATGCGGGTTACCAGAAGGAAGTATTCAGTTGGTGGATAGCGAAGACAAAGAAGCCGCCATATTCTTGATGAAAATGAGTGATTATCTGGATGTGCTCATTCCCCGGGGAGGCAAAGGACTAAAAATGGCGGTAACGGAAAACGCCAGGGTTCCCTACATTATGACTGGTATGGGTAACTGCCATGTATATGTGGATGGATGGGCCGATTTGGACAAAGCCAGGCAGATAGTGTTCAATGCTAAAGTACAGCGGCCTTCGGTATGTAATGCGGCAGAGACCCTGTTGGTACATAGTGATATAGCACATAAATTCCTGCCCCTGATACTGGAAGATTTACAAAAAGCGGGGGTTGAAATCAGAGCTTGTGCCCGAAGCAGGCAAATCGTAGATGGGCTCCGAGAAGCAACAGAAGCAGACTGGGATGAAGAATATCTGGATTTAATACTGGCGGTCAAAATAGTGGATGATTTGGAACAGGCCGTTGACCATATAAACCTTCATGGGACTGGTCACAGTGAAGCTATTATTAGTCAAAATTACAGCAATGTACGCCTCTTCATGGCCGCTGTAGATGCGGCTGCGGTTTATGCCAACGCTTCTACCCGTTTCACCGATGGTAATGTTTTTGGATTCGGCGCGGAAATGGGGATCAGCACCCAGAAACTACACGCCCGTGGACCTATGGGCTTGACCGAGTTAACCACTACCAAGTTTATTATTTACGGCGATGGTCATATCCGATAAAGATTAAGTTCACACGAAAATGCTTGATCCCGATTTAGGGTCTCAAATCGCCAAATACTTGTAGGGGCGGTCTTTGACCGCCAGTCCGCATAGTTATAAATTTTCATACTTGCTTGTGTTCACTGATCATGTGGGTTGATAAAATAGCTTCTGCCAAAGATAAGTTATAGGTGAATGCTTTAATATGATGGCTAATAGCAGTCCACAGGAAAATGGGGCCTAAGGAGAAATTTTATAGATAGTTTCTATAGAAGATGACAAAGGAACTGAGAGTTACTGCTCAGTTCCTTTGTCATTTAATGTAACAGATTGAAAGACTTAGCCGGCAAATACCGGTCGTTTGTTCTCCATAATATTGTTGAATCTCTGTTCAATCCGGGGTAAGAATTCGGGGTTGGTCTGGATATAAAATAAATCTTTTTCCAAGGCCTCAAATACTATATCCATGGCCTGGTCCAATTCCATTCCGTTAGGTACTGCATACTGCATCATACCTTGTTTCTTCTTGTAGTCTTCGCTCTGGTAGTATTCAGCATTCTCATTAATGAGTTCAGCCGGACGGTTGCGTTCTGCCTGGTGTAAATTGGTTTTCACATAAGCAGGGCAGAAAACAAAAGCCTTAATTTTGCTCTGGTATTGTTGCAGCTGCAGTTCCAAGGCTTCGGTCAAAGCTACTACCGCATGTTTGCCGGTTAAATAAATAGGCGAATTATGTCCTGAAATCAACCCGGCCAGAGAGGAGGTATTGATGATGATTGCTTCCTTATCCTGCTTGAGCATCTTCGGGATAAAGGATTTAATGCCATGGATAATACCAAAGACATTTACTCCATAGACCCATTCCCAGTCTTTCATGGACAACTCCCAAATGGTACCTGAAATTTCTACCCCGGCATTGTTGAAGAATAAAGCGACATCAGGATAAACGGAAAATGTTTTAGCCGCAAAGGCTTGCATTTCCTCATATTTGGATACATCAACTTTGGCCGTAAAAAACTCAGCTTTCATTTCTTTGAGCTCTGCTTCAAGAGTGGCTAGACCTGCGGCATCGATATCCGCCAGGGCCAATTTTGCACCCAAGGCATGACATCTCTTGGCCATCTCCCGGCCAAATCCACTGGCGGCTCCGGTTATGGCCACCGCTCTCCCTTTCAATTCGATCATTTGTTTGGCCTCCTTTATATTCCTTTAGCTCTGCACCTGTCGTACCAAGAATTCCATATTGTTGTCTTTGAACATATTGATTTGATCAAACAGTGCTTCAATAGCTCCGCCAGCAATACCCAGTAACCTGGCATCACGCAGAAAGCGTTCTACACCGGTTTCTCTGACTACGCCTAGTCCTCCGAAAAGTTGGACTGCTTCATTAGCGCAAAGCATTGCTGTTTCGTATCCTTTGGTTTTACACATACGGGCCAGGGCCAGAGGATAGGTGCCGGTATCTCTAATGGCTGCTGTACTGAAAGAAAGTGCACGCAGACATTCAATCTCAGTAGCCATGCGGGCAAATTTATGCCGGATAACCTGATAGGCTTCGTACATGGATTTACCCTGTTGCATTCTCTCCTTGGTGTAGGCTAATGCTCTGTCATAACAGGTTTCGGCTATGCCCAAACCTACAGCACCGCAAGACATGTATTCATCACAGGCACTGAGCGCGAAAGCACCCACACTGTCATGCAATGGGCCCATCAGGTTTTCCTTGGGCACCCGGCAGTTTTTAAAATAAACCGGACCGGTATTGGAACCATGCCACCCCAATTTATTTTCAAATTTTCCCAGTTCCAAGCCCGGGGTTCCTTTTTCAACCAAGAACATGCTGAACCCCTTACGAGTTACGTGATCATAATGATCAGCGGTTCTGGCTGTTACTATATAGGTATCTGCTACTCCGATATTGGTAATAAATATTTTACTGCCATTTATTACCCATTCATCACCATCCAGAACTGCTCGAGTCTGGAATTCACCCATATTAAAGCAGCCAGCAGCCTCGGTAGAAGCCAGGGCCAGAATCTGTTCTCCTTTAACGGCCGGAGTAAGATATTTGTGCTTCTGCTCGGTACTGCCTAGGAGGTTTAGGGCTCCGCCGGCCAGGGAACTATGGGCACCAATAGCAATGTTTAAGGTGGGGTATCCCTTGGATAGTTCTTCGGTTATGAGCAGTTTGGTAATCCAATCTCCTCCCAGTCCACCAAACTCCTCTGGATAAACCACTCCGATTAAACCCAGTTCTCCAGCTCTCCTGAAAAGATGGAGAGGATATTCTTCCTTCATGTCCATTTCCAGGCTTACCGGCAGGACTTCTTGTTCTACGAATTCTCTTGCTACATTACGCATTAATTCACGTTCTTCAGTCATAAACCACATCTTGTATTACCTCCTTTTACTTCGACTAGTCTTAACCATTGCCTTAAGAAATATCTGGATCATCCCTCCCATCGGCCCAAATTCACAGGAGAAAATGCGGCTCTCCAATAGAACGAGACCACATCCGGTATCTAAATACTCCTCAACTAGATAATTGCAATAATTATGCCAGCAGGTAGCAGAGCTTAATACCAGTAAAGGCCCATAGGGCCAAGGGCATTAATTCCGCTGTTAAACCTCAATAACTATAAATGAAGGGCCTTTCTAAAAGATGATTTTGACTGGGTATTAATAACACGGTGGGTAATAAGTAAACAGTTGACATATGGGTCAGTATTGGCTAAAAGCAGTGATTACTTAAGTATATACGGTGGCATAGTTCTTGCAAAACAGATAGGAGTTAAATAAATATTTTACCCTGTTCATTATTGAACAGATAGGAGGTTAATTATGTCCAGGATAATAGCATGCTACAAATGGGTAGCAGACGAAGCGGATCTAAAGATCAATCCGGATATGTCGGTTGATCTTTCCAAAGCCAAAGGGAAAATCAGCGATTATGACAAAAATGCCATCGAAGCTGCGGTTCAGATGGCCAAAATCACCGGGGATGAGGCAGTTACTCTGACTTATGGCAGTAAAAAAGCCAAATTGTCCTTAAAAGATGCCTTATCCCGTGGACCCTCAGAAGGATTTTGGGTCAACAGCGAAAAGGCTGAACAAGCTGATGGGGCCGCAAGTTCTAAAGCGCTGGCAGCGGCCATAGACAAGATAGGAGATTATAAGCTGATCATATGTGCGGAAGGTGCTAGTGATACTTTTGCCCGTCAAGTGGGGCCCAGTGTTGCCGCCAGACTTGGTATTCCCTGTGTATCATCGGCCATCAAACTGGAGCTCTGCGAAAATGAACTTAAGATAAGCAGAAAACTGGAGGACGGTATTGAAATAGTGGCGGCCCAACTACCGGCAGTAGTATGTATTCTTCCCGAAATCAACCGGCCGCCCATTCCCGGACTGAAATCCGTTTTGGACGCCGGCAAAAAAACCACCCGCGAATATAAGATAGAAGAGTTAGGCCTGCTTGAAAGTGATTTATCGGCCAGAACCGAAACTATTGATTTCAAAGCATATGTAATGAATAGAAAGAACATAGTGCTGGATGGTGAAACTGCCGCTGACAAAGTCAAAGCCTTAGTGGGCAGTTTAAAGAAAGAAGGGATAATTTGATGCCAGGTATATACGTATATTCAGATAAGATGAAACAAGCTGCTGCTCTCATAGGACTAGCAGCTCAATCCGGGAAAGAGGTTTGCTGCATAACCATGGACTCTAATCAGGCCCAGGAACTAAAACAGTATGGACCTGACCGAATAATTATATTAAATGGCAACAGCCCCTTGCCGGAGAATTATGCGGAGAGTATCGCCCAGTTAATTAAAAAAGAACAGGGAGAACTGTTTTTGGTTGCTTCCACGGTTAGAGGAAGGGAACTGGCCGCAAAAACAGCAGGATATCTTGACTGTGGCATGGTTAGTGATGCAGAATCACTGGTATTTGAAGATAAGAGGATTATAAGCAGCCGCTTGATGTACGGCGGTTCGGTAGTGCAAAAAGCAGTCATTAGCCAGCTGGCTGTAGTTACCGTACCGGCAGGTAATCTGGAAGCTGTGCAAAAGGAGAACGCCCAAGTTAGCATAGTATCCCTGGAGGTGCAGGCAGACCCAAGGGTAAGGCTTATCGAAACCTTAGCTGTTAAAAAGGATAAGATTGACCTGGCGGCGGCGGAAAAAGTGGTATGTGTAGGCATGGGTCTGGATAAACAGGAAGATATTAAAATGGCTGAGGAACTGGCTCAGGTTCTGGGGGCGGAAATCGCTTGCACCCGGGGTATAGCTGAAGAACGGCAGTGGTTGCCGGTTGAATCCTATATTGGAATATCCGGAGCTAAAATCAAACCCTCCCTTTATATTTCCATGGGGGTATCAGGACAGGTTCAGCATGTGGTAGGGATCAGGGATTCCAAAATAATAGCTGCAGTGGATAGCAATGAAAAGGCTCCCATTTTTAGAGCGGCGGATTATTCCATAATAGGTGATATGTATGAAATAATCCCTCTTCTGATCGAGGAACTGAAAAACGCTTAACTTGATCCTAGAACTTAAAAGGTGGTGCTAAGGTGGGAGAAGAGAGTCAATTTGATGCCATTGTGGTGGGAGCAGGACCGGCCGGTCTGGCCTGTGCCTACCTCTTGGCTAAAGCAGGAAAAGCCGTATTGGTAATTGAACGAGGCGATGCTCCTGGAGCCAAGAACGTTACCGGAGGCAGGATATATGCATATGCCTTAAATCTATTGGATAAAGACCTTTTGGATGATGCCGCTTGGGAAAGAAAGGTAAGCCATGAAGAGATAATGATTATAGACGGTAACAGGTCTATTACCATGGATTATCATGATCCCTCCTTGACTGAAGGAGATGAATCCCTTCAGTCATACACGATTCTCAGGGCGGTGTTTGATCAATGGCTGGCCGATAAGGCCGAAGAAATGGGAGCCATGGTAGTCTGCGGAATACGAGTGGATGATTTGATTCAAAGAGAAGGCAGAGTAGTAGGGGTAATAGCCGGGGAAGATGAAATGTATGCTGAGATAGTGATCGCTGCGGATGGAGTAAATTCCTTAATGGCTCAGAAGGCAGGGTTGATCTCAGACATCAAAAAAGAAACGGTTGGGGTAGGAGTAAAAGAAGTGATTGAGCTACCAGCCAAAACTATTGAAGAACGCTTTAAGCTAAATCAAAACCAAGGTTCGGCCCGAATGATACTTGGCTGTACCCAAGGAATACATGGCGGGGGATTCCTGTATACCAACCAGGAAAGCATCTCCCTGGGCTGTGTTTTTATGCCCCAGGAGATTGTGCAGCATGGCAAACAGGTTCATGATATCTTTCAAGAGCTGAAAATGCACCCAGCTGTTTATCCGCTGATTCAAGATGGAGAAACTGTTGAATATTCGGCTCATTTAGTCAGCGAAGCCGGCTATCGGGGAATGCCAGCAAAACTATATAAAGAAGGATTGCTTTTAGTTGGTGATAGTGCCGGCTTGGTCATTAACACCGGTTATTCCATAAGAGGGATGGACTTGGCTCTCTTAAGTGGTATAGCTGCAGCCCGGGCCATACTGGGAGAAAGCGACCTTAGTCAAATCGGTCCTGCCTACCTGGCGGAACTGGAAAAAATCTGCTTGCTGCCGACTATGAGGCTAAGTGTTGGATATAATCAGTTACTTGACATACCCAGAATATATTCCAATTACCCTCAGCTGGCTATAGGAGTCATGCAAAGACTTTATAAGGTAGACGGACAAATTCCCCAGAACCTTAAAAAACAGGTCATGGAAGCCATAAATGAAAGCGGTCTTACGGTCTGGCAAATGCTAAAAGACGGTTTAAAGGGGGTTAGGTCAATATGAGCATAAGGATTATGGAAGCAGCTGAGCTTTTGAGTCTGAATAAATTCAATATCGATGAGGAACAGGCTCATATTGTGTTGGATAAAGAGATATGCTCCCGATGCCAGGATAAACCTTGTCTCTTAGTATGCCCGGCGGTATTATATCGACTGGATAAGAACGGGGATATTAGCTTTGATTATGCTGGTTGCCTGGAATGTGGAACCTGCCGGGTCATGTGCATTAACCGGGGTATTATAAAATGGGAATATCCACGAGGAACATTTGGTATTAATTACCGTTACGGTTAAACAAATAAGGCGCTTACCTTGCTTTATAGAGTATATGGTCGAAACCATCCGATACAAACCTCGGAGCTTTTTTAGGGGGTAGCATTTCCTTACCTATACTCCACTAATAACTACTAATAAATGTAGCCCTATGACGAGAGGAAAATGTCGAAATATAAAACATAGCAAATTGTTTTAAACAGTTATTAAGTATACAATAGTATTAAGATTATACAGGTTCAGTTTATTTCTGCATACTATGTTCGGGGATTCAGAAACAGTCTAAGATGCAATGGTGGTTATGGACGAATAGAATGTGGGGTAAATTATGATGAATGAACAAGCATCCTTACTCGTACAGAACATGGAACAAGCTTGGCGATTATTTGTGAAAGAAGGGGTTATTGCCGACAATGTAGTTAAACCGGGTATTGAAAGATCCTGGCGACGCTGCTATAAGCAAAAAAAGCCCGGGGTAACCATTTCGGACCGGGAATTGAGACAGAGGCAAATAAAAAACCGGATTTTAATAGATATCTCCAAGCCGGTGATTAAAGACCTGATGAATATCCATAACCTCCATATGCATAGCTTTTCCATCATGCTTATGGATAGTGATGGAGTGGTTAACTACCGTATTAATTATGGTAATGAAATAGTCACCCTTGGACATCACTGCAATGAGACTCACTGCGGTACCAGTGGCCCGGCCTTGGCCCTGGCCGAAGGTGTAGGAACCGAAGTAACCGGTTATGAGCACATCCGCCCCAAGGCTCATCACTGGCATACCATTGGAGTACCCATTCATGACCAAAGCAACCGGGTGGTGGGGGTTCTGGCCTTGCTCAATACTACGGGTCATTGTAGACCCTTTACTATGCAAACAATTTCATTGGCTGCCTATTTAATTGAAGCTCGTTTGCTGCAGCAGGAATTATTGATGAATGTATCATCAAGCATAATGGATGGTATGCCCCAGGCTGCCATGCTGGTTAATGAAGAAGGAACGGTTGTCAGTGCTAATAAAACATGTTTCCATCTCTTCCAGACTACCCCTGAAAACCTGATTGGGAACACCTTGACCAATAGCCTGGTCAGCGAACCGCCCTATTTTTTTTCAACTTACTTGCAGCAGGAAAGTCCATTTTATCTTCCCATTAAGAACCTGGCCGGCAGAAATAATTTCAAGCAGATGTGCCGTATAGATAGGAGCACCATTGAACTGGAACATAATAACCTTTTATTCATGTTTACTTTTAAAACCATGAACCAACAGATGGCCAACCGATTGCTGGAGAAACCAGATGCTTTTGCTGGTCTTATTGGCCACAACCAGGATTTCCTGCGAGTGGTTGACTATGCCAGAAAAGCGGCACGTTTGGCTTCCAATGTCCTTATTGAAGGAGAGAGCGGTACCGGAAAAGAACTGATGGCCCACGCCATTCACCAACAGAGTGGGCGTAAAGGCCGTTTTATAGCTATAAACTGTGGTGCCATTCCCAGCGAATTATTGAACAGTGAATTGTTCGGTTATGAAGATGGTGCCTTCACCGGGGCCAGGAAGGGCGGAAATCCAGGGAAAATTGAACTGGCTCATGGAGGCAGCCTGTTCTTGGATGAGATTGGAGAAATGCCTCTGGCTATGCAGGTTTCCTTGTTACGAGTACTGGAAGATAAAACCGTCACTCGTATCGGTGGAAAAGATTCCAGGAAATACGATGTGCGCATAATTGCCGCTACCAACCGTGATTTATGGCAAGAAGTAAAAAGAGGCAATTTTCGTGAAGACTTGTTCTACCGCCTAAATGTTGTGAATATTAAGTTGCAGCCACTCAGGGATCGTAAGGATGATATTCCCCTTTTGGCCGAACATCTGTTGCGAAAGTGCTGTTCCCAAAACCAGCTGGAAAATGTGGAGTTTGACCATGATGTAATTGATATTTTAGGTGATTATGATTGGCCCGGGAACATTAGACAATTGCAGAATGTTATAGAAAGCAGCCTGGTACTAGCCACTGAAGGTCTAATAACTACCGACATGTTGCCCTATTATATTATTGAGCGCAATACCACAGTTGAAAAATTTAGATCAGCCAAATTATATGAGATAGAGCAGGCAGTTATTAAGGAGATCTTAAGCAGGAATAATGGGAATATAAGCCAATCAGCCCGAGAACTTGGTATTACCAGGAAGACCCTTTACAATAAGATAAAGCAGATAGAAGGGATATAGATTATATCATTATATCTGAGCAATAATGGAACATTAATGGGGTCGATTTGCTATAGTCTACCCCGAACAGGACAAAAGGAAAAAACGATGATAGAACATATGTAGGGGCGGTCTTTGACCGCCCCCAATTACATATTTATCAATAACACGCACCCCTAAACCCTTACTCGATTATTTCAAAAGAATATTGAGCCAGTTTATCCTGATCCTCCTGGCTGAGTTTATATTCCCGATCCAGCAAAGTGCGTTCTTCTTGGCTGCCACATAAGGCAGTAGATAGATAGCGTAGACCATTATCGTTGATCATGGTTACAATACATTTTTTATCCGGATGCCGGTGGGCCACCTTCTTGGCAGCTCCCACATTACAGCCGGAGGATATGCCACAAAAGATTCCTTCTTGGGCTGCGATTTCTTTGGCCATGTCTATAGAATCCTGGGAACTAACCAGTATAATGCCATCCACATAGTCCAGGTTTAAAATTATCGGCAGCAGACCGTCGGCAATTCCCTGTACTTGGTGTTGCCCGATGGCTCCTCGAGAAAGCATGGGAGATTCCAGGGGCTCGGATATATACACCTTGAGCTCCGGGTTCATCTGCTTCAGATATTTGGCTGTTCCGGTTATGGTGCCTCCGGTTCCTTGGCACATAATGAATACATCAACTTTGCCTTCGGTTTGTTCCCATATCTCAGGGCCGGTATTATCATAATGAGACAATACATTGTCATCACGACAAAACTGGCCGATTTCGAATATTCTGTCACCATAGCCCTGTTTTATTCTTTCTACTTCTTCCAAGACCAGATCTACGTCGGTTTCAGCTCCTGGAGTAAGTACCAGTTCGGCTCCATATGCCCTTATGGTTTTTTTTCGTTCTTCGCTCATGCCTTCAGGCATTACTATAATAACCTGATATCCTTTGGCCGCCCCCACCATGGCAGCAGCTATTCCGGTATTGCCAGTGGTGCCTTCCAACAAGATCATACCGGGCTTAAGATCTCCTCTTTTTTCGGCTTGTTCAACTATAGCGTGTACCACTCGGTCCTTTAAACTGCCGCTGGGGTTGGTATACTCCAATTTTACACAAATATCGGCATTGATATCGGCCGATATTCTATTTAAGCGAATCATAGGCGTGTGTCCTACTGCCTCCAGTACATTATCCATTATTCTCTGTCTTGAACTCCAGTTCAAACTGCATTCCCTCCCTAAGTAATAATTCCTAGAAAATATTTTCCCCATTATCTCTTTTTATAAGAATATTCGTCAATAAATCAAAGAACCCTGCCGAATCTAGTTATAAATGAGCCAAAGGAAAGGTTCCTTTGACTCACTTCTACTATATTATCATAATTATCGAGCTATAATCGCCATTCTTGTCGAAAATATATTTGCCGCTTAATGGTAAATCGTTCTACCGGGGGGCAGGACTGTAAGAATGGGGGCAGGTCCTTGGTTTCGGCCTGGAAAATAGCCAACAAGTGATCAAAGAAAAGTGGCCGCCTATCTTTATCTCTGAGACTTAATCCCTGAGCTTTGAGGATGTCAGCAATTCTATGGTTTAACTCTATTTCATAATCCTCCAGTTGGGTAAAAAAGTCTTTCCAATGCTTTATCTTTGCTTCTTTTTCCCAGGCAATACCGGGGCATACGAAGTGACGACAGATAGATTCCCGCTGTAGCTGCTTAAGCAGGCATCCCCCATCGGCGCGATGAAAGTGGCATTTATAACTGTCTCCGTCAATAGAATTATTAACCGTTAAAGAGGCATCCAATACGGTTACGTCCTCTATATTCATCAGGTAGTTCATTATATCGGGATGGTTTTGCAGCAAATAAGCAAAATCGCTGGGATAAAAAACCGGCGAATAATGGCCGCAGCAGCCCTTATCATCCTGTCTGGGACAGTCCCGGCATAGGTCTACTTCGATATAACTACGTAAGCCTTCATTGTGAAAAACCAGTTCAATTTCTTTAAACATGATGCTACCTCCAGCCAATAATAATATTATATTATAGTTCCATGAAAAGGCCAGATGGAAAAGCCATAAAGGTAGAGAATTATTCTGGGTAGAAGGTGTAAAAGGCAGATTAGCGAAGTGTAATTTGGATTTGCTTATTCGGGAGCAGGTTAGATCTTTTATAAACTTTACAGTGAGCAGCTTGAAGAAGATTACTTGGAAAGGTATATGTAATGGGATAAATGCCATAGAAGAGAAAACCAATAATGCACATATTATTCCCCTGCGAAAACTCAGCAAAACTGGTTTGGATGCATAAATATGTAGGAGGCATTTGATGCAGCATGGCAATAGATGAACATTGTATTTCTATTTTTTGATTTACAAAGTAGATAGCTAAAGAACAAACCAATCTTTCAGCGGTTTTCATTTGGCGCTAATCCGCTCATAATATTACATAGCGGGAGAAAAGCAGCCCCCCAAAAATCATGGGGCTTACTAGCCCCCATGATCGGGACCACAAGCGATAAGAAAAAAATTTTGCTAGGTAGAAAGTGGGCAGTCAAAGACCGCCCCTACAAATATTTGGCGGTTAAAAACTAAATTGGGATAAACCATTTTCGTGTGAACTATTGGAAATCAAGGATGAGGATAGAAGGGCCCGATCCCTGGTCTTGACATTTGCATTTTAAAAGACTTGCAGTTATTATTTAGCTTAGATGTTAAATAATACACTGGTATAAGGAGTAAACGGGCTATGACCATTGCGTCTCTGGGGATTATGGGAGGGACTTTTAATCCCATACATTATGGACATCTTATTGCTGCAGAGTGTGCCCGGGTGGAGTTCCAGCTGGAGCAGGTGATATTTATACCGGCCCGAATCCCCCCCCATAAGGAAGACTGGGACCTACTAAATCAGGCCGAACGCTATCGCATGGTGGAAATGGCAGTGGGCAGCAATCCCGCCTTTCAAGTTTCGGATCTGGAAATGAAGCGGGAAGGGGTATCTTATACCGTTGATACCCTTGATCATTATTGTCGCTGCTATCCAGCCAGCCAAATATTTTTCATTATGGGGCTTGATTCTCTTTTTATATTGGATACCTGGAAGGACATAGAGCGTTTGACCCAATTATGCCGATTTATCATAGTTACCCGTCCTGGTTATAATATCAATGAGGAAGTACAGATCAGGGAACGCTTGCCAGCAGATTTCTGGTCTCAGGCTGATTTCCTGGAGATACCCGGCTTGGACATATCCTCCAGTGACATCAGAATGAGGGTGGCTAAAGGGAAGCCTATTAGATATATGCTGCCAGAAACGGTGGAAAGCTATATCAGGCAAAAGTATTTCTACCGGGAAGGGTAAATATAAATGGAACCCAATGAAGCCTTGGATTTAATTAAACAGCGCTTGTCACCTAATAGGTACCGGCATTCTCTGGGAGTGGCAGACACTGCAGTTATTTTAGCCCGCCGCTATGCCGAGGATGAATCTTGGGCTTACCTGGCCGGTGTTCTCCATGATTATGCCCGAAATCTGCCCCCAGACCAATTATTGTCCATTGCCGGGCAGCATGGTCTGATTAAGCAGCAGGTGGAATTAGAGGTTCCCGATTTGCTACATGGGCCGGTAGCAGCTTTATTATTGCAGAATGATATGGCTGCCACCATACCGAAAGCAGTATTAGAGGCTATTGCTTGTCATACTCTGGGCTCAGTGCAAATGAGTGAACTGGATAAAATTTTGTTCCTGGCCGATATGATTGAACCTGGGCGCTGCTACCCTGGAGTTGGGGAATTAAGAAAAGAGGCTTTTCTAGATCTGGATCGGGCTATGTTGTTAGCCTTGGAAAGCAGTATCAGGTATTGTTTGGATACCGGGAAAATACTGCACCCCCTGAGCGTACAGGTTAGAAATGCTTTTCTTAAGCAGGTGCATGGAGTTGGGTAAGGTAGAGGAATATGGCTAATATTTAGAAGCTTTGTCTGAGTGGGATGATTATCTTTTGGACCATTCAGGCCTGCCCGGTCCACGGGCCAACCTGGAACTTATGTGGGCGGTAGTCAGACAAGGCATAAGAAATTGTTTGACCGTTACCTGAGCTATGATCAAAAGATAGCCCCTGAAAATATTCCAGAGCTATTTCTGGCTATATGTGCTGTGGTAGGTTATGGTAGACTAATAGCAGAAAGAAAAACGTCTGGAAAGACTAGATCCCATATGGGTAGAACAATGACGGGTTAAAAAAGGGTAGAGCATAATAATAGGAGGGCTGTTATTGGAAAAGATAAAAGATTTAGTGAAAATCATAGCCGAAGCCTGTGAGGAAGAAAAGGCTATAGATCTCACCGTGCTCAATGTACACGATCTTACCGTACTGGTTGATTATTTCGTGATAGCCAGCGGCCGCAGTATTATTCAGGTCAGAAGTATAGTGGAACACATTGAAGAGGTGTTAGAATCAGCAGGAGTGAAACCTTTACGTAGGGCCGGCCATGGTGAAGGCAAATGGGTGGTACTGGATTATGGTTCTATTATGGTTCATGTTTTCCGCCAGGAAGAAAGGGAATACTATAATCTGGAGAACTTATGGGGCGATGCCCAGGTACTGCAGTTCGATACCGGGGAAGCGGCCAGGTCTTAATCATACAGATAATTGTCCCAAGCGATTAGGGCCATTAATCGGGGAGACTAACCCTAGCTAATTATGGTGCCTTTATTGAAGATCTTCACATTTCCATCTTTAGGTACTTTTCATTGATTATACTTAATTAAATATATATAGATGATAAGCTCCCGGCGTGTTACCAGGGAGCTTAATTGTATCCATGAAATGCTGAAGCTGGCCTGGGATATAGCCCAGGTGCTGGGCAGCAGCATCGGCGAGCTATTTAGTTTCGGGGAAAACCAGTAGCTAGAGATAATTCTGTTGCTAGGCTTTTAAGCGATCTTTTTCCATATTAATCATTTCCAGCTTCATATTTATACCCCCTGGACCTGAAAAACCTCCCAGACTATTTCGGCCTACTACCCTATGGCAAGGTATAACCAAAGGTATGGGATTGTTGCGGTTGGCCTGGCCTACTGCCCGGGCTGCTCTGGGACTGCCAATAGCCCGGGCTACCTGTCCGTAGGTAAGAGTAGTTCCATAAGGGATGGTGAAAACATATTCCAGGCTCCTGCGGTAAAAGGGAGGCAGAGCAGAGATATCAGGTTCAACATCCCAATCATTTATTATGCTGCCCTTATAATAAGCCCTTATTTTATTAACCAGAGCTACGGATTTATCTTCACGGTCCAGCAACTGAATTCCCTGGCACTGGTGATCATGTCCCAGTTGATTTATATCCAAGTGGGCCTGGGGCAGCAGCAACCCATGAAGGATATTACCTTCCATTAAACAGGCTGCGCTGCCTCTTGCGGTATCAAATACATACCAGACATCCATGGCTTTACTCCTTATTTGGCCACTATATTGACCAATTTTTGTGGAACCACTATGATTTTCGCAATCTTTTTACCCTGAATATGCTCCTGAATCCTTTCCAATTCCAAGGCTCGGGCTTTTAAGTCCTCTTCACTGATATCAACCGGTACCCACAGTCGATCTCTGACCTTGCCCATTATCTGCACCACAATCTCAATTTCATCCTGTATCAGGGCTTGGAGGTCGTATTTAGGCCATTTCTGCTGGCAAATACTGCCTTCCTTTTGGCAGCGATGCCATAGTTCCTCACAGATGTGAGGAGTAAAAGGGGTTAAGAGTACCAAGAGGCTCTGGAGGGCTTCTTTGACCACGGCCAAATTAGCCTGTTCCTTATCCTTATAGGCATTCAGGGTGTTGGAAAGTTCCATTATAGCGCTTATAGCGGTATTAAAGTTAAAGCGTCCTTCTATATCTTCACTTACCTTTTTAATGGTAGTATGGGTTTTAAAGCGCAGAGCTCTAGCATCGTCATCTAGATTATCAAAGCTGTCGGGTATCTGGATGGCCTGAATGGATTCTGCATATTCCATGACCAGGCGCCAGATCCGGTTTAAGAAGCGATAGGCTCCTTCAACTCCCTGATCGCTCCACTCCAAATCCCTTTCCGGAGGAGATGCAAAAAGAATAAACAGCCGGGCGGTATCAGCACCGTAGGTGTTGATTATTTCTTCCGGGCTGACTACGTTGCCTTTGGATTTGGACATCTTGGAGCTGTCTTTTAATACCATTCCCTGGGTTAGCAGATTGATAAAGGGTTCCTGACAGGAAAGCATATCGATGTCATAAAGAAACTTGGTAAAAAACCGGGCATACATAAGATGAAGTATGGCATGTTCCACTCCGCCGATGTATTGATCTACCGGCATCCAGTAATCTGCCGCTTCCTTGCTGAAAGGAAGATTTTCTTCGTGGGGACTGCAGTAGCGATCAAAATACCAACTGGAACAAACGAAAGTATCCATAGTATCAGTTTCCCGGCGAGCTTCTCCGCCACAGTCGGGGCAGGTGGTACGGGTAAAGCTCTCCACGTAATTAAGCGGCGATTCACCAGAAGGCTTGAATTCAACATCTTCCGGCAGAAGTACCGGCAGTTGATCCTCTTTTAAACATACGATACCACATTTTTCACAATATACTATGGGAATGGGAGCACCCCAATAACGCTGGCGGGATATTAACCAGTCCCGTAGACGGAAATTAACGGTGCCCACCCCGATACTATGTTCTTCCATATGTTTGATTGTTGCCGCTATGCCTTCCTCTACCTGCAAGCCATCAAAGGCACCAGAGTTGACCATTACCCCATCTCCAGTATAGGCTTCGGTCATTTCAGCTGCATCAGCCGGGGAATCTGTACTTTTGATTACTACTCGGATAGGTATATCATATTTGCGGGCAAATTCAAAGTCACGCTGGTCATGAGCCGGTACCGCCATTATGGCTCCAGTTCCATAATCCATCAATACATAATTAGCAATCCAAATCGGAACTCTTTCTCCGTTCATAGGGTTAAGGGCATAAGCGCCGGTAAACACCCCTTCTTTTTCAGTTTCATTGGCGGTTCGAGTCAGTTCTGATACGCTTTTCATACTTCCCGCGAATTTTTTTACTGCTGCTGCTTCGGCTTTGCCTTGAGAAATTACCTCCACCAGTGGGTGTTCCGGGGCCAGAACCATGTAGGTAACGCCAAATACCGTGTCCGGGCGAGTGGTAAAAACCGTCATGGATTGGTTAAGGCCTTCAATGGGCATGGAGAACTGGCAGCCTTCACTACGGCCGATCCAGTTTCTCTGCATGGTTTTAACTTTTTCCGGCCAGCCGGGCAGTTGCTCCAAATCATCCAAAAGTCTTTGGGCATAATCAGTTATTTTAAAGAACCATTGCTCCAGTTGCTTTTTTTCCACTTCAGCTTCACAGCGTTCACAAGCTCCATCCACTACCTGCTCATTGGCCAAGACGGTCTGACAGGAGGGACACCAATTAACCGCTGACTTTTTCTTGTAAGCCAGGCCGTTTTCATAGAGTTTCACAAACATCCACTGGGTAAATTTATAATAATCAGGCTTGCAAGTAGCCAGCTCCCGATCCCAATCGTAGCTGATGCCCATGGTTTTTAACTGCTGTTTCATGTTTGCAATATTGGCATTGGTCCAGATAGAAGGATGGGTAGCATTTTTAATGGCGGCGTTTTCAGCCGGAAGTCCAAAAGCATCCCAGCCCATAGGGTGCAGAACATTATAGCCATTCATACTTTTAAAACGGGCCACTACATCACCTATGGCATAATTGCGTACATGTCCCATATGCAGGTTGCCGGAGGGGTAAGGAAACATTTCAAGGTCATAGTATTTTGGCTTCTCGGGATCTTCAATGACCTTAAAGAACTGGTTTTCTTCCCAGTATTCCTGCCATTTTCTTTCAATAACATGGTGATCATACTTCTTGTTCATATTTTCCTCCTTGTTAAAATATCAGAAAATAAAAAAACTCATCCCCGGTAAGGGACGAGAGATGTTTTCCCGCGGTACCACCCTTATTGACAGATACAATAATGGTGGAGCTAGTGGGATTCGAACCCACGACCTCTTGAATGCCATTCAAGCGCGCTCCCAACTGCGCCATAGCCCCACGTCATGTCCACTCGATATTATAACGGTATTTACCGTCACAGGCTGAATATCACCTGTGAAGCTCGCCGGTGAGTTCGACAGGCCTTTATATCGTCTCGCACCATCCGACGATTCTCTGAATATCACCCATCTACTACTCCGGTTCAATGCTTCGCCTATATAATTGAACGACTGAAAATTATTATAATTAAAAATGTTTGTAAATGCAACCTAATAATTCTATTATCTTTACTTATTTATTTTTTTATAAGTGAGGCGCTCCTTTTTGTTACGCTGCAGATATCCTACCAAGGTCAATGGAGTTCATCCCATAGGTGATACATTTGTGTGGCACAGCTGAGCGAAAATATTATATAATAATTAACAATTGAGGTAAAATTTGTATTAAGGTGATGAATGTGGGGATAAATGTGGATCGACGCTGGCTGGCGGCCATAGCTATCATAGTTTTACTGGCTTTTGCAGCAGGAATAAAATATCAGTCCTATAAGGACAGCAAGAGGCAGGAGGAACAGATCCTTATAGAAGAGCTGGATTCCAAAAATACAGCTCCTGAAAACCAAGCCCAGGAACAGGAGAGCTTAATCCAGGTATACGTTTGCGGGGAAGTGGAGCATCCGGGCATCTACCAGCTTGAGCCGGGTTCTCGTCTGCATCAGGTGTTGGAAATGGCTGTAGCCCTGGAAGCAGCAGAACTAAGATATCTGGGTATGGCCAGGGAATTGATTGATGGAGAAACCATTGTAGTGCCTGCGGTGGGTGATGTTGAAATGGCTGGCGTTACAGCCATTTCTCCCATGAATACCGCCAGTAGCAAGGTTAATATAAACCAGGCCAGCGCCGAGGAAATGGCCAGCAAGCTCAGCGGCATCGGACCGGTATTGGCCCAACGTATAGTGGATTATCGCGCCGCTCAGGGACCTTTCCAGAATATAGAAGACCTGCAGCAGGTCAGCGGAATAGGTGATAAAAAATATAACGATATCAAGGACTGTATATGTGTCAGATAATAATTGGTCTGCAGACCAGAAATGATCCAATGGTGGGCTCTTTATGCTAGTCAGGTGGATAGCAGTTTTTGTTTCCTTTTCAAGCGGCATTATTGTCTCCTACCATGGATGGTGGTACGGCTTATTGCTCTCCTTGGGGCTCATGCTATTATATTCCTGGCGTTTTGCTGATAAAGGCCGGGAAACGGTGATTATTATTATAGCCCTGTTCTTGGGAGCGGCTTATTTTCAGCTTAGGGAAGGGGAAAGACCTGAGGCAGCGGATATAGGTGAAAGAGTAATACAAGGCCTTATTATAGATTATCCGGTTCAGTCGGAAGGGAGTAGCAGGTTTAAGATAAAGACCAAGGAAAAATGCTCCTGGCTCAGGTATGTACAGGTCTATGCTGACTTTGAGGCTGATCTGCAGCGGGGCCAGCAAGTAAGACTGCAAGGTGAATTGAAATTTCCGGATCCCGCCGGCAACCCGGGGGAATTCGACTATGTCAGCTACCTAAGGCATCAGCAAATATATTATCTTATGTATATTGAAAAACCGGCAGATATAAAGATCACCAAATCAGATCATGGAATACAGCGGCAATTGAACCTATATCGAGAGCAAATAGAAACAGTTTTCTATGACATACTGCCCTCAGCTCAAGCTGACTTGCTGCAGGGCATGCTGCTGGGAGCCAAGGAAAATATAGAGGCCGATCAATATGAGATCTATCAAAAAACAGGCATAGTGCATATTTTTGCGGTCAGCGGCCTGCATGTAGGATTTTTGCTCATCTTATTTTACTACCTTTTTTCATTGCTGGCTCCCACCCCCGGGACCCGCTTGTTTTTTATAAGCATCGCCTTGTTGGCCTATGGCAGCCTGATTGGGTGGCCTATTTCAGTTCAGCGAGCGGTAATTATGGCCATTTTGGCTGTACTGGCCAAGTATCAGGGACGGCAGGGGGGGCTGGGCAATTCTCTGGGACTGGCGGGAATGATTATTGTCTTGCTGGATCCCTATGCCTTATTCACTATTTCCTTTCAGCTTTCTTTTATGGCCACCTGGGGGCTGGTTGGTTTATTTCCCACTTTGAAGGAATATTTTAAGTATCAAAAGCGAATATGGGACCTGGTACTGATTCCATTTTGTGCCCAATTGGCAGTAGTGCCATTGATAGCCTATTACTTCAATCTTTTTAGTCCCATCGGGTTATTCTGCAATATTATAATTAGCTACCTGGTCGGGGGCATTGTGCTTTGCGGTTTTGCCGCTCTATTGCTGGTTTTCCTGCCTTCCCTGGCTGCACTTTTCTTGTATCCAGCCGGATTTATGCTGGAAATATTGAATGCACTGACGGTATTGCTGAGCCAGCTGCCCGGTAGCTACCTTTGGGTTAAAAACCCAGGAAACTCTACCATTGCTGTTTACTATGGAGCATTGCTGTTGCTCATGGCTGCTTGGTACTATGCATGGCCTCGTCGCTGGAGATTTAGTATGGCAGTGCTGCTGCTAGTTTCTCTGCTCATCATCCTTTGGCCCGCCTCTTTATATAAATATGGGATCCTGGAAATTGTGTTTTTAGATGTGGGTCAGGGGGACTGTGTATTGATTAAAACCCCCCGAGGTAAATTTATACTCATCGATGGGGGAGGCAGTCATTTTTATCCGGTAGGCCGGAAAAAAGTTCTTCCTTATCTGCACTACCGAGGTATTCGGGAAATATACATGATAATAAACAGCCATCCTGACAGTGACCACTTATTGGGTCTCTTGGAGACTGCGGGGCAAATGCCTTTTAGATATGCATTGGTACCAGCCACCCTACTTCAGGTTGAGGAATACCACCAACTTAAGGAAATTGCGCTCCAGCAAAGAGCGGCAGTATTAGGGGTGGCGGAAGGACAAGATATTAATATCGAAGCCGGGCTGCAAATGGAAGTTCTCTTCCCGCCTTCGGATCTTAAAAGTCCAGACTATAACCAGCATTCCCTGGTCTTAAGATGTGAATATGGCAGGTTTTCATTGCTTCTACTAGGAGATTTGGATAGCCAGGGACTGGAGTATATAGCTCAATCCAGTGCTATCGAAACCACTCTGGTTTTTAAAGTGCCTCATCATGGAAGCCGCAGTTCTTTGTCTCCGTTTTTCTATAAAGAAATAAAACCATATGCAGCAGTGATATCAGTAGGCCAGAACAATAGCTATGGACACCCCAACCAGGAAGTGTTGGACTGCCTGGAGCAAGATAATATACTGCTGCTGCGCACTGACCATAACGGTGCCATTACCATGGAAAGTGATGGCCGTAGTCTGGCCATCGAATGCTTTAAGCAATCAAAAGGACAGGTGCCTTGATTGGTAACCTTAATTGATACCGCTTCTGCGGGCAAGGCGGGAAAAGGAATCTTTCACTCCTGTTACCAGTTCCCTTTCGTCAATAGTGGTCAAGTGGCCATTAAGCATTAGAACCTTTCCATCTACTATGGTGCAGCATACATCAGCTGACCGGGCTTGGTACACCAACTGGGTATAGACCCGAGCGGCATCCAGGGGCTGAGTATGCCAGCCCCCTAGCTTTACCAGTACTATATCAGCCTTTTTACCCCTTTCCAGACTCCCGATTTCTTTTTCCAATCCCATGGCCCGGGCCCCGCCTCTGGTAGCTAGTTCGAAAACAGATTCTGCCGGCATGCTAGTGGGACCATGTTCAGGTTTCTGAATAAGGGAAGCCAGACGCATCTCCTGAAAAAGATCCAGATTGTTGTTACAGGGAGGACCATCAGATCCCAGGGCTATGCTGGCTCCTCCGGCCAAGAGTTCTGGTATCCTAGCTATACCGGAAGCCAGTTTCAAATTGGCCGTGGGGCAGTGTATTATATTGGTTTTACTGCGGCATAGTATCTCTTTTTCTTTTTCATCCAGGTGAATGCAGTGGGCCAGAATCAGCTTGTCGCTGCACATACCCAATTTATCCAGGTAAGCAATATTTCTCATTCCGCTTATCTGCTGCACCGCCTTTACCTCTTCCCGGTTTTCCGAGGCATGGCTGTGTATGTGAATTTGGTAATGTGCTGATAACTGCTGTATTTGCTTCAGCAAGCTTTCGCTGCAGGAAAGGACAAAGCGAGGGCATAAAGCATAGGTTATTCTTCCTTCACTCTGCCCATTCCAGCTTTGATACAGGTCCATGCTCTCGTTGATGGCATTATCGCTATTGTCCATCAGGGTGGCTGGAATCTGATTCCCGGTATCCATCAGGCATTTTCCTCCTAGATAACGTATTCCTGCTCGCTGAACGGCATGAAATATGGATTCCGTATGGTGAACGGTTCCCATGTCGATAATGGCAGTAGTGCCTGACCGTAAGCATTCAGCGCATCCCAGCAAAGCCGAATAATAAAGGGAATCGGCATCATGGCTTCCTTCCAGGGGCCAGATGCGAAGTTTCAACCAATCCAAGAGCTCCATATCATCGGCACAGCCCCGGAAAAGGGCCTGGCAGAGATGGACATGGCTTTGAATCAGGCCGGGAATTACCAGCATATCAGTGGCATCAAGGGTTTGCTGGGCGGTTCGATCTATATGAGGTGCTATTTCCACTATGCGATCCTGCTGCACCAATATATCTGCTTTTATTACCTCTCCGGTGCAATTCATGGTGACTAGGGTGCCATTTTTAATTAATAAGGACATGGATCATCCTCCCCGGATTATTAAATTGCTTTTAGGTAAATTCTACCTTACCTAATTAAAACATACTATTGCTAATTCATTAAACATAGCTTTATTCAGAGGGGAGAGGATATACATCAAAAGGGATTATTCCGCTGATAATACTATGTTGAACCAGGGAGTAGCTTATCTACTGGCCAGGCTGTCACTTCCGGCTATGCTTGGAATGATTCTTTTCTCCATGTTTAGTTTGGCCGATACCTGGTTTGTGGCTAGGCTAGGCCCGGACCATTTGGCGGCCTTAACCCTGGTGATTCCGGTACAGGTACTGATTACATCTATGGCTTCAGCTACCGGGGTAGGTGTTACCTCCCTTATTGGTCGAGCCTTGGGCAGAGGTCAAAGAGCCTATGCTGATAACAGCGCCTGGCATGGTTTGGGTTTGAGCATAATCTACGGGGTGCTATTGCCTTTGCTGGGTTTGGCCTATATCGATGAGTTGCTATACTGCTTTGGATGTTCCAGCCAAATACTACTGATGAGCAAAGGCTATATGCAGATATTGCTGATAGGAGCTGTATTCACCTTTGTACCCATAATTCTGTGCAGCGTTATACAGGGGGAAGGAAACACCCTGTTACCAGTGCTGATATCTCTAGCGGGCATTATAAGTAATGTGATATTAGATCCTATATTTATTTTCGGGATAGGGCCGGTGAAGGCTATGGGACTTAATGGTGCAGCTTTGGCTGGTGTGCTGGCCCAGGTTTTGGCTACCGCCCTGGCGGGAATTCTGGTAATTCAGAAGAAGCATTTTTTGAGCTGGTCCTGGGCCAATTTTGATCCTAGCAGCAGGGTTCTGCTGGCTATATATAAAGTAGGATTTCCCACCCTGGTTATGGAACTGGCTGGTGTGCTGGTGATGGGTTATATGAATCGAATTCTGGCTGGGTTCAGTTTTACTGCAGTAGCTGCCTTGGGAATATTTTTGCGTATAAGGTCTATGATGTATATGCCGGTTTTTGGACTGGTGCAAGCGGCTATGCCCATAGCAGCTTTTGCCTTTGGAGCCGGAAATCATGAACGAGTTAAGGAGACTATTATAAAAGCCTCGTTGACTGCCTTTGTTTTCATGTCAGCAGCCTGGTATATTATGCAGTTTCATCCCCTATCCATAATACAGTACTTTTCCCATGATCCGGCCCTTACCATTCTTGGAGTAAACTGCATGCGTTTAGCCACGGTTTTCATACCCCTGATCGGACCGGTATTAATACTAAATACAGTGTTACAAGGGGTAGGCCGGGGATTTACCGCTATGTTTCTATCTCTCTGCCGACAGCTGGGATTCTTCCTGCCCCTGTTAATAATCTTACCGCCTCAGCTGGGTCTTAACGGGGTCTGGCTGGCATTTTCCATATCTGAACTCCTGGCTGCTATACTGGCTTTCTTTATTTTCGTACACCTGTGGCAACAGCTGCAGAACCGGCCTGGCAGACTACCTCTTTTCACCCAATTGGGCTGGCTATACTTTTTTCA
This sequence comes from Syntrophomonadaceae bacterium, assembly GCA_012522955.1. GTDB lineage: Bacteria > Bacillota > Syntrophomonadia > Syntrophomonadales > Syntrophomonadaceae > JAAYJK01. Next base: position 103,468 of record JAAYJK010000050.1, read on the forward strand.
GCGTCTATATACCTGGTTGAAATGGCGATAAGCATAATAATATGAGGATTTGTCTATCCCGATTAAGATTACAAGAAAATGGTTTATCCCAATTCACCCAGTGTTTCCAATCGCCAAATACGTGTAGGGGCGGTCTTTGACCGCCCGTCGTGCATAGCCATAAATTTTCATACTTGCTTGTACTCCCTGATTATGGGGTTGATAAGCTGGGGGGTTAACACTAAGCTAAAGACGATCCTATTTATAGAAGTAAACTCGTCCATTTTCAATTTGATACTTTAAAGCTCCCCTATGGTGAAGATAGCTTAGCAGGGAGGCCAAGGTAGAACTTAATAGGTAATATTCATTCAAATCTACAGAAAGATCCTCCAGAATGATGATTTCTTCCAACAAATCTTCCCGGCTTTTGGGTTGATCCACCAGATTCAGGCACAAGTCCAGATAAGCATTCAGGGTCCTTCGATTAAGCTCAATTAAAGCAGGCATCTCTTCTCCCTTATATATCTGATCAGCATGGCCCAACACATAATAGTCATAGTGTAAACTGGAAATGAGCTCATAGGTATTTAATTGGGAAGCAATATCCATTATAAAGGGAACGGAATATTTCTGAATTATTTCCGGGCTAAAAAGGGCATCTCCAATGAAACAGACATTATCCCGGGTGGCTACTCCGATTTGTCCCCGGGCATGACCAGGCAGGGCAATGATATCGAATTTCTCCCCGTTTATCTTTTCTATTCCTGCTTCCAGCAGATAGTCCAAACGCATTTGTTTGCTCCTGACATAGTCTCGGGAGAGCTCCTGCAGGGGCTGACCTCCATAAATGTACAGGGGAAAAAGGTAAGGGTTTTCAATAAACAGTGCTGCCTCGGAGGAAGTATAAAAAACGCTGCCAGGGTAATTGTCCTTTATATACAGGTTGCCGCCCCAGTGATCCGAATGCTCATGACTGTTGAGCACATATTTTATGGATATCCCCAGGGAGTTCAACATATTGCTTATCTTCCGCGCTTCACTATTGTCACTGCCGGTATCAACTAATAAAGAGTATTTGTCCTTGAATTGGAATAAACCTATATTGGTTGGTCCGGGTATATAATAGGTATTACCGTTAATCTTCTTTAGTTCCATCTTAGCCTCCCTTATACCTCGAGTATTATCCCATTGGTTCCATTTATATAACAGTGGTACTATAAAACATAGTACCATAAGCTGGTTTTCTTATTCATTACGCGATGATATTGTTAAAAAAATATTTTTGGATGTAATAAAAAGCACCATAAGGAGATAAGTAATCCTCGGGCTTGGTTGAAAAAGGTTCTCAGCAACCTAGTCTATAGCGATTTCCGGCAGCATCAGATTCGGGCTGGTATGGAATCCAAGCTGCAGCAGGGGTATCTGGATGTAAAAAACGCTGACAGTATAGATATGCTGCGCATTGAAGTGCAGGATGTGCTGGGACGCTTGAGATGGAAAGACCAGGTATTGCTCAAGATGAGGATGTCGGGGATGAGCTACTCCCAGTATCTTGATCCTTGTTTATACTATAGTTTACCTGGGAATATGGTTAACGGCCGCAGTTCACCATTTTGAAAAAAGGGACCTGTAAGCAGGTCTGCGACACGTGTCACAGATCCTCAGACCCTTATTGGCTGCAGAATACATACCAGGGGCCGATACCGATTTCCAGGCCCCTGGTATGTTGTTCCTGCAGGAAAGAAGGCAGTTCGCTTTCTTTCACTGGTAAAACTTCTATATCTTCCCCTGTGCCCAGGTTCTGAACCGGTTTAAGATTGAAGGCGGCTGTTTCATCGATTTCTGCTTTTACAATATAGACATAATCATTTAGAAAGGCCGGATTGCTTTTAAGAGGGGGGCTGATCCCGGTTATGCGCCCGGTAAACCCAGTTTCTTCCTGTAGTTCTCTTAAAGCTTCCCTTTCAATGTCATCGGAGTCTGCCATCCCGGCTGGAAATCCGATGATATAGTTACTGATAGCCGGGCGATATTGCTTGATCAGAATCACCCTTTGGGACGGCATGAGCCGGGCTACGATGACCATGCCGTTCTGCCGATTTTTTCGCTCAACACATTCCCATTGAAAGACTTGCCCATCTGATCCGCATAAGCTCAAGGACTTTAAGGTAATCCAATTGCCCTTGAATAATACCTCTTCGCTTAATTTCTTCATATTTATCGTGCCTTTCCCACTCTAAGCATTTTTTAATATCTCCTCCGCGGCGATAACCCCTGAGGCGCTGGCTTGTATCAATCCCCGGGTAACCCCGGCTCCGTCACCTATGGCCCACAAGCCCTCAATATCAGTCTGTAAAGATTTGCTGAGACTGGGCCGGGCTGAGTAGAATTTGGCCTCTATGCCGTATAGAAGGGTATGGTCGGAGGCTACCCCGGGCATGGCTTTGTCCAGGGCTTCCAGACACTCTTTGATGCCCACCATGAAGCGATGGGGGAGTACCAGGGACAAGTCTCCGGGTACCGCGCCCTTAAGGGTGGGTTCCACCAGGCCTTTATCAAGGCGGGAAGGGGTGGAACGGCGTCCCCTTTTCAAATCACCATAACGCTGCACTATGATAGAACCGCTTAACATATTGGCCAAGCTGGCAATACGCCGGCCGTATAATATGGGGCGATTAAAGGGCTGAGTGAATTCCTGACTCATTAAAAGGGCAAAATTGGTGTTACTGCTTTTGCTCTGGGCATAAGAGTGCCCATTAACCGTAATAATGCCGTTGGTGTTTTCCATTACCACCTCTCCATTGGGATTTACGCAAAAGGTTCTGACCACGTCGTCAAATTCACGAGTATTAAATATGATTTTGGGTTCCCAGATATTATCGGTATATTCTTGCATGGTGACGGCTGGGACTTCTACTCTAACTCCAATGTCCACCTGGTTATTGCGCATAACAATACCCAATGATTTGGCCTGTTCAGCAAACCACTGGGCTCCATCCCGGCCCGGGGCGGCAATAATAATAGGAGCATAATAGCTGTCATGGTTGGTCCTAACTCCTTGCACACGGCCTTGCTCAACCATTATTTCCTCTACTACTTCCATGGTTTGGATAGACTGTTTAGTTTTAAGATCATCATAGATATTCTTTAACACTTTTATGGTATTTTCAGTACCCATATGTCTTATTTTGGCTGGCACTAGCTTTAAACCGGCCCGGGCCGATCTGATTTTAAGATCCTCTATCTTCTCACTATCCAGACCAAAAACCCGATCTGGTGCCCCATATTTAACATATATACTATCAGCATAATCAATTAGGGATTGCAGTTTTTCCTTACCGATGTAATCTTGCAGCCAACCCCCAAATTCAGTGGTTAGAGTTAATTTGCCATCGGAAAAAGCCCCGGCCCCTCCCCAACCACACATAATAGAACAGGGTTGACAATTGACGCAGGTAGCGGATTGGTCTCCAATCAGGCAATTTCTTTTATCCACCTTGCGGCCTTTTTCCAGTATTAGCACCTTTAGAGAACTTTTTTGGCTTATTTCCAAGGCGGCAAAAATACCTGCCGGACCAGCCCCGATAATGATCACATCATAGCTTTCCATCCATAACACACCTCCCGATTAACAGGACCCCCATTTAATAGATTATTACAAGCTTGGTTTAAATATACTATCGCCCTAGATTATAGCATATACTGCCCCCTAATTAATATCTCAAGCAGTAGCAGGCCTTAAGTATTGAAGAAAGTTAGGTTCCCTACAGGCCGCAATGTTATAATCTAGATCAGCGGCTGGCGACCACAGGTCGCCCCTACAGCCCTGTACCACTATGTTTGCGGTATATACCTGTATGGGTATTGCTGGGTTGTACGCACCCTGTCTTCATATTGACCATGACATACCGTTTATCCAATTGTAGGGGCGGTCTTTGACCGCCAGTAATTACATATTTATCCCAAAGTTACGAAGTGTAGACATCACCTTGCGGGCGACAGGTCCCCGACATACCATGTATTCAGGCTGTGGATCATATGATGGGTACCGATATTGTCGATCACATAGCTTGTGGGTCATTTTAATGCTGGGACTATGTTAACTCTGTATGCCTAACTGCTATAATGATAGATAGAATCTGAACGGGAGATAGTATATGGAAAGCAATCTCTATTTAATTTGGGGAAAAGAAGCATTCTTGATCGATCAAGAGATTGATAGGATTACCAGGCAATTGAGGGAAGAGATGGGCGAAGATTCTGAACTCCTGTACCTGGACGGCGATGAACTTACTGCCCGGGAATTGAGAGAACAGTTGGAGTTCAGTCCTCTGTTTACTCTGCATCGGGTAGCCATAATAAAACGGCCTTATTGGCTGGGAAAAGGCAAAAAACGAGGGAATAAGAGTGAAGATTATATCAAGGCGGTAAATGATTACCTGGATGGTGCTACCCCTGGCCAAACCCTGGTTTTAACCACCATGGAGATGGAAAAAACCAATTCCTTGCTTAAGCGCTTGAATAAGGAAGCCGGGATAATAGAATGCAATACTCCGGATAAGAAAATTTTGGGCAGGTGGATAATGGAACAATTCAAGCAAAGAGGCCGGAGCTGTACTAGCCAAGTAGTAAAGCGACTGCAAAGCAGCGGTCAGGATATGTACTATTTGTTTAATTTGATTGAGAAACTCTCTTTGCAGGTAGAGGGCAGGACCATTGAGGATCATGATTTGGAGCAGGAACTGGATATTAGAGATGAAATAAAAGTATTTAAATTAACTGATGCCTTGCTAAGGAGAGATTTAAATGGTGGCATGCAAGCATTTCATCAATTGCTGGAGCAGGGGGAACACCCGTTGCTTTTTTTAAACTTGACGGTAAGACAGTTGGCCAGTATGACTCGCATAAAAGACTACAGTGAAAAAGGCTTTTCCAATAAACAAATTGCTGATATAACTGGTATGAAGGACTTCATGGTAAGGAAATTTAGGGATTCGGGACGCCATTTCACTTGGGAAGAAATCCGGCGCTTTTTTGCCTTGTGTTTAGATATTGACTGGAAAATAAAGAATACTTCTCAGGATGCCGGATTTCTCCTGGAATCATTGATCATCGAGATATGCAACCAATCCCGGGACCAGGCAGGTACGTAAAGTAAAGAAGCGGTAAATAATTGTAGGGGTGGTCTTTGACCTCCCCAGACTGTCTGAATATTCTTAAAAAGTGCAAGCTGGGTCTCCAAAGTGGAAGATGGCGCACTATTACAGGGCCACAAATCAGCCTCCAGCCCTTAAAATATCAAAAAACAGCATCAAGTGAGGCGCTTTGTAAGCTGTACAATATTTTTCGGAGTCTGGCCCACTTAATCCATAATCACATGTATATAGTTTGGAATAATAAGGTATTCGCCAATTATAATTATTATGTAAATCGTAATAACTGGCGCATCCACTATTGGATAAAACGGCATGTGATCCACAATCTCCTAGTTGTTAGATAAGGGTTGAGGCCGGTCACCGCAGGTGGCCCATACACCTACTCGACCCAATATAATATAAAAAACCTGCCCCAAAAGGCAGGTTCATTATTATCTTGATTATTTTGCCAATGCATTATACTTTCGAGTTAGGGCTGATTTCTTGCGGGCTGCAGTGTTTTTGTGCATTATGCCTTTGCCAACACTTTTATCGATCAGGGAGGTTACTTGTAACAAACTACCCTGTGCGGCTTCGGCATCTGCTGTTGCTAGTAATGATTCATATTTATTAATAGCACTTTTGAGCCTGCTTTTATAGGATTTGTTTCTAAGCCGGTTGGCTTCGGCCCTTCTTGCTCTTTTAGCTGGGGTTTTGCTTTTTGCCACAAATTCACCTCCTTAAGTATTTTAAGCTAACAGGATTACTATAGCACTACCTTTTGCCAAATGCAAGATAAAAAGATAGTTTTTTGCTGCTTTTAAGGTGTGGCTAGCCCTGATAAAAAGCTTTACACGAAAATAGTATATCGCGAATTACTAGTGTTTCTAATCGCCAAATAATTGTAGGGGCGTTCTTTGACCGCCAGTTTCCGGTATAGTCTAAAAGTTTCATGCTAGGTTGTGTTCCCTGATCATGGGGGTTGATAAGGCCGTTTGCTGGTAGAAAACAGTTCTAATTATCAAGCTGCAACATAGATTGTAACATATTGCAGGTGAGGTGGACAGGATGCACAGACGAAATTTTACCTTATATCTTAAAAACATATTTTTGTTGCAGCTATTTGTGGCGGCCATTTTAATAGGCTGGAGCCTGGATTGGAGCCAGCAGAATCAGGCCGCCTGGTCTATACCCAGCCTGTTGCATCAAGAAGAATCTCTTTTTAGGATAAGAATAAATGAGAGATTGGCCCAGAGCTTAATTGGCAGTGTAAATTGTGCCATGGCTGGGGATACTGATATTGAATACCTGTCTCGAGCTCATCTGGGAAGGCAGTTTGCCAAAAATATGTTTACCAGCAGCATAAACGCCCTAGCTTATAGCAAAGACAGCAGTGAGGAAGCACTGGCCAGGCCAAGTAAGGATTATAGGGATGGGAAGGATATTCAGCTTCCGGCTATCAGGTTAGAGGCAGAAGAGAAAGCTGCGCCGGAATTGCTGGAAAGGGCCAAGGACCAGGGCATATTTTTTTATTGTACTCATAGCACTGAAACCTATATTCCTGATTCGGGGCAGGCCCGGCTCAAAGACCGAAGGGGATTGGTTAATGAGGTGGCTGTTAGTATGGCGGCTCTGCTGAATAAGAAGGGATTAAAGGCTGAGCATATAGACACTATTCATGATTGGCCGGAATACAACCAAAGCTATACTAATTCTCGCAACACGGTTAAAAAGTTGGTGGATGATGAAGGAATACTGGCCTTATTTGATGTGCATCGGGATAGCATTCCGGGTTCTACCCAAGCCGCTACAATTAAAGTAAATGGCCGAAAAAGTGCGGTTATACTAATTGTAGTTGGCAGCGATGAACGCAAAGACCATCCACATTGGAAAGAAAACCTGGCTTTTGCCCAGAAGATCTATCAGCAGGGCCAGCTAATGTATCCGGGCCTGATCAAGGGAGTGAGAACCAAAGCCGGAACTTATAACCAAGAATACCACCGTCATGCCTTACTGCTGGAGATGGGAAGTGATTATAACAGTTGGGAAGAAGCCCAATATGCGGGGGAACTATTTACAAATGTATTGGTAGAAGTGCTGGAGAAAGAAGTGAGATAATTGCGCAGTATAAGTATCAATATAACAGTGCTGGCCATGATTATCTTAGTTATAAGCGCTTTAAACATAAGTAATGCAGGAATTAGCCAGCTGACGGGAGAAGAACGCAAAGCGGTGTTAGCGGTAAAATTAGAAGGTAACGACCTGCACTTGCAGTTTTTGGGAGAGGAATATCAGTATTTGGAACCGGTGGCCAATTGCACCGGCTATATAAAGGATTTAGGCCTGCAAATCAAAGATTATCTTTACAGTATAGGTCAGATACTCAAGGCAGTGGTGCCCTCCATCTGAGGATTATAATACCAGAAAGGCTGATGGCTGAAAAAGCCCAGCTTTTTTTATTGTCCGTATTATTATTGTGCTGCCGCCTTCCGCGGGAGTAAATATTATCTTATATAATATTGGTTTAAGGCAGCTACCTATAGAGATTTCAAATTATCGAGTATAATTAACCCATATTATAGAAGCCAATTTTGTTACTCACTTGCAGACAGATTGATCTGACCTGACCACCGTAGTGGCGACCTGTGGTCGCCCGCAGTATTAAGTGAGACTTAACACAAATAATAACAAGCTTAATCAGAAACGGGGATGAGAAATTGAACCCAGCAGGTCAAAGGGTAGCCAAAGCAGCATTGTTGATGATGGCTACCATAGCTGTGTCCAGAATTCTTGGATATGGCAGGGAAGTTGCCCTATATACCATGTTCGGGCAAAACTATATGACAGATGCATACCGTGCGGCTTTTTCCCTTCCCGATATACTATACCTGCTGTTGGTAGGAGGAGCTTTGAGTTCAGCTTTTATACCAGTCTTTTCGGCTGGTCTGGCTACCGGAAAAGAAGCCCAGGCCTGGAAATCGGCCAGCATAGTATTCAACTATTCTATGATTGGGCTGGCTTGCTTGCTAATCCTGGCCTATATCTATACTCTTCCCTTAATAAAACTGCTGGCACCAGGTTTACCCCCGGAATATTTAAGATTGGCTGTACATCTTACTCATATTATGTTTATTCAGACTTTTTTTATGAGCTTGAATGGTTTTGCCATGGGAGTGCTGAATTCCTATCACAATTTTGCTGCTCCAGCCTTGGGCAGTCTGGTTTATAATCTGCTTATAATAGTGATGGGGGTGACCCTGGTCAATTCTTTGGGCATTGCAGCTTTCTCTTATGGGGTGGTCATAGGTGCGGCCTTTAATTTTGTGGTGCAGATACCTGCTCTCCGCCGGATAGGTATAAAGTATCATTTTTCTCTGGACTACCGGGATAAGGGTTTCAGACAGATACTATTGCTGATGCTGCCGGTATTAATAGGCTTGGGGGTAATACAATTAAACCTCTTGGTAACCCAGAATATATCCTCTACCTTGGGTGCAGGAGGCATAAGTTCCCTAAATCTGGCCCAGAAGATCATGAATCTGCCCATAGGCATTTTTGCCACCTCCATTGCAGTAGCCTTATTCCCCACTCTTACGGAACTGGCCGCCCGGGGGCAAATGGAAGGTTTTAAGCAGAGCACCGGCTTGGGCTTAAGAGCAGTATTTTTGGTCAGTATCCCCGCCTCCTTGGGGTTAATAGCGATAGGGGAAGCACTAATCAAACTGTTATTTGAACAAGGGCAATTTACGCCCTTGATGACTGCCACCACCCATCAGGCCCTGCTATACTATTGTATAGGATTGTTTGCCTACTCTGCTATGCAGGTCTTAAGCCGCAGCTTTTATGCCCTGCATGATAGCAGGACCCCGATGCTGGCAGCCCTTATCACGATAGCGGTGAATATTGGCCTAGCCTGCCATTTGGCTCCCATCTATCAACACCGGGGTTTAGCTTTGGCTTATTCCCTGGCCGGGATAGTAAATTTTCTCCTCTTGGCAGTTATTTTGCGATTTAAAACTGGTAAACTAGGAGGAAGACAGTTAATAGGCAGCCTGGTAATCTCAATGATGGCTTCCCTGCTTATGTATGTGGCAGTTCGTTATTCCCTGCTCTATCTTCTGGAGGTATTGCATCTGAGCTACAAGCTGAATCTCCTGGTAGGGACTAGCATGGCGGTAATGGTGGGCATAGTGGTTTACGGGCTGTTAATCTATCCTTTTAAGCTGGAAGAGACCCAGCTCTTGCTTAATCTGCTGCGCAGAAAATTGCCTCTTGCTTGATTGATAGCACCAAACTTATGGGATATAATCTGGTAAGGTTTATATATGCTGGAGAAAACCCAGGGGCTTTAAGAACGGCGGTAAACATAACCCGGGTAGCCGGCCACTCGATATTATGGAGGTTTTATATTGCAGGAAAGAATAAGAAATTTTAGTATAATAGCCCATATTGATCATGGTAAATCAACCCTGGCCGATCGTTTGCTGCAGTTTACCGGTGCTCTTAGCGAAAGAGAGATGCGGGAACAATTCCTGGATAAAATGGACCTGGAACGGGAAAAAGGCATAACCATCAAACTTCAGCCGGTCAGGTTAAAATACAAGGCCAGAGATGGGCAGGAATATATACTCAATTTAATCGATACCCCAGGTCATGTAGATTTTTCCTATGAGGTATCTCGCAGCCTGGCCGCTTGCGAAGGGGCCTTGTTGATTGTAGATGCCTCCCAGGGCATTGAGGCTCAAACCCTGGCCAATGTTTATATGGCCATGGACCTGAATCTGGAAATAATTGGAGCGGTCAACAAAATTGACCTGCCTGGAGCCGAGCCGGAAAAAGTCAAGCAGGAAATGGAGGACGTTTTAGGGATAGACCAGAATGAGATTATTCCCATTTCCGCTAAAATGGGCCTGGGTATCGAAGATGTATTGGAAGCAATTGTCAAGCAGATTCCAGCTCCGGTGGGGGATGAAGAGGAACCCTTACAGGCCTTGATTTTTGATTCCTACTTTGATTCCTACCAAGGGGCTATTTCCTATATAAGAGTGGTTAATGGCCAGGTGCAAAAGGGTGACCTGATTAAAATGATGTCCAGCGGCAAACAATATGAAGTCATTGAACTGGGAGTTATTAATCCTTACATGACTCCGGTCCAAGTTTTAAAAGCAGGGGAAGTTGGATACCTGGTGGGCGGGATTAAAAACGTAGTGGAGACCCGGGTCGGTGATACTATAACCGGGGCCAGAAACTCAGCCCCCAAGCCTTTGCCTGGTTACCAGGAAGTTAAACCTATGGTTTACTGCGGGCTTTATCCCCTGGAAAACAATGATTTCGAAAAGCTAAGGGATGCCCTGGATAAACTCAAGCTAAATGATGCTTCTTTGTTTTATGAACCGGAGAGTTCAGATGCCCTGGGCTTTGGATTTCGTTGCGGATTCCTGGGACTCTTGCACCTGGAAATCGTCCGGGAGCGCTTGGAGCGTGAGTATGATTTAAGCCTTATGGCCACCGCTCCGGTAGTGGTTTATCGGATTGGTTTAACTGATGGTAGTGTGATGGATGTTCAGAATCCCACGCATTGGCCGCCGGCCCAGAAGATTGAAAGGGTTATGGAACCTTATTATAAGGCTACTATTATGGTTCCCCATGAGTTTGTAGGAACTATTATGGAATTGTGTCAGGAAAAACGGGGAGTGTATCTTAACCTGGAATACATTACCGCCCAGCGTGTGATAATGACTTACAAATTACCCTTAGCCGAAATTCTATATGATTTCTTCGACCTAATGAAATCTAGAACCAGGGGTTACGCTTCCCTGGATTATGAATTAGCCGGATATGAAAATTCTGATCTGGTCAAGCTGGATGTAATGCTCAATGGTGAGATTATCGATGCTTTAAGCTTTATAACTCACCGGGACAACGCCTATGTTAGAGCCCGATCCATAAGCCAGCGGCTTAGAAAGATCATTCCCCGGCAGATGTATGAAGTGGTTATTCAAGCTGCTATTGGCAGCAAGGTAATTGCCCGGGAGAGTATCAAAGCTATGCGAAAAGATGTTCTGGCTAAATGCTATGGGGGAGACATTACCCGTAAAAAGAAACTGCTGGAGAAACAAAAAGAAGGTAAGAAAAAAATGAAGCAGATTGGGCGGATTGAAGTCCCCAAAGATGCTTTCATGAGTGTTATGGATATAGAAAAGAACTAAACCCCAAGCTCCGCCCCCGGCATAAGCAAAGGGGGTTGCTTATTATTATAATTGTTAACAGCTTAATGAGGTATTAATTATGAATGGATGGGGAGAACAGCAAGGCTTAGGCTTATATTTGCATGTACCCTTTTGTTTAAAAAAGTGCAGTTATTGTGACTTTTATTCGCTTCCGGTCAGGCCTGGAAATCTGCAACGCTATGTTCGGGCAGTGATGAAGGAATTGGCACTGAGGGCCTGGGATATAGAAGACAGGCGGATTCGAACCGTATTTCTGGGTGGAGGTACTCCCAGCCTGCTTTCTGCCTCAGATTTAACCAGTATTATGAATAGTATCAGCTTCAACCTGGAGCTGGATAATAAGGCGGAGATATCTTTGGAGGCCAACCCTACCAGCCTGGATGGCAATGCTTTGCAATCCTTACAAAAAGCTGGTTTTAATCGGATTTCATTGGGTGTACAGAGCTTCCAGGACCAAGATTTGCAAATATTGGGGCGTTCCCATAACTCCCAGCAGGCTCGGCAAAGCATTGAGCTGATAAAAAACAGCGGATTTAGCAATTTTAATCTGGATTTAATATATGGCATACCGGGGCAAACTATAGGCATGTGGAAGGAAACACTGGCTCAAGCCCTGGAATTAGAACCGGCTCATTTGTCGGTATATTTGCTGCAGCTGGATGAAGAAACTCCTCTGAGCCGTGATATAAAGGATGGCCTTTGTCAATTAAGCGATGAAGATACTGAAGCTGATATGTATCAGGCAGCGATACAGCTGATTGAAAAGGCAGGGTTGGTCCAATACGAGCTATCCAACTTTGCCCGTCCCGGGTATGAATGTCAGCACAACCTGGGCTACTGGAAAGCTATGGAGTATGTGGGGATAGGCCCGGGAGCGGTTAGCTTTCAGGCAAATCGCCGTTATCTGAATAAAAGGAATCTATTGCAATACTTGACTTGCTTGGAAAATGATCAGGAGCCGGAGCTGGAAGAACTGGAATGCATGGAAGCCCAGGAGCTGGTGGCTGATGCCATGGTTTTGGGACTGAGGTTATGTGCTGGAATAAACCTGGAACGCTTTACTCAGAGCTACGGAATAAATGTTTTAGATTATTATAAAGATATAATAGAAGAATATATGAACAGAGATTTATTAGAGGTGGATAATGGCTATCTGCGCTTGAGCAAGAAAGCCTATTTCATTTGCAATCAAGTTATTTGCCACTTCCTGCCGGATTTAAAGTCTTGACAATACTTACTGCAGGTGATATTTTTTAATTAATACCCATTAGCACTCAATCAATGAGAGTGCTAACAGGCGGTGAGAAATTATGACTTTGGATAAGCGTAAAAGCCAAATATTGGAATCAATTATCCGAGATTATGTGGATACTGCAGAACCAGTAGGATCAAGATCGATAGTGAAAAAACATAATCTTAAGATAAGTGCGGCTACAGTGAGAAACGAAATGGCTGATCTGGAAGAAATGGGATACCTGGAACAGCCCCATACCTCTGCGGGCCGAATTCCTTCCCAAGTTGGTTTTAGGTATTATGTAGACTGTATGATGCAAAAAGAAACCCTGGATGATTCTGAACTGGATTTATTGAACCGTATACTAAATGAGAATATAGGTGAATGGAGCGATGTGGTAGGCAGGGTAGGCGGTTTTTTGTCACAGATAACCAACTATGCCTCTTTTGTTATCGTTCCATCTATCAAATTAAGCGAGTTTAAAAATATTCAAATTATCCCCATGAGCGATCGGACTGCCATGCTTTTGGTGGTAACTGATGTTGGAGTTTTAATGCACCGTAAAATAGATGTCCCTCCCGCTGTTTCCGCCGAGGAATTGCAATTGATAGGGCGAGCATTTACTCGGGTTTTATCTGGCACCAAACTGGAGGAAATTAGGCGCAATGAGCTTAAGGCTTTGAGAGAAGAGCTTAAAAACCGCAGGAAAGTTATTGACAGTGTGCTGGAGGCAGTAGAAATTATGATGCAGGGCTGTCGGGATGAAAGTGTGGTAATCAGCGGTGCTTTGAACATTTTAAACGAACCCGAGTTTAAAGATCTGGACAAGTTAAAACGGATATTGACCATACTGGAGGAAGATGTTCTTCTAAAGCAGATTCTTCCGGATACGGTTAGTGAAGAGGTCAATATAACTATTGGTAATGAAAACAAAGCCGAGGATATCAAGGAGATGAGCCTGGTGGTAGCCGGATATAACAACTTTGGCGAGATGGGGAAAATAGGGGTTATTGGGCCAGTTAGGATGGAATACTGGAAGGCGGCTGGAACAGTAGAATCACTGCGCAATATACTGGATCAGGTGCTCAACAAAAAGTATTTTTAGTACCTATTTATATAATGTAGCTATTGGGGCCTATCTGACCAACAAGAAGCGGGTAATTATACTGCTGCCGGCCCTAAAGACCTTTCTGAATTGAGGTGGTAAATATGGAAGATATGAAGAAAAATATGGAAGAATCAATAAGGCTGGAGAATGGCACTGAGGGTGTTGAGGCAGCCACATCTAATGAGAGCGAAGCTTTAAGGGAGCAAATCAATAAACTGCAGGAAGAATTGAAGCAGGCCAATGATCTTTATCTCCGGGCTCTGGCTGAGGCTGATAATACTCGTAAAAGGGCAGTGCGGGAACGAGATGAATACATTAAATTCGCATCCTTGCCTTTGGTGAAAAAACTTTTGGCGGTTATAGATGACTTGGATAGAGCCATATCCATGTTTGGTCCAGAGCAGAATCCAGAAGCCTTGCTTAAAGGTGTTGAAATGATAATGAGCCGGATGAAAGAAATAGTGGAACAGGAAGGAGTCCAGGCTCTTGATGCATTGGGCCAACCCTTTGATCCTCAGTATCATCAACCCCTGACGGTAGAAGCAAACAGCCAATATCCTGAAAACACGGTTATCGAGGAATTACAAAAAGGATATCTTATGCACGATCGAGTGATCAGGCCTAGCCTGGTAAAGGTTAGTAAATAATACTATAAGTTCATAAATAAACAAGTAGATATATTTTGGAGGTGTTGTAATGAGCAAAGTGGTTGGAATAGATCTGGGTACAACCAATTCTTGTATTGCTATCATGGAAGGTAAAGAAGCACGAGTTATAACCAATGCTGAGGGAGAAAGAACTACTCCTTCAGTAGTGGGCTTTTCCAAAACCGGAGAAAGAATGGTAGGAAGAGTAGCCAGGCGGCAGGCTATAACTAATCCAGACAGAACTATTGTATCCATAAAAAGGAAGATGGGTACTGATTATAGTGTACAAATAGATGAGAAAAAATATTCACCTCAGGAGATATCAGCTATGGTTTTGCAAAAGCTGAAGGCTGATGCCGAGGCCTATTTGGGGGAAAAGATAACCCAAGCGGTAATAACAGTGCCGGCGTATTTTACCGATTCCCAGCGCCAGGCTACTAAAGATGCGGGCAGAATAGCAGGCTTGGAGGTTTTGCGGATAATAAATGAGCCTACTGCAGCTGCTCTGGCTTATGGATTAGATAAAGAAAATATGCAGACCATACTGGTCTTCGATTTGGGTGGGGGCACCTTCGATGTTTCCATATTAGAAATCGGAGACGGGGTATTTGAAGTTAAGGCTACCAGTGGTAATAACCGCTTGGGGGGAGATGATTTTGATGACAAGATCATTAACTGGCTGGTAGATGAGTTTAAGAAAGATAATGGTGTGGATTTACGCAATGACAAAATGGCCATGCATAGGCTGAAAGAAGCGGCTGAAAAAGCAAAACATGAATTATCCGGGGTTTTGAGTACTGACATCAACATACCTTATATTACAGCTACCCAGGAGGGGCCCTTACACCTGGAGCGGACTTTAACTCGAGCCAGATTTGACGAGATGACTGCCGATTTGGTAGAAAAGACCATGGGACCTACTCGCCAGGCCATGAAAGATTCAGGTTTAAAAACCGAACAGATCGATAAAATCATACTGGTAGGGGGCTCAACAAGGATACCGGCAGTACAGGATGCGGTTAAAAACTTTATTGGCAAGGAAGCATTTAAAGGAATCAATCCCGATGAAGTAGTGGCTATAGGGGCAGCAATACAGGCTGGAGTTTTGTCCGGAGAGGTAACCGATGTGGTTCTTTTAGATGTAACTCCCTTATCTTTGGGTATAGAAACTCTGGGTGGGGTATTTACTAAAATAATCGATAGAAATACTACTATACCAAGCTCCAAGAGCCAGATATTTACCACTGCAGCTGATAATCAACCCTCGGTAGATGTACATGTGCTGCAGGGAGAAAGAAAAATGGCTAATGGTAACGTTACCCTGGGACGCTTTCAATTAAGTGGTATACCTCCTGCTCCGCGAGGGGTACCTCAGATTGAGGTCAAATTTGATATTGATGTTAATGGAATTGTTAATGTTACCGCCAAAGACTTGGCTACCAATAAAGAACAGACCATAACCATCACTTCTTCCAGTGGACTGAGTGACCAGGACATTGAACAGATGGTAAAAGATGCTGAAAGATTCGCCGCCGACGATGAAAAGAGGCTAGAGGAAATTGAAACCAGAAATGCTGCCGACAGCATGATCTACCAGAGCGACAAGACCCTGAAGGAAAATGCAGATAAAATTGAGGAGCAGCTTAAACAGGAACTGGAAGGCGCTAGGGATGAATTGAAAAAGACTCTGGAAGGAAACGATACAGAGAGTATCAAATCAGCTACCGAAGCCTTAACCCAAGTTTTCCATAAAATTAGCAGTAAGTTGTATGAACAGGCCAACCCCCAAGGAGGCCAGGGCACCGGAAGCGCCGATGGGGAAGATGTATTTGATGCTGATTATGATGTGGCTGATGACGATAAATAGAAAAATTATTATGTAAAATATTCGAGCTACAGAGTATAATATTAGAATAGAATTAGTATCTGGGTTAACTTTAACAATTAAGATAGTTGATATAGAATCAGGTTCTAAAACCTGGAGCAACAAACAAGGAAAGTTATTAAAACCCGGGAGCAGTAATTGCTTCCGGGTTTACCCGGCTAGGAAGGTGGATGGGAATGTCTTCTAGACGTGATCTATATGAGGTCCTGCAGGTATCCAGAAACGCTACTGCAGAAGATATCAAGCGGGCTTACCGGAAAATGGCCAGGAAGTACCATCCTGATGTTAATCGGGAAGAGAATGCAGCTGAACAATTTAAAGAAATCAGTGAAGCCTATGAAATATTAAGTGATCCTCAGAAACGTGAAACCTATGATCGCTTTGGTTATGATGCTTTTGACCCCAGCAAAAATGCAGGCGGATTTGGCGGTTTCGGCGGCTTTGACCCCAATGATTTAGGTGGTTTTGGCGATATATTTGATATGTTTTTCGGTAGCAGTGGCAGCGGGCGCAGGAATAAAAATGCACCTCGAAGAGGTGCTGATAAAGAGATTCGGCTGGATATAGAGTTTGAAGATGCGGTATTTGGTTTGGAAAAAGAGATAGAAATCAGCCGGGTGGAACAATGTGACAGATGCGGTGGCAGTGGAGCTGAGCCTGGCTCCAAAGTGAAAGATTGTCCTGAATGCAAAGGAAGCGGACAGGTAAGGACAGTTCAAAATACCCCCTTCGGGCGTTTTGAAACCGTCAAAAACTGCAATCGCTGCCGGGGTGAGGGGCGAGTGATAGAAAAACCTTGCACTGCATGTAAAGGCAGTGGGCAGGTGAGAAAACCCCGGCGGATAAATTTGCGTATACCAGCCGGTATTGATACTGGATCCAGATTACGGATACAGGGGGAAGGGGAACATGGTCAACGAGGAGGACCTCCAGGTGACCTGTATATTACCATTGTAGTCAAACCTCATGGGGAATTCCAGCGCGATGGTTATACCCTGATAAAACACCTGGAAATCAATTTTGTGCAGGCTGCTTTGGGTGCTGATATAGTGGTTCCTTTGCTGGGGGAGGCTAATCACAATCTGCACATTCCCGAAGGAACCCAGCCAGGTACCGTGCTTACTATTAAGAATAAAGGGGTACCATATCTAAATGGTCATCGCCAGGGAGATTTAAGGATTATCATTCAGGTGGCTATACCTACCCGTTTGAACAAGCGACAGAAGGAATTATTAGCTTCATTTTATGAGGATGCTGAAGAAAGTAAAACGGGCAAAAAGGGCTTTTTTGATAAATTTAAAGATGCTATGGGATAGGAGCTTTAGGATGAATTGGAAAGAAGTAAGTGTACTGACAAAGGGAGTCTGCGTTGAAGCTATAGCCGGGATCTTCCACCACCTGGGATCAGGTGGTGTTATTATTGAAGATCCTCAGGCAGCCAGAAAATATATTAAAAAGGATGCCTGGGATCCGAAAACTGTTTCCTCAGATTTCCTGAAGCATGAATTTGTAGTGGTAAAAGGCTATTTCCCAGTAGAGCAGCAAGTTATGGATGAGCTCAAGCTAGGCCTGGAAACCGTTGAGTCCAGTTTTGGCATTAAATGCCGGGTTTATCTAGATGAAGTAAAAGATGAAGATTGGGAAAGTTCCTGGAAAAAATACTATCATACCTTTAAAGTGGGGGAAAGACTGGTAATTAAACCATCCTGGGAAGAATACCAGGTCCAGGAAAATGAAATAGTAATAGAAATTGATCCGGGTATGGCTTTTGGTACCGGGATACATGCCTCTACTCGCTTTTGCCTGGTTTTTGCCGATGAATACATTAAAGGAGGCGAGAGGGTAATAGATGCTGGATGCGGCTCGGGAATATTATCTATTGCCGCTGCCAAATTGGGAGCCAGCTCCGTTGAAGCTATGGATATTGATGAAGTGGCGGTTAGGGTGGCCAAGGAGAATATAGCTCTGAACGGGCTGGAAGACATTATCAATATCAGAGCAGGTAATATAGCCGAAGAAATGAATAATATGACCGCCCAGATAATAATGGCCAATATTACTGCCGAGGTAGTAGAAAGGCTGATTCCCAGCGCAGCCGAAATACTCCCGGCAGGAGGATATTTCTTTGGATCAGGCATAGTGGATAGCCGCTGGCCGGGAGTGGAAAGACATTTGAGGAATTGTGGCTTTGCTATAGAAAAAATACTTACCGATGCCGATTGGGTGGGTGTAGTAGCAATTAAGAGCAATTAAGTATTGATTGAACCCGAGCAATAGGAAAAGATATTTTCTTAAACATAGCTGTTTTATTGTTAATTCTACCCAGGCAGGAGAGAGGGTGTTTAATCTGCACCGTTTTTTTGTGGCCCCTGAAAAAATCCAGGGCCAAGTGGCCATAATTGATAAAGAGGAAGCACGCCATATCCAGCGAGTTCTCCGGTTAAAAGCTGGTGACAAGGTAATACTTTTTGATGGCAGTGGATATGAATACCAGGCCCTGCTCCTGGAAGAGGGGACAGATGGTTTAGCAGCTCAAATAATAGAGAGATCCAATCAAGAACAAATGCCTGTCAGTTTATGCCTGGTTCAAGGTATAGCTAAAGGGGATAAGATGGATAATATTATTCAAAAAGCTAGCGAAATTGGCGTAGCCGAGATTTATCCCCTGGACTCGGAGCGAACCGTGGTTCGACTACAAGGTGATAATTCCGTGAAAAAGCTTAAACGCTGGCAGCATATTGCTCGGGAAGCCTGCAAGCAGTGTCGGCGCAACTTGATACCAGAGATAAAACCGGTAGTGGGAATGGAAGATCTTTTAGAGGAAATAGGGGAAGCTCCGGCCTTGCTGTTTTACGAGAAGGAAGAAAACAATCGCCTGCGTCAGGTATTGAGTAATATTAAAGCAGAAGTCCTGGCTAAAGGCCGATTATTCCTGATAATAGGTCCGGAAGGTGGCTTTTCAGAAACAGAAGTAGAAAGAGTTCTTAAGCAGGGAGTAAAGACTGCTTCTCTAGGGGCCCGGATCCTGCGCACAGAAACCGCCGGCTTGGTAGCATCCGCCATCATAATGTACGAATATGACCTTGCAGAAAAATAATTGAAAACGTAGGATGGGATATTGTAGGGGCGGTCTTCGACCGCCCGCCCGAGTCTGCTACGATATTCCGGCGAAGCGAATGGATAAGCGGGCGAGCACAGCTCGCCCCTACGGATACGCGCTGGGATTACTGGTCATTCGACGGCGGGCGAGCGCCCGTTCCCAGCATATCCAATTATTATCATATTCGGTCCCCGGACCTTAGAAAGGTAGAATATAATGCGAGTGGCATTTCATACCCTGGGATGCAAAGTCAACCAGGTAGAAACTGAACAATTGAAAGAAGAATTCATGGGGCGAGGTTACCAAGTAGTTGATTTTAAACGGGAAGCTGATGTTTATATCATCAACACCTGTACTGTAACCCATATCAGCGACAGGAAGTCCAGATCCGCTATTAGACGAGCCATACGTCAGAATCCCGGGGCCGTAACCGCGGCTGTAGGCTGTCTGGCTCAAGTAAATCCTGAGCAGTTGGCAGCTATTGAAGGTATCAACCTGGTGGTAGGCAATGATCAAAAGGAAAACCTGCCCAGCCTTATTGAGGAATATCTAGCTGCCCAATCCAATGCAGCCAGAGTCTATCGGGGGTTTTTTGATAGTGCTTCCGGTCTTAAAAGCGTTAATTATTCCAGGCCCCATAAGAGGACCCGCGGCTTTATTAAAATCCAGGATGGTTGTGAAAACAACTGCTCCTATTGTATAGTGCCTCAGGCCCGGGGGCCGGTTCGCAGCAAAAAACCGCTGCAGGTGCTGGCGGAAATAGAAAAAATGTTGGAATTGGGATATAGGGAAATGGTGTTAACTGGAATACACACAGGTCTTTATGCTAATGATATTCCCGATTGGGATCTAAGTCGCTTAATAAAGGAAATATTTGAGCAGATAAAAGGAGAGTACCGAATCCGACTTAGCTCCATTGAACCCATGGAAGTAAGCCGGCCATTGATTGAAATCCTGGCTACCGAAGACAGATTATGCCGCCATCTGCATATTCCCCTGCAAAATGGAAGCGATCAGGTATTAAAGGCCATGAACAGAAGGTATAATAGCCGCTACTATAGAGAATTATTGCAGAACGTATGGGAGCAGATACCGGGTATTGCATTAACCACTGATATTATGGTTGGTTTTCCCGGAGAAAGCGAAAACGATTTCAAGCAGAGTGTGTCATTGCTGCAGGATCTACCGGTTTATGAATTGCATGTCTTTACTTATTCGCTGCGACCAGGAACGGCTGCTGCTGATATGACAGAGCAGGTAGACGAAAGGGAAAAGCATCGCCGAAGTCAATTGTTATTAGAGATCGGCAGAGAGAAGAAGAAAAGTTTTATTCAAAAATTGGATGGGGTGCCAATGCAGGTTTTAATTGAAAAAAAAATTGGATCCAATTTATATCAGGGGCTAAGTGATAATTACCTGTCGGTGCAAGTTCATTCCTCTAAAGATATCACAGGGCAATTAATAACAAGCACCCTGGGGATTGATAGCATTGCCCTGGGTGATTATAAATAGGGGCTTAGCTAAAGAGATTCGTTCACTCAATGGTCCTGGCAAAAAAGGTCTGGAAAGCATAGAATTTTGTCATAAAGCAGTATAAGGCATGGCTATAAAAGTTCATAAACCAATAATAATTGCGTTGGTACTTGACTCCGCTTCAGTTTTAGGTGACTATTAATTCGAATAATTTATAAATCTTGGCTTGATAAGCATAAATATAGTTAATTTGATATACTATAGAGGAGGTGAAGCAATGCCTGAAACTAAAGACTGTATTTTCTGCAAGATAATTGCTGGTGAGATTCCATCTAAAATAGTATTTCAAGATGAACTGCTGATTGCTATCGAAGACATAAATCCTACTGCACCAGTACATATTCTCATTATTCCCCGGAAACATATAGCATCATTAAATGAAGTTAATAACAGCCATAGTGAAATATTAAGTCATATTCAAATACAAGCTGCCCAGATAGCCAGAGAAATGAAGATAGATCAGGAAGGATATCGTCTGTTAAATAACTGTGGAGAATGGGGCGGGCAAACGGTTATGCACCTTCATTATCATCTTTTAGGCGGAAGGGAAATGACTTGGCCTGCAGGCTAATCTTGACTCAATACCTTTGAAATAGTAAAATATAATGGCATTTATATAGCCCAAACGATGAGGGGAGGGAAAAGATGAGCGAGGTTAAAGTAGGTAAAAATGAATCCCTGGATAGTGCTTTAAGAAGGTTCAAAAGATCCTGTCAAAAGTCCGGGGTTATGCAAGATATAAGAAAGCATGATCACTACGAAAAACCTAGTATTAAACGAAAGAAGAAATCAGAAGCTGCCCGCAAGAAGAAGAAATTCTAAGGGGGGATATCTAAGATGATGTCCCTGGCAGATAGATTATTCGAAGACATGAAAAAGGCTATGAAGGATAGAGAAGCCGGTAAAATAAGGCTGGCTACTATCAGAATGATTAGAGCGGCCCAAAAAGACGCTGAGATAGCTAAAAGAGATGGGCTTAATGATGATGAAATGTTAGCAATATTAAACCGGGAGCTAAATAAGCGCCGGGATGTTGTAGGGGATTATGAAAAGGCGAATAGAACAGATGATTTAATGCGTCTACAGCAGGAAATTTCTGTAATTCAGGAATACCTTCCCGAGCAGTTAGAGGAAAGTGAATTAAGGGCTATAATTCAAAAAACCATAGAAGAGCTGCAGGTCACCAGTCCTGGAGATAGGGGCAAGGTAATGAAGCACATTATGCCGGGATTAAAAGGCCTTGCAGATGGAAAACTGGTTAAACAAATTGTAAATGAAGTATTACAATGAAGGTTATAAAAGCCTGTTCTGGATAAATATTATGCCAGGCAGGCTTTTTGTTTTTATACTGATTACAGTACAATAAATATGAATAAAGATTTGGATAGGAGAAGTGTGATGGCTTTCATAAAAAGCCCTAAGGGCAAAAAGAGACAGAGAAAGTTTTTGTTAATAGTAGCCAGCCTGGTTATAATTTCATTTGTATCCAGCATTTTTGCCATTAACTTTCTATAATGTACAAATGGCTACGATCTGTTTAGATAATGTTTATATGCAGCTTGCCGCTGGAGTCCTTTTACTTTAGGATGGTGAATTAATGTTCTACTATGTTATAATAGACACAAATCGACTTTTTACGACGGGGACTTGTTAATCTAGGACAAAGGAGGTATATCCTTGACACAGATGCAGCCGATTAATACTATCAATGTTGGAGAGGCCATGACCAGTGACTTTGGCCGAATTCCCGGAGATACTGCAGTGGAGAAGGTCATAAATATAATGCTTCAGAATCACTGGGGAGAAGTAGTGCTGCAGGGAAATGGTGAAGAGGGCTACCAGTTGGTAACCAAGGAACGTCTTATGCGCTGTGTAGAAAATGGTTTTCCTACTCAATTACCTGTATCGGAGATTGCCAGCAAGAGAATAATTACCAGCACTATTGATGAACCCTTGACCCAAGCCCGTGAACGAATGCGTCAGGCGAACATAGGACGTCTTCCGGTTCTAGATGCGATGGGCAATATAGTAGGGATGCTTACTTCACGGGATGTCTGTAATGGATTCAGTGACAAGCTGGAAATGCTAAGTGAGCATATGTATGCCATACTTCATAATATAAGCGAAGCTATTCAAGTAATAGATTGCCAGGGTCGAGTTATTTTCTGGAATCATAGCGCGGAAGACTTGTTTGGCATTAAAGCACAGGATATTGTGGGATTAAAACTGGAAGAATTTTTCCCCCACGATTTGACTCTTCAAGTAATTAGCAGTATAGAATCCTATCATAATGTGCTCTGCGAACCAAGACCGGGAGTTTACGCGGTGCGAAATGCGGTTCCGATTATCATGCCTGATGGCGAGGTGGTAGGGGCAGTTTCCACCACTACTGATGTTAGTGAGTCGAAAACCTTGGTAGAAGAGCTGAACCGGGTTAACAGCAGAGTGAAACAGTTGGAGGAGAGAATTGTTAATAGCGAAGAAATAAATAAGGACCCCTTTTATACTATAAATGCCAATACCAAAAAAGTTCTGCAGCAAGCCAAACGGGTAGGGGCTACTGACGCCACGGTGCTGATACAGGGTGAGAGCGGTACCGGCAAGGAATTAATGGCCAATGTAATTTATCAAAACAGCAAGCGATCCAAACAACCATTTATTGCAGTTAATTGTAGTGCCATTCCAGGTACCCTGTTTGAAAGCGAAATGTTTGGTTATGAAGCAGGGAGTTTTACTGGGGGCAGTAAAACGGGCAAACAAGGGAAGTTTGAAATGGCCAACGAAGGAACCATATTCCTGGATGAAATAGGAGAACTGCCCCTGGATATGCAGGCCAAGCTCTTGCGAGTTATACAGGAACGCAAGTTCTATCGAGTAGGTGGAACAGCTCCGGTAGAAGTAAATGTGAGGCTTATTGCTGCTACTAATAAAGACCTGGCCGGCCTGGTGGCAGAAGGTAAATTCAGGGAGGATCTGTACTATCGGCTAAATGTGGTTACTTTGGATATTCCCCCGCTAAGAGAGAGAAGGGACGATATAATCGGCCTTACCAAAAGGTTTATCAAGCAAATGGAATGTGTTTATATGCGATCCATCTCCGGCATGGATGAACAGGTCTTGGAGATGCTGCAGGCTTATGACTGGCCAGGTAATGTGAGACAGTTGCATAATATGCTGGAGAGTGTGATTATTCTCATGGAAGATGATTATATTAGTATTGATTCTCTGGCTGAAGCCGGAGCGTTGGACACCTTGAATCCATCTGCTTTACTGGCGGAGGAACCCATAGGCCAGCGGGATATGGACGCACCTAATTTGGAAGAGATACTGCTCAGAAGGGAACGTGAGGTCATTATCCGAGCCATGGAAGAATGTAAGAACAATAAGGCCCGGGCTGCTAAAAAGCTTGGGATACCTCGTAGTACTCTCTATTATAAATTAAAAGCTCTGGGAATATCGGACTAGTTTTTAGCAGAAAATGGTCGCTAACAAATAATATAAAACGACATATTATGTCGAATTTACACTGGGAAGAGTGTCAGTTTTTTAGAAAGATTTCTAGAAAGCTGACACTTTTTTTTGGAGCATAGGCGGATATAACCACCTTGGCCCGGTTAAGTTAAGTTAAGCAGAGATGGCATGCTAATTGCATAGAGATACGATAGTGAAAAGTTTATTTATATTATGTTGTCGCGACTAAATACAATGGCAAAGGAGATGTAGATATTTTGCCTAGAGAAAATATGACTGAATGGGACAATGAACTATATCAGAAAGTAGATCGCTATAATCTGGTTCCTAATCTAGAACAATGTCTGCAATGCGGAAAATGCACCGGCAACTGTCCCGTGGCAGCCATGCATCCTTCTTATAATCCCCGGCAGATAGTGCACGATATACTGGCTGGAGATAGTGATCGAATACTGCAGAGCGAAGAGATATGGAGATGCATGTGGTGTGCCAATTGCTACCGGGTATGCCCGGTGGATATTCATTATCCATTGCTGATGATGCAGCTGCGCTACCTGGCTTTGGAAAACGGCTATGGCCTCAAGTACGTTACGCCGATAAACAAATATGCTTATCGGGCTTTTACCGGCGGCCTGACCTTTATACCCGGGCAAAGGGGTGTAGATAAGATTAAAGGTCTGAGAGAAGGAATCGGGGTTGAACCCTGGCCGAAAGTATCAGAAAAAGCTATTGCAGAGTACGGTGCTATATTTGAACAGACCGGTGCAGTTGACTGGATGAAAGCACTTGATGAGGTGCAGGCTAAAGGAGAAGAAAAACCAGTGAAACTTAGCTTTATGGGGGGGAGATTAATAGATGAGCGCTATGACACAGAATAGGGTAGTTAAGGCCCATGAACGCATTCCTGAGATTCCTGAGAAAATATTCTTGTTCCGCAGCTGTACCGGCAGTATGGAATACCCGGGAACTGAGCATTGTGTAGAGTTCGTGCTTAAGAAGTTGGGGATAGAAATAATTAAAGATGCTGATCAAAGCTGCTGTTCAGGGTATATTTTGACTTGTTCCGGCTATCCTGCTGAGCCATCACTGGCAGTAACGGCTCGCAACCTGGGTATGGTAGAACAGCGTTATGGTTTGGATACCTATACTTTTTGCAACGGGTGTTTCGGATATAATACTGAATTAAAACACATTTTGGATCATCATCCCGAGTATAAGAAAATGGCCAATGATTTAATCGGTCAATGGGGTTACCATTACGAAGGAAATAGTCACGTTTATCATGTTCAAGAATTATGGTATCTGCTGTTAGATCGAATTAAAGAAATGGTAGTAAGACCCTTGACTGGTTTGAGGATAGCTTCTCATTACGGCTGTCACTACCTGGCTCAGCAATACGGGATTCTGGACGAAGGAGATCTTCCTACTTTCCATGAGGAAATATATGAAGCCCTGGGAGCTACTCCGGTATTTTTTAAAGAACGCAGAATGTGCTGTGCTTATGCGGTAGGAAGGGGATTTACCCATCCGGAAAATGTGGTTCAGCCTCATTTGGCGCGGAAATTCGACAGTGCTAAAGAAGAAGGGGTGGAATTAATGACTACCACCTGCCCGGGCTGCAATGTGGCCTTGGATCGGGAGCAGCCCAAATTGGCCAAGCGGGGTTTTGGACCCTATGATATTCCGGTAATCGATATAGGACAGCTTATAGCCCTGGCCTTAGGAGCTCCAATAGAAGAGATCGGTTTTAATGCCAATTCAACCCCGGTGGAGCCGGTTCTTAAAAAACTGGGTTTTTTAAATGATTGATTATGGGGTTTTGAAAGGAGAATAGGAAAATGAGTAATAGTGAAAAGACAGCACTCATAATCGGCGGGGGTATGGCCGGGATGGAAGCAGCAATAAAACTGGGCGGCGCCGGTTACCAGGCGGTTTTGCTGGAAAAGGAAGACCATCTCGGCGGTATTATGAATCAGCTATACGGAAGTTTCCCCCGTTGGGACAACCCACAGAAAATGGCAGAACAAAAAGTCAAGATGGTGGAAGAAAACCCTAATATCACCGTTAAGATAAACACTACGGTTAAGTCAGTGGAGAAAAAAGATAAATCATTTTCGGTAGAGTTGAGCAGCAACGAAAAGATTGAATTTGATGCTGTAATTCTGGCTACTGGATTTGGTTTTTATGATGCCTCGGAATATGCAGAATATGGGTATGGCGCCTTTGATAATGTCTTCACAGCTTTGGAATTCGAAGGAAAGCTTAAAGAAATGGAATCCTGGGATAAAAAAGATTTGCCTAAAGTAGTAGCCTTTTTTAAATGCGTAGGTTCTCGGGACCGTTCCAAAGGCTATCCCTATTGTTCTAAAATATGCTGCATGTTTACAGCTAAAGAAGCTGGACTAATGAAAGACCTTAATCCCGATGCCAAATGTTTCGTTTTTTATATGGATTACCGGGCAGCTGGTAAAGAATATGAGGAATTTGCTCGTTCAGTCATCGAGGACAAACATGTACGTTATGTCAGAGGACGTCCAGCCAAAGTATTGCCTGATAATGGCAAACTTATGATAAGAGCCGAGGATACCTTGATGGGCGTACCGGTAGAAGTTGCAGCAGATATGATAGTACTGGCCAATGCTATGGTACCGTCAGAAACCACCAAGGAACTGGCAAGCATGTTTGAGGCTAAAACTGATCAGTATGGATTCATTGATTATATTCCTGGGTATCCAACCCAAACCGGATATAGAGTATTTTTTGCTGGAGGCTGCGGATTTCCGGTTGAGAGCCTGGGAGCACAATATCAGGGGGCAGCAGCTGCGGCAGAAGTGATAGCCCTGTTCAATCAGGGTTAGGGGGCGATTAAATGCTTAACACAGCAGACTTCTATCATGTTTGGAGAATAGATCAGAGCAGTAACGCACTTAAAGAAGAGATCAAAGAACACTGCCATACCGATATAGAAATGTGCTTAGAGTGCGGTAAATGTAGCGGTGGATGTTCTAACGCTCATATTTTTGATATTACTCCAAGGAAGATAATTCAATTAATAAAAATGGGTGAAGAAGCAAAACTATTAAGGATGGATGCCTTATGGTCATGCGTAGCCTGCCAATTATGTGTGGATCGCTGTCCATCATCCATCAATATTCCACGAATAATGGATTATTTAAGGGAAAAATCCTATAACCAGAGTATTCCTGCCAGTAGGCCCAATGTTGAGCTTTTCCATGAACTGATGCTGGGCCATATTAAAAGGTTTGGCCGGGTACCTGAAGCTTTATTGAGCGTAGAGTTTAATCTCAGATCCAAACAGTACACCAAGGATGCCCAAATGGGGATGAAAATGTTTTTTAAAGGCAAGTTGAATCCCATCCCTGCAAGAGTAAAAGATATCAAGAAAGTTCGACGTATGTTTAGAAATATGCCGATGCAGAGGGAGGGATAATGATGAAGGTAGCATATTACCCCGGGTGTTCCCTGCATGGACTGGCCAAAGAATATGGTATCTCAGTAGAACTAGTATGCAAACACCTGGGAATCAATCTCAATGAAATCGAAGACTGGAACTGCTGCGGAGCTACAGCGGCTCACAGTTTGAATCATGAACTTACTATAAGCCTGAGCGCACGCAACCTGGCTATTGCTCGGGATATGAAGATGGACAAAATCCTGGCTCCATGTGCGGGTTGCTTTAGCCGTCTAAAAGGTGCTTCTTATGAGCTGAGAAACAACAAGGCTTTAGCTGCGGAAGTGGCGGAAATTATTCAGACCCAAGCACCAGTAGAACCAGAGGTGAATAATCTACTGCAATTTATCATGGAGGAACCGGGACTCTTGGATGCTATAAAGTCCAAGGTAGTTAAGCCCCTGAAAGGTTTAAAACTGGCCGCTTATTATGGATGTTTACTGACCCGGCCCAAAGAAGTAGTGCAATTTGATGATCCTGAACTACCTGTATCCATGGATTTGATACTAAAAGCCTTAGGTGCTGATACAGTTGCCTGGGGTCATAAAGCAGAATGCTGCGGAGGCGGTTATGCGGCCAGTGACACTGATATTGTGCTGGATTTGAGTGGGCAGGTTTTGGAATCAGCCCAGAAAGCGGGAGCCGATGCCATTGTGGTAGCCTGTCCCATGTGTGGTGTAAACCTGGATACCAGGCAGGAGGCAGTTGGCGCTTTAAAGGGCAAAAAATATGATATGCCAATTGTATATCTTACCCAATTGATGGGTATAGCTTTTGGCTTTTACCCCGTGCAGCTGGGTATGAAGCGTCATCTTAACAGTCCTTTCCCCGTATTGCAGAGTAGGGGTTTGGCGTAAATATGAATCTAATTATTATGAATCTGTTCAATATCAATAGGTTCATATAAACTTTCAACGTTAGAATATATGAATTTAATGGTTTGCCTAATACCGCTTTTATTAAGGAGGTGAAAAAAGACTGGCCAATTAATAACCAGCCAGTTGGGCCCGATACCAAGTAATACTAATTTTGTTTTATATGCAGAATAAGACTATTAGATTAACAACCAAGTCAAAAGGAGGGAAAGTCATTGAACAAAAGCAAGCTTATCACCATGAAAGAAGCTGTTGAGAAGTATACCTATGATGGTATGTATTTCGGTCATGGGGGAGCACTCCCAGTTGGATCAGATTGCATCTCATTCTTCAGGGAAATGGTTAAGGCAGGGAGAAAGGATATTGACGTAGCTTCCAACTGTAACACCCAGGGTACCAACCTGCTGGCTGCAGTAGGAGGGCTAAAGCGGATGGAAGTTGGATTTTCCGGACTGGAAGTTTACGGTTTCGCCAATGGTCTAAAAAGAGCCGTTGAAACCGGTCAAACCATTTTGGAAGACTACTCCAACGGTTCTGTTCCTATTCGCATGATGGCCGGTGCTCTCAACTGGCCCTTTGTTCCCATGTTTATGAATACCGGTTGTGACCAGCAATGGTGTTCAGCCGACGACCCGGAAAATTATCCCAATACCAAGAAAATACCGGAAGTAACCGATCCATTTACCGGCAAGGTATGCGGAGCTTTTACCCCTATAAAACCTGATGTGGCAGCTATTCATGTAACCATGGCTGACATCTACGGTAATGCCATTATGCTAGGAAGTGAATGGTGCCGTTATGAACTGTCCCGTTGTTCCAAGAAGGTAATCTTAGTGGCAGACAAGATAGTTGATACCGGGGTAATGAGACAATATCCCAATCTGGTCAGAATACCTTATATAGTGACAGATGCAGTAGTATATGCTCCTTATGGAGTATGGCCAGCATGTTCCACCGGTCTCTACGATAGTGACGAAGAGCACATGTACTATATGAATAAGATGCTTAAGACGGAAGAGGGTACCAAGGAGTACTTGCAGGCTTTCGGTCAGTATGGTGATGTCTGGGATTATGTAGATATGATCGGACAGGAAAGAATTGACAAGATAAGTGCAACTGATACCGCGTTCTTGATGGATCCGTATAAACAGTGGATTAAGACGGATGCTGAAATCAAGGAACTCTTGGAAAGGAGGTAAGACAATGGAATATACAAGACAAGAAATGATGGCAATCGCAACCGGTAGGGAGTTTAAAGACGGTGAGCTGGCTATATTTGGGGTAGGTTTAAGTATGCTGGCAGGATTCTTTGCCCAGAAAAATCATGCTCCCAACTTGATGGCATTTACTGAAGGCGGAGTTTATGGTTCTACCCCCGTAGGCGGATTGCCCTGGGGTATTGAAGATAATCGGATATCTGCCAATGCGGTAAGCTTTACCGGTGCTATTGATGCCCTGGGATTCCTAGTGGCCTCTGGCAGAGTTGACAATGCGGTCATCGGTGCTGCTGAAGTAGATAAATTTGGTAACGTAAATACTACCGGCATTTGGGAACCTGGTACCGAACCTTGGCGAGTAGGAAAGTATACACTGCCTAAGGTTCGTTTAAACGGTTCCGGTGGGGCCAATGAAATCGCCGTTGGCGCCAAGAAATATTTGCTCATGGTTACCCACGAGAGGAAGAGATTCAATGAAAAGGTAGCCTATATTTCTTCCCCGGGTTATCTGGATGGTGGCAATGCCCGTGAAAAATATGGCTTTCCTGGTGGGGGACCTTCTGCCATGATAACTACTCTGGGAATTCTAAGACCTGATCCGGTCACCAAAGAGTTCATTCTTACTGGATACTATCCTTTTGCTTCCATAGAGGAGATTAAGGAAAATACCGGTTGGGATCTAAAGGTAGCTCCCGATGTACAGATCATTCCGGAACCTACTGAAAAGGAATTGGAAAACCTCAGAGCAGTTGATGTGACTGGTTCATTGAGAAAAAAATAAGATTTTCAGGTAATTCGCTCAGATATGGCGGGTGTAATTATAAACAGTAGCTGTCAGTTTTTAGACCTTCCTAGTTATCTGGTTTGGCTGGTAACCGGGCTTATCTGCCCGGCTTCCTGCCACGAATTACCATATCCCATTAATAAAATGAGGGCCAGCAATGGCTATCCCGCATCTGTCGCTAGTTAAATTTATTTGTTTTGTTATGGTTTAATAATCATCATAAATATTTTGTTACCATTAATGAATTAGAAAAGGGGGGGGAGATGCAGGGTAAGATTCAATAGTATTCAGTAGTGAACTGGCTAGTAAGCTAAAACAATGCTAAATTTTCACTGTTAATACAGCGTCGAACTTACTAAAAGAATAAAATCAAACTCGACCCTATTGAATCAAATGTTCATGCTTGTAGGTTTAAAAATGTCATTGTTTCATCAATTCCATTTATAAACCAAAAAAGCGCCAAATTTTAGAGACAGCGAGGAGGAAAAGAGATGCTAACAACAACAACATTAACCCTTATAGGGATGGCCATATGGCTGTTGGGATATTTTATTATCGGTGGCTATCTACAAAAAGTATATCTGAAATATAAACCAGGTAGGCCAGTACCGGCAATTGAATTTCGGGATGATGTGGATTTTTATCCCGCTAATCCAGTAACTCTGTTTGGTGACCACTGGGCATCCATAGCTGGTGGTGCACCTTTGGCCGGTGGAGCAACAGGAGCCATGTGGGGCTTTTTGCCCGCCTTCCTTTACATTACCATAGGTAATGTATTCCTGGGTTCACCTCACGACTATGCTACCATGCATATATCCATGAGAAAACAAGGGAAAACCATTGGTCTTTTGATCTCTGAGCTCATCAGTGAGAGAGCAGGAAAAATGGGAGTCGTTCTGGGATGGTTTAGTATAGCAGCTTTTACCGCTACTTTTCTAACCGCATTGGGCAACCTCTTTGCAGCCACCCCTGAATTAACTCTTCCTACCATTGCTTTTACTATAAGCGGAGTTATAATGGGCTTTATGATTTATAAGGGAGGATTTCCGGTACTTTGGGCTACAATAGTTGGAGTAGTTATTGTGTCCATAGCTATAGTTTTAGGCCTTAGTTATCCTATATCTTTGCCAGCTAATGTATGGTTTGGTATTTTTGTAGTCTATCCCATTATTTCAGCCTCGATTCCAGCCTGGATTCTGGTTGAACCTCGAAACTTCTTGAATTTCGTATTTATGGTTGTGGGAGCTTTGATCCTATTAACCGGATGTATTGTGGGCAACCTGCCATTGGCCTTGCCGGCGGTTATTGCTAACACTGCCAAGGGACCGGTTTGGCCCATGTTGTTCATAACCATATCCTGCGGTGCCTTGACCGGCATGCATTCCTTCTGGACTACCGGCTATACCTCCAGGCGGGTACCTGATGAAAAATTTGTACGACTGATTGGTTATGGTGGAGAGGCCCTGGAAGGATTAACCGCATTTGTGGCTCTGGCTTCGGCAGCCGTATTGACCCTGGCCACCTATACTGAAACTGTTGCCAATGGTTGGATATTTATTCTCCAGAGCGGATATGCAACCATTGCCGGAAGCGTATTTACCTTTATTCCCACTGAAGTATGGGCCATATGGGGTGGATTACTGGGTAGTATATTCATGATCACCACCCTGGAATCCGGCGGAAGAAATATGAGAATATTCATGCTGGAATTCTACAGTATGGTTACCAAAAAAACTATCAGCCCTAAGTCTCAAACATCATCCAAATGGGGAGCAGCAACCATTTCACTCTTGGCTTGTGCTGCCCTGGCCCTCTCCGGTGGTTGGTTCTATATCTGGGTATTGTTCCCGGCTCTGTCCAGTCTGCTGGCTGTAATGTCCTTTATGACGGTCATCATATGGCTTAAGTTGGTGGGCAGACCCCAGGGATACTTCTGGTTTGCACTGCTATTTACCACTTTTGTTGTAGCAGTACCAGGAGCCTCTTACCTGGCATACACATATGTAGTACAGGGTATGTATTATCTGGCCTGGATACCGCCACTGGCTATTGCAATGACCATATTCTTCTATTATGACTTCTTCCAGAGGAAAAATAGTATGACCGATAAGGAGATTGCAGAGGCTACGGCTGCAGAAGAAGCAGCTTAAGTTAAAGCCAGGTTATTTCTTATCCATGACGAATTATAATACAATGGGGCTATGGACCAGGGGAGAAATTTTTCCCCTGGTCAGAGCCCATAAATGATTTCTTTTGTTGAGAAACAAAGCCATTACCCTAAGGAATGATTATAGAAAGTGGATTATGCTATAATTAATATGACAGTTCATCATCAACTTTATTTATAAAGTAAGGAAAAACCCCAAATTGTATTTGAATTTGATGGTTAGTCAAAAAAGAAAAAAGCTTTACCTTTTGTTAATGGGCTAAGTATAAAATAAAATTGGAGGTGCTTTTAAAAATGGCAGATATCGAATTAACATTGGTGCAGAAACTTTATCTTGAAGCGCTGAAAGACGGTGCCAAAGATTCCAGTCAGCTAAGTACAATAGTAAGGGATAGACTTACCGAAATGAAAGGCGGTAATACTCCAACTGGAGCAACGGCCAGGTCTCAAGCCGTATTAGACGAGCTGACTAAAAATGGTTATATTACTGTGATTGCCAAAAAATTATTTGGATCTAAAACCTATGACATCACTGATAAAGGTAGAAATGCAGTCTAGTAGTATCAATAAGCATTTAACTAAGTTGGAAAAAAATCTACTTAGGATTGAAGAATTCCAGAATAAGGGGTGTGCCGTGGACAGTTCACTAGGAGAGGCATACCTTGATCTGAAAAATCTGGGAGCTTACTTAGACCAAGCTCATGCTAAAGAGAACCAAGAAGTTGACCAAGTATTAGCCCAGGTAAGCGAAAGGTATAAAACACTGTGGGTAAAATATGAAGCTATGGCTGATGCAGCTAGCATGCAAGAAAAGGGCATGGTCATGGCCAGTAATAATACTCTTCCAGAATTCTTTTACCGGATTACTAGACGTTGCCCAACGGGGTGGAAATTATTCGAAAGAATAGCCGCCCTATTTGGAATAGGAATGATTGCATTCAGTTTAATAAGTCCAACTTATTATCTGCTGCTGGGAGAGTTACCATTCCTTTCCGGTTTAGATGGATTAATATCAGGGAGCAACGCTTTAGTAATGGTTTTAGGTGCGATTCTGGGATTGGTGGTTCATGAGTCAGCCCACGGTGTGGTTCTAGCTAACAATGGTATAAAAATTGAACGGATAGGGGCTATGGCCGGTTCTATGGTGGGAGGTTTTGTAGAGGCTGAGGAGACTAGCTTTTTCCAGGCTGATCCCAAGGTGCATATGAGGTTTAATGCCGCCGGTATTGGTACCAATGCTCTATTAGCCCTGATTTTGTTGGTGCTTGGAGTTGTGACATCCACCCCGTTCATGGTGTTGCTTGCAGTTGGTAGCTTGTTTTTTGGGTTTATTAACTCCTTTCCCATCAGTCCCCTGGACGGAGGATGGGTATATGAGGATTTGATGAAATTCTATATAACAGGTAATACCGCCAAAAAGATATGTCTGAGTTTACCTTTTTTGTTTTTTATCCTCTGGATCGTTCTTTTTATACGATTAGCTTTATTGTAGTATCTATAATGGGCAATCAAGCATTCTCTTTTGGCCAGGTGTTTATCAATCTTTTTTATAGTCTGGTAAGCATAAACTTAAGGATAAGGTTTATAGCTTTTGAATAGCCAAACGAGTAATGATTGTAAAGCCCCATCAGACTCTGGGTAGCCAAACGTTTTAAAGAAAACTTGAGAATATGGAATTACTATAATTTTGTAATACTAGTCCTGGAGAAAGAAATCCCCACACCATTGTGGGGATTTCTCAAAATGGGTGAAGAATCAGGAAAAATTATTTTAAAGGAGCTGATTTATTTGTATGTTTTTCTTGCTTTTTTATTAGCTGCTGCTTTCATTGGCTATATGTTATTTAACAATAAAAACATGAGATCCTATAATCATTATATGAAAAGAAAGAAAAAACTGGAGGAATCTATTAGTAGCATTGATGCCAGCCAGTTATATTCCAATCAAAATGTGGCCCTGGGCATAAATGGGAAAGACAAGAAACTAGCCATAAGCACGATGAAAAATGGTATTCCGGTTCCTATAGTATTTGGGTATGAGGATATAGTAGCTTGTGAAATTGTGGAATATGGTGCTGATAAGAGTGTTGCAGCGGCTAAAGGTAAGAGAGTAACTGCTGGTTTGGGGGATAGCGTAGGCCAGGTATTTGGTCAGAAAGAGGCAGAAAGGATAAGCCGCATTGATTTAAAAATCTCATTAGCTAATTCGGAACCCTCCTATGTCTTAGCTAACTTTCTATTCTGGGAGGTTAGTAAGGACAGTGAAGAATATGAAGTTGCATCGGAAGCAGTTGCAAAATGGCATGGTATAATTGAAAAGATTATTAGCAAGCAAAAGGCTAATTTAGATCGGTAAAATAATAATCTATCAAAAGGTGAGGATTAATAAGTTCAGCTTAATGGGGGTTTATCCATCTCCAATGCTAATCCCTGGGTCTTTTCTCATTGAGTATCTTCCCCGGATTAAAAAAGAACTGAACCCTCGCTCTGATATCGTCCTGCAATTTTTCTAAAAGATGCTCATATGGCTAGCTCTTGGATGAGCTTAGGCTAACTCCGCCCACGTGTAGGATACTTTCATGGCAGACCCCCTAAATCTCCCTAGCCAGCTTACACACCCCTGTTCCCATGACGAGGGGGGGCACTAACCCCCTCTGAGTTATATTGGCCTCACCACCTGCTACTTTATATCCCGCCTATTTAAGCTACGTTCATATCCAATGCCGGACTTTCCTGCCCAATATTCAAGGGATTCCAATCAAGATAGAAAATGGGTGAGCTTTTGGTTGCTGCAAGCTCACCCATTTCTCTTATAGTATAAGTCCCAAAAAGCAAAGACATAGAGCAAACCTGATTTGAAACTACTCAGTGACCTATATCTTTAGCCCGTTGAGGCTACTAATGCTACACTGCTTAGATATAAAACAAAATAACGAACATAACTGCCATTACTGCCAGGCCCAGAGGGACTCCTACAGTAGCCCACTCTTTACTGGTTATTCTTAAGCGGGAAGCACTAATAATGTTAGGAATATTTCCGGGAATCAACATACCGCCGCTTATCAACAATCCCATTAATATAGCTTTGATAGTTGGTTCTCCCATGGAGTTGCTGATTTCTGCTGCACATAAAGTAGCATTATCCAGAACTGCGGATACCATGTTTATCCAATACAATATTTGAGGACTGAGCCCTAGGATATAAGCCTCTATCAGAGGTTCAAAACCTTCCCCCAGAAAGACTAGAGCCATAACGAAAAGGTACACCTTCAGGGCCCGGATGATGATACTCTTCCAGGTATCTTCTTCCAGTGGCTCATCTTCAATTAGAGAATCTTCTACGGCTTCAGAAGTCATAGCTATTTCACTATTAAGCACCCGGTTTTCCTTGGCCACTTTAGCCGTGTAAACCCCAGCCAGAAGGGTGAAAAAGAATATCATGGGAATAATATATTTAGCCAACAAATAGTACAGATAGAAAAAACTTTCATCCAACTTGGAAACAGCTATGGTGGCCAAGGGTTCTCCTACCGGGGTCAGGGTTGCCCCCAGGCCAATGGCAAAACAGGACAGAATACAGATCACTATCTTGTTTTGTCGCTTCAATGGCAGTAAGGTAATTACTTCAACCAGGATAATTGAAGCGACAATGGCAGTTATAATACTGGACATCAAACCCAGTATAAATACCACAGCGGCAACCACTAAGGCTATGGGAATTCTCTGCAGCACCTTATTCATCAGGTTGGAAAACTGATCTTTAAGTAAGAAAAACAAAATCCCCGCCACCAGAACCACTGATGCAATCATTATCGGTTCTTGCAGTGCCTCCATAACCAGGTGGGTACTAATTTTACCCGACACAATGGCGGCCAGTAACCCCATCACAAAAAGAAATGGTTCCAGGTTTTCCTCGACTTTCTTTATTAGAAAAGGCATAGACAGCACTAAAAGTAGTATTATGATAAGTCCACCAATAACCAATTTATTTCTTCCCTTCTATATATATTTCATTAACAACAAGCCCTGTTTCTATTTAAATCCAAAAGAATAGTAAAGAGTGTTATTGTATTCCTAGCAATACATATTGGTATCCTGGATTAAAGGTAATGATTTAGCCAGGAAAAATTACTAAGGTTTAGTCTTTCTTACAGCAAAATATAAAGGCCCTAGCACCCCCTCTAATTTGGTCCTTAACTTCTCTCCATGCAAAATCTATACCATTGTCGAAAAAACTGGATTTATGGGAATCGTTGAATAGGCGGGGAAGAAATGAAGTAAGTAAAGTGTCCCGATCCATGGAAAAAAGGTGTCAGCTTCTTGGATAAATGTTCAAGAAGCTGACATTTATTGCGGATGAAAATATAATTAAGTAGAGTTCCGGGCAAAAAAATTAAGTTTCTGATTAGTTGGAAATATTTAAGTCTAGTCTGACTTACCGAAGGTTCAAATCAAGGCTTCTTCAAGTGTCAGTTTATTGGAGTTAAATCCAATAAACTGACACTTGTGATTAAAAAAGAAGAAGAAAATATCTGGTCTTTGGTGAAATATGGGGCTTGAATATTTTGGCATACTATTTGTGTGCTAAGCATTTAAGCAAGATGAGACAAAACTCTTAGTATTTTGCATATAGTTATAAATCTGTCAGAAGAAGTATTAATGAACTAGGAAGAAGAACTGGCCGCCCTTAAAAAAGTTGATCCCAACTATATTTTGGGCTAGGAATTTTATAATAGAAAAAATATAAATAATAAAGCGGGACAGCACCGAAGGGATGTATAATATTCTAAAGTGTTCCCGCTTTTTGTCTTAATTGTTTTTGCATAATAGTAAAATCATGTCTTTTAAAATCCAATTGAAGGGGCGGTCTTTGACCGCCAGCTATTTTTATCGAATATACGCAAGGGTAAATTATAGATCACGTGCCGTGTACCCATGTTATCGATCACATAAAGTTTATCCAATTGAAGAAACTTTACATATAACGTGATGTCAAATATATCTGGCTTTCTTATATTTTTTATATCACAATTGGTTTAGAATAGTATAAAAGACATATGTTTATATCAGATATTTTTTAGAAAGGCAGGTGACTTATACCTGGTTGAGCCAGTCGACTCCCCGGACTATCCGGGTCAACCAGGTTTAGGAAGATGACAAGAAAAATAATTATAGTAGGTGGAGTAGCCGGCGGAGCTAGTACTGCATGCCGATTGCGGCGTCTGGACGAAGAAGCTCAAATAATAATGTTAGAGCGAGGAGAAGATATTTCCTTCGCTAATTGTGGATTGCCTTACTATGTGGGAGGAGTTATTGAAAAGCGAAAAAAATTGCTGGTACAGACTCCCAAATCTATGCGCAGCCGTTTTAACATTGATGTAAGAAACATGAGTGAAGTTATTAAGGTTTACCCGGCGGAAAAGAAGGTAGAAATAAAAAATTTAGTAAATGATACTGTGTATGAAGAAAGTTATGATTATCTGGTATTGTCTCCAGGAGCTCAGCCTGCCTTGCATAATATTCCGGGAATAGAAAAAGCTAATGTCTTTGTGGTGAGAAATGTCCCGGACAGTGATAATATAAAACAATATATCGAAGTAAACCGGCCTGAAACCGCCGCAGTAGTAGGAGCCGGTTATATTGGCCTAGAAATGGCTGAGATGTTAAAAGAGTTAGGACTCAAGGTGACTATAGTAGAAGCAGCCGATCAAATAATGGGAGCCCTGGATCCTGATATGGCGGCTATCGTACAGGAGTATATCCAGAAACAAGGGATTGATGTAATTCTATCCGATAAAGTAGTGGCGATGGAGGGTGCCGAACAGGTGGAGAAAATCCAGCTGGAAAGCGGTAAGAATATATCGGCACAGATAGTAATTATGGGCGCCGGAGTAAAGCCAGAGGTTTGGCTGGCTAAAGAAGCTGGGCTGGCCGTGGGTACTACCGGGGGTATACTAGTGAACGAACAGCTGCAAACTTCTGATTCCTTTATTTATGCGGCTGGAGATGCTATACAGATTAAGGACTTTGTTACCGGAGATGACAGTTTGGTGCCCTTGGCAGGACCGGCTAATCGGCAAGGATGGATAGTAGCCAACAACATTTGTGGGCGGAATATTAAGTATACCGGGTCTCAGGGTACTTCCATCGTCAAGATTATGGATATGGTCGCCGGAGGAACCGGGCAAAATGAAAAACAGCTGAAACGGAAAAACATAGAATATCTGTTTTGTCATGCCCAACCCTTTTCCCATGCTACCTATTATCCGGGTAGCACACAGATGACTATAAAACTGCTGTTTACCCCAGGGGAAGGAAAAATATTGGGGGCTCAGGTAGTAGGATACGACAACGTGGATAAGACTATCGATGTTCTGGCTACTGCCATCAGAGGCAGAATGAATGTATATGATTTGCTGGAATTGGAACTGGCCTATGCTCCACCCTTTTCCTCGGCCAAGAGTCCGACCAATATGGTAGGCTATGTGGCAGCCAATATACTGGACGGGAGTACAGACAGTATGAGCTGGGAAGAGGTACAGCATCTAGCTGTAGAGGACATATACTTGATAGATGTACGTAGTCCCAAAGAAGTGGAAAAGGGTACCATAGCAGGAGCTTATAACATTCCGGTGGATAATCTGCGGGAACGTCTGAATGAGGTACCGAAGGATAAAGATATAGTCATTTTTTGTGAGATTGGATTAAGGGGCTATATTGCCGCCCGGATTCTTAAGCAAAACGGGATCAATTCTAAAAACATCAGTGGAGGCTACCGCTTGTACCAGTCATTAAAGAATTGCGGTTTGGTCGAATAGACTTTTTGTTATTAAACAGGCAGGAATCCCAGGATTTCTGCCTGCTTAATTATAGTAAGCCCTGGCATGATGGTACAGGAGTAGCGTTCGCCTTCCCCTTCCTTAATTATTTGAGCGTAAGCGAAACAAAATTGTGGTCCTGCGCAGCAGGGCTCTTTGCTCAAACAAAGCATAACACTCGTATGTATTACCTGGCCAACTAACCAACTTTCAGCTTTCCACTTTCCACTTCTGATTTAGCTCCCTGGTATTAGCCTTCAAATACTGGCATATATTTGTATGAATGTATATATAAGCTGGTAGAAGGGGGCGGTCATAGTATGGAAAAAAACCGGGATACTTTTAATCGAGTAATGGCTGACTTTCTGGAAATACCCAGGGATTTGGTAATGGACATACCCAAATTGACTCTGATAGGAAGAAATGAACTGTATATTGAGAATCACCGAGGCATTATTGAATTTCGGATAGATTTGTTAAGAATTAATCTGAGCCGGGGTTTTATTGAGATACAAGGGAGTAATCTTGAAATCAAGACCCTGTTACCGGAGGAATTGTTTTTGATCGGTGAAATAAATACCATTGTCTTCCGGGATTGATAGGAGGTTAAGCATTGAGCAGCAAACTGTTTGATCATTGGGGAGGCATTATAACGGTCAAACTGCAGGGAGCCAGGCCCGAGAAGATTATTAATATGGCATTGGCCCGCGGTATATTCCTGTGGGATGTGAAGAAAGAACAGGATTTCATGAGCTTTCGTATAAGAAGTAGCGGCTATGATGCTCTGAAAAGCCTGGCCGATGAACACGCTTATAGTGTGGAGGTACTGCATAGAAGAGGGCTGCCTTTTATGAAGTCTACCATAAAAAGGAGACTGGCTTTTCTGGGTGGAGCTCTGGGTTTTATTCTGGCATTATATATTTTGTCTTCTTTTGTATGGTTCATCAATGTGAAGGGCAATGAGAGAATTGATGATAAAGAGATACTGGATGCCGCCCAGCGCTATGGTGTATACCAGGGAGCAGCCAAATGGAATTTTAGCCGCAGTGATGCGGAGGAAGCAATCTTACGTGAAATCAAAGACCTTACTTATATAAAGATAGATATCAGGGGGGTAAAAGCTCACATTGAGGTAGTAGAAAAAATAATACCTGGAGATGAAATAAAAGGTCCCTGCAATTTGCTGGCCAGCCAGGCCGGAGTGATTGAAGAAATCATAGTGCTGGATGGTCAAGCTCGGGTTAAGGAAGGAGATGCGGTAGCCAAAGGAGACCTGCTTATTTCGGGCCTGGTAATTCCGGAAGCTAATCCTTACATGCCCCCGGAGGCTAGCCATACTCTGAACCCTTACCTGGTTCGAGCCCGGGGAATAGTTAAAGCCCGGGTATGGATTGAAGGATATGGGGAATGCAGTTTTTACCAGGAAAGCCGGGTATTTACCGGACGCAAAGAGCATCGCATCTATCTGGACACTCCCTGGAATGAATTTAAAATATTTGGTGATGATAAAATTGAATTCACTTTGTACCAGAGCAGTGAAAAGATTAATATCATCAATACGCCCTGGGGATGTTTTCAGTTGAGCAAAGTTCTATTGCAGGAAGAGAGGCTGGAAAAGAAACAATACACTGAGGATGAGGCCAGGCAAATAGCTGAAAAGAAGGCTTTGGAAATCCTGCAAAAAAAGCTTGATAAATCCGAAACCATCAGCCATCCTAAAATTGAGGTATTATCGGCTCCCAGTGAATCTGTAATGAGAGTAAAGGCAGCGGTAGAAATCATAAGGGAAATTGCTCAGACTAAACCTATAAAAGAAGGCGAAAATGGCAATTGAATCTCATGATATGCTATAATTACTAAGATGTATAATACGCAAGAATCTAGTATTTAGTACATTATACTTGATGTTTGGAGGGAAACCTTTATTGGCAAGAAAAGAAGCTAAAATTTCTATCGATGATAACGAAAAAGCCATAATATTATTTGGAAGTAACGATGAGAACTTCAAGTATCTTAAAAGCATAAGCGATGTTGATATGTTCTCTCGGGGAGGAGATATCCTTCTGTCTGGAGAAGAAGAGCGGGTAAATGCCGTCTGCGAGCTTCTGCGCAGTTTAATCGATATGGTGGAATCCGAGGGTCAGCTTACTATTAATGATATTAATTACTTGAATGGACTAATTGCTAAAGGAGCCCGGGTAAGAGCCCAGGATCTTGTATCCGGTCCTCTCTTAACCACTATTCGGGGGAAGGTGATCAAGGCTAAAACTCTAGGTCAGAAGCGTTACATTCAGTCTATCCTTCGCGATGATATAGTATTCAGTATTGGACCTGCCGGCACCGGCAAGACTTACCTGGCGGTGGTTATGGCAGTTCGAGCCCTTAAGAATAAAGAAGTGGAACGGATCATACTGGTTCGGCCAGCGGTGGAAGCCGGTGAGAAGTTGGGCTTTTTGCCGGGAGACCTGATTGAAAAAGTCAATCCCTATCTCCGTCCTCTGTATGACAGTCTTTTTGATATTTTAGGAGTAGATGTAACTCAGAGATATCTGGAAAAAAACATTATTGAGGTGGCTCCTTTGGCTTATATGCGAGGCAGAACCTTAAACGATGCCTTTATTATTTTAGATGAAGCCCAAAACACTACTCCTCAGCAAATGAAAATGTTTCTAACCCGTCTTGGTTTTGGATCCAAGGCCGTAGTAACCGGGGATGTTACCCAGGTTGATTTGCCTAAGGAAGAGTACTCGGGATTGGTAGAGGTACAAAGAATACTTCACCTGGTGAAAGGAATATCCTTCGAATACCTGAGTAAACAGGATGTTATTCGTCACCCCTTAGTCCAAAACATTATAGACGCCTACGAAATATTTGAAGCCAATGATGGCAAAAGCAAGTGAAGAAATATACATACTGTTGGCAAAAAGCCTAAGGCTTTTTAAGGAGAGTATCAATGGGGATATCCAAAATTCTTAGCAGTTTATGGAGAAATATAAGCCTATTTTTCAAAAACTCCAATATGAAAAAGGGTTTAAGTATATTTTTATTCTTTTCTATAACTATTCTGATTCTATTCAGCAATTTCAATCCCAAGCAGGTAATGTTAAAGCCGGATGAAGTAGCCCCTCGGGATATCCAATCCAATGTTAATGCTACCATTATTGATGAAAAACAGACTGAAGAGTTGAGAGAACAAGCGGCGGCCAAGGTGCAGAAGGTTTATCACGAGGATATCTTTGCCCTGACCAGCGCAGAAAATGATATTGATTTATTCTATTCTAACCTGGAAAATATTTTGATTTCGGCTGAAGGTGAGGAGGAAGTGGATGGTGCTCAAGCCAAACCTGCATTAGTGGACCTGCTAAAGAGCAGCAGTACTGGCTTTAGCGATTTGGCTCTAGACCACAGTACCCTAGCTGACTATTTATTTAACGCCGGGCCGGAAGACTTGCAGCAGATGAAACAGGGATCTTTGACCATAGTGCAAAGTTTAATGGATAAGCCGGTAACCGACGAGACCATGGAAGACCTAAAACTGGAAGCGGTCAGCAAGATAGAGGTTCTACCCTATTCTGCAGAAGCCCGGGAAATAATAAAACTAGTCAGCATCAATTCTTTAAGACCTAATCTCATCTACAACGAAGAAAAAACCAGATTGGCTATCCAGGAAGCTATGGATTCAGTGGCTCCGGTGCAAAAAAACATCAAAGCCGGGGAGATAATAGTGCGGGAGGGTAACCGGGTTACCGAAGAACAAATATCCATACTGGAACAACTGGGTATCCAAAGGACTAATAATTATACTTTAACCTTGATTGGCACTGCTTTATTTGTATTGTTGAGCTTTTGGCTGGTCATAGGTTTTGTCCGCAGATATTATCCGGATATATATAAAAACGATATGTTGCTCTTGCTATTGGGCCTGGTTTTTGTATTAGTAATATCTATAAGTCGATTTTTGACCGTAATTAAGGTTGGAGATCAACCCGCCTTGGGCAATCTCATCGGATACCTGGCTCCAGTGGCTGCAGGCTCCATGCTGATTGCTATTCTGCTGGATGACCACCTGGCCTACTTTGTTACCTTGATCATGGCCTTGTATGTAGGATTGCTGACTGAAGGCAACCAGCTTTTTTATGCCATTACTGCTTTTGTAGGGGGAACTGTGGGGATTTTTCAGGTTCATCGGGTTGATCAGACTTCGGATCTGGCTAAATCTGGTCTATATATTGCTCTGGCCGACATTGCAGCTATTATTACCCTGCTGTTTATCGGGGACGATCTTAATCTCAACACCCTGGTTTTGGGAGCCGCTATTGGAGCCATAAATGGTATTTTATCAGCCGTATTAATGATAGGAGTTCTGCCTTATCTGGAAGCTGCCTTCTCTATTACCAGCATGAGCAAGCTGTTGGAACTTTCCAACCCCAATAATCCTTTATTAAAGCGACTGCTTCTGGATGCTCCCGGAACCTATCATCATAGTTTGATGCTAGGAAACCTGGCTGAAGCATCAGCTGAAGCCATT
Source organism: Syntrophomonadaceae bacterium (assembly GCA_012522955.1). Classification (GTDB taxonomy): domain Bacteria; phylum Bacillota; class Syntrophomonadia; order Syntrophomonadales; family Syntrophomonadaceae; genus JAAYJK01. Next base: position 147,650 of record JAAYJK010000050.1, read on the forward strand.
GGCGCTAATCCTCTTTTGGTTAGAGTAGGGTCTTTGTATCATGACATAGGTAAAATAAAACGCCCCGAATATTTTGTGGAAAACCAGCGTGGTTTTGACAATCCTCATGAAAAGATCGCCCCGGCTTTAAGTACTCTGATTATAACCTCTCATGTTAAAGAGGGGGTGGAAATGGCCCGAGAGGCCCATCTGCCGGATGCTATTATAGACTTTATCGAACAACACCATGGTACCAGTCTGGCCAAATATTTTTACAGCCGGGCACTGGAAGAGGATAGAGACGGCAGTGTTAATGAAGACAATTTTAGATATGATGGGCCCAAACCCAAAACCAAGGAAACGGCCTTGGTAATGCTGGCGGATTCAGTAGAAGCGGCGGTAAGATCTCTGGAGACTCCTACTCCCGAAAAAATTCGGGATATGGTGCGTATGTTGATAAAGGATAAATTAAATGACGGACAACTGGAAATGTGTGACCTAACCTTTAAGGATCTGGATATTATCTCCAAATCTTTTAACAAGGTATTAGAAGGAATATATCATAAGCGCATTGAGTACCCGGAAATAATACAAAAGGAATTTGATCAAGGGGGCGATAATACTGGATACGATGATGATTAACCAGCAAGACCGAATAGAATTTACCCCGGCCCTGGAAGCAAGCTTAAGGCGAATTGCCGATGAAGCCGCACAAATACTTGGTATTCCTTCCCCCAGCGAATTGAGCATATTGATTGTAGATAATGAATATATTAAGGAATTGAATTCCATGTATCGAGGTAAAGATGAAGTTACCGATGTACTCTCCTTTGCTATGAACGAACTGGGTGAGGATGAACCTCAATTAGAGGAGCCAGAGGATGTTAATCTCCTGGGTGATATAGTCATCTCCCTAGAACAAGCTTGGCAGCAAAGCCAGGAATACGGGCATAGTCTGGAGCGGGAATTGGGATACCTGCTGGTCCATGGCATCTTGCATCTACTAGGATATGATCATAAGGGGGAAAAGGATCAAAAGCTGATGCGGGAATGGGAGGAAACAATTATGAGTGCCGTTAATTTAAGCAGGTAGATAATATGAAGAGAAGATCTTTCCAGCAGAGCATGGTCTCTGCCGTATCAGGACTCTTTATGACGGTAAGGTCCGAAAGGAATATGAAAATACATTTATTGGCGGCTTTTCTGGCTACCACCCTGGGGCTTGCTCTGGGTATCAATAGAATAGAGTGGGGCTTGCTCTGCCTTACCATATTCCTGGTACTGATGGCCGAAGTGGCCAACACTGCTCTGGAAAGGGTGGTAGATCTGGTAACGGCTGAGTATCATCCCCTGGCCAGGACCGCGAAAAATGCTGCTGCCGGAGCTGTTTTGCTCAGTGCCATCAATGCTCTGATTATGGCCGGCATAATATTTGGTCCTTATTTATGCAAAAGATAAAGGAGATTTCCTCATCCTAGAGGGACCATAGGTTTTTATAAACCTTGGTAGTTTAATTAATAATAATAAGGTATAATTTTATTTTGATGTCTTAATAATATGAATTGGAGGGTCAGGCTGTGGATGTAGCTGCTCTTTTGCAGGAGGCTGGCAAAGCTCAGCAGATATCATATTCACCTTATTCCCGTTTCAAGGTGGGGGCAGCCTTATTAGGCAAATCGGGACAGGTCTACACCGGGACTAACATTGAGAATTCTTCTTATGGTTTAAGTATCTGTGCCGAACGAACGGCCCTTTTTAATGCTATAAACCAGGGTGAACGAGAATTTCAGGCTATAGCAGTGAAAGGTAGCGGCAAGGGATACATCTATCCTTGTGGCGCCTGCCTGCAAGTACTGGCAGAATTCGCTCCCCAATTACAGATTATAGTAGGGAATGAACAAGATGAATGGGAAGATTATCTTCTGAGTGACTTATTGCCCCAGGCATTTAAGTTGTCATCACAGGAGGGTTAATATATTTGAAATCAGGATTTGTTAGTATAGTAGGTAGGCCCAATGTAGGTAAATCTACTCTGATAAATACCATAGTTGGAGAAAAAATTGCTATCGTTTCTGAGAAACCTCAGACCACCAGGAATCGTTTGCAGGGTATTTATACCTGTGATCAAGGCCAGATTATCTTTATTGATACCCCCGGTATTCATAAACCTCGGCATAGGCTGGGTGAATATATGGTCAAAGTATCAACTCGCAGCGTGCAGGAATTTGATTTGGTTTATTATATTACCGATATTACCCGGCCTTATGGAGGAGGCGAAGAGTTCATTGTTAATTACCTGCAACAATCTCCGGTGCCGGTATTCCTGGTGGTTAACAAAATGGACCTCAGCGGTGAAGAACGCCTGCTCGATTTTATTTCACCTTTTACTGCCCAGATGAACTTTGCTGAGATAATTCCGGTTTCAGCTGCTGTGGGAACCAATCTGCCCCAGCTATTGGAAAAAACTCTGTCTTATCTGCCCGAAGGCCCATTGTACTATCCCGAGGATGATAAGACTGATCAACCGGTTTCTTTTATTGCCAGTGAATTGATCAGGGAGAAGGCTTTAGTACTGACCAGGGATGAGATACCCCATTCTCTGGCGGTGGAGATCGAAGAATTCAAACAGCAGAGTGGGGGCAAGGTGTATTTAAGAGGAGTAATATATACCGAAAGAGATTCCCAAAAAGGAATAGTAATCGGCAAAAACGGGCAAATGCTTAAGAAAATCGGAGAACAGGCTCGAATGGATATTGAGATACTGCTTAAGCAACCGGTTTACTTGGAGTTGTGGGTAAAAGTGAAGAAAAACTGGCGGGATAGCGAAAGCAATCTTAGGCAGTTGGGATACAAACTATAAAAGGGGCTTAAAAGCCTAATGGGAGTGGGTCTTATGCTGGCTTCCTATTTGGACAGCACCAATCTTAAACCTGACAGCAAGAGAGAAGAAATTATAAGCTTATGCCAAAAAGCAGCCGAATTAGAAATGGCTGCTGTTTGTATTAATCCGGTACGAGTCCCCCTGGCCAGGCAAGTTTTGCAGGGCAGCCAAGTAGGGCTGGCTACGGTCATAGCTTTCCCTCTGGGGGCCACTCCCGCTATGGTCAAGAAGCAGGAAGCCTTAAGAGCCTTAAAAGATGGAGCCAATGAATTGGATGTGGTAATCAATGGGGGAGCAGTGAAAGACCGGGATTATGATGTTGTGACTCAGGAAATAAAGCTGCTTTTGCAGCTGAAAGAAGAATTCGACTATACTTTGAAGATTATAGTTGAAACCGCTCTGCTTACGGTGGAGGAATTAAAGCAACTAACCGTGCTGGTAGGAGATGCTGGAGCCGATTATATAAAGACGTCAACTGGCTTTGGCAGTCGGGGAGTAAGGCTGGAAGATATAAAGATTATCAATGGGGTGAAAAAACCGGAACTAAAAGTGAAGGCCAGCGGCGGCATTAAAACCCTGGATTTTGCCAGGCAGCTGATACAGGCCGGTGTAAGCCGAATAGGCAGCAGCAATGCAGAGGAGTTGCTGCAGGCCTATCGATCGGAAAAGCAATAGGACTACAACTGTGTCGTATAAAGGCTAGCTCATGGGGAAAAGGTGATTGGGTGCAGGCCGTTATATAGCTGGCTACGGTCTCGGGTTAAGGGTTCAAGGGAGAAGGTTGGGAAAAGTGAGTAGTTCGTATTATCAAAGCCGTGCTATTATTTTAAAAAACATGGATTATCGAGAAAGCGATAAAATAGTTCATGTATTTACCGAAAAAGAAGGCAAGGTAAGTGCAGTAGCCCGGGGTATAAAAAAGCCCAAAAGCAGTTTGAGAGCATGTGTGCAGCCCTTTTGCCATTCCTTGTTGCATTTTCGCCGGGGCCGGGAAATGGAGCTGATAACTCAAGGCAGTCTTATAGAGTTTTATGCTAATACCAGGGAGGATATATCCCGTTTGATTTATGCCGTTTATATTATGGAACTGCTGGATAAGTCTTTGTTGGAAAAAATGCCGTTTAATGATTTATATGGCCATACCTTACAAGTACTTGATTATATCAACCAATGGGGGATTAATTCTGTGATTATTAGGCACTTTGAGCTGCAATTGCTACTGAGCCTGGGATATTCCCCCAGCCTGGAATTTTGTATTAATTGTGGAAGTAAAGAGCTTGGTGCTTTTAACATAGCCGCTGGGGGAGCCATATGCGAGGGTTGCCGGAACCTATCCGACCCCATTTATCCCATCTCAGCCCAGACCCTGGCCCTCTTGCGCCTTTTGTTGCGGGCCAAGCTTACCACCCTCAGTCGGGTCAAAGCCACTCCCGCATCTCTATTGCAGTTGGAAAACTTGCTGGAAGCCTACCTGGAATACCACTTGGAAAGAAAATTCAACTTGAGCCAGACCATTAAAAAGTTAAAGGCCAAAATGATGATATAATTCACAATTGATTCCGCTTCTAAAGGTTATATTTCATAGGAGAATAACAATTTGGTAATAATATTAATATAGTTTTAATTAGCATTGACACCAACAAGGCTTGGTTGATAAACTAATTTAAGAATTCTATATATCACGGTGATGAAAAAGAGTAGTAGGAAAGATCATTCTCTCCCAGAGAGCCGGGGAAGCTGAAAACCGGCAGAGATTACTTCTGAAGGCGCTTTGGAACTGCCAGGAGGAAAGCCGTAAAGGTTAGTAAAACCTGGATTATGAAGGTGGGTGTAAAAACCAACCAGGGTGGAACCGCGGGTTATACCCGTCCCTGTACAGGGACGGGTATTTATATTTATGAGGAGGTAATTTATGAACTTTCAAGAGATAATACTGCGGCTGGAGAATTATTGGGGAAAACAGGGATGCATAATCCAGCAGCCTTATGATATGGAAAAAGGCGCCGGGACTATGAATCCCGCTACTTTTTTACGTTCATTGGGGCCTGAACCCTGGAAGGTAGCTTATGTGGAGCCTTCACGCCGACCTACCGACGGGAGATATGGAGAGAACCCCAACCGTCTGCAGCATTACTATCAGTATCAGGTAATACTCAAGCCATCCCCGGACAATGTAATCGATTTGTACCTGGATAGTTTAAGAGATCTGGGCCTGGATCCCCATCAACATGATATCAGGTTGGTAGAGGACAACTGGGAGTCTCCTACCCTGGGAGCCTGGGGGCTGGGATGGGAGATTTGGTTGGATGGGATGGAAATTACCCAGTTTACCTATTTCCAGCAGTGTGGAGGTTTTGACTGTGTTCCGGTGTGTGCAGAAATAACCTATGGGCTGGAGCGAATCGCCATGTATATCCAGAATAAGGAAAGTGTATATGATATTGAATGGGTAGAGGGCATTCGTTATGCTGACGTCCATCATCAAGGAGAGGTAGAGCATTCCCATTATAATTTTGAGGTAGCCGATGTGGCTACTCTCACCACTATGTTTAACCTTTGTGAAAAGGAAGCATTAAGAGTGGCCGAACAGCACCTGGTATTGCCGGCCTATGATTATGTATTGAAGTGCTCCCATCTCTTCAACCTCTTGGATGCCCGGGGAGCTATAAGCGTTACCGAGCGAACCGGCTATATAGCCCGGGTAAGAAACCTAGCCCGAATAGTAGCAGGAAGCTATTTGGAACAAAGAAAGAGAATGAGTTATCCTCTGTTAAAAGATGAAAATCTGCGTCGGGAGTTCCTAGCTGAAGAGGAGGTGCTGTAATGGCAAAAGACTTATTATTTGAGCTGGGTGTGGAGGAAATGCCCTCAGCATATATGGCCAAAGCTTTAGATGATCTGTCCCACCTGGCCGGGAAGAAATTGGCTGAGGCCCGGCTGCAGTTTAAAGACTTGAAGGTTTATGGTACTCCTCGCCGTTTAACGCTTTACATCTCTTTGCTGGAAGAAACCCAGCAGGCAGCCCGGATAGAGAACAGGGGTCCCAAAAAAGCCATTGCTTATGATAAGGAAGGCCGACCCACTAAAGCAGCCCAGGGCTTTGCCCGGGGACAAGGGGTTAAGCCAGAAGATTTACTGACCAAAGAGGTGGACGGAGTCGAATATATTTTTGCCATCAAAGAAGAAACCAGCCGACCCAGTATGGAAATTCTGGGAGATTTACTTAAAGAATTGGTACATGGCTTGGTCTTTCCCAAATCTATGCGCTGGGGGTATTACGGGACCCGGTTCGCCCGTCCCATTCGTTGGATGGTGGTTCTTTTCGGGGAGCAAGTGATAGATTTGCACATTGAAAACATAAAATCGGGCAGTATCACATACGGTCACCGCTTCCTGGGGCGGGAGCCATTGGAAGTAAAAAATGCCCCCGAATACTTTCAGGCCTTAAGAGAGAATTATGTGTTGCTAGATCAGGAGGCAAGAAGGGCCCTGATCTGGCAACAAGTGCAGGATACAGCCAAGGCTCATGGGGGCTCGGCCATGGAAAACCCGGGACTATTAGAGGAAGTCACTTACCTTGTGGAATATCCTCAGGCCTTTTTTGGACAGTTTTCTGATTCTTATCTGGAAGTGCCCCCAGAGGTATTAACTACCTCCATGATAGAGCACCAGAGGTATTTTCCAGTATATGATAAGGCAGGTGGGTTGTTGGCCGGTTTCATTGGAGTTAGAAATGGAACTGATTATGGCCTGGATACGGTTCGAGCTGGCAATGAGAGAGTAATAAAGGCTCGGCTGGAAGATGCCCTGTTCTTCTGGAGAGAGGATACTAAGAAACCGCTGGAAGATATGGTTCCCGGATTGGCCGATGTCTTATTCCATGAAAAACTAGGCAGCATTATGGACAAAGTGGAGCGGATAAGTACATTGGCCTGCTACATTGGGCAGAACTTGGGATTGGGCAGTGAAAGCAGCATAGCTCGGGCCGCCTATTTGTGCAAAGGGGACTTGATGAGCAGTATGGTATATGAGTTTCCGGAACTGCAGGGGATTATGGGTCGCTACTATGCTCAAAAAAGCGGCGAAGAAGCCGAAGTCAGCCAGGCCATATTTGAGCACTACCTGCCTCGTTTTGCCGGGGATCAACTGCCCCAAACTCCTACCGGTATAGTACTTAGTCTTAGTGAAAAGATTGATAATCTAATCGGCTGTTATGCAATAGGTATTAAACCTAGCGGTTCACAGGATCCTTATGCTCTGCGGCGACAGGCTTTGGGTATAGTTAATATAGTTATTAACCAGCAGCTGGATCTTAATTTGACCGAGGTATTGGCCCAAGCTTATGCCGGATTCCAGCTTGCCCAGCCGGAACAAAATATGGAAGCTACCATAAGTGAGGTAGTGGATTTCATCGGACAGCGTTTGCGGGGAGTATTATTGGAAAAAGGCCTGGCCTATGATGTGATTGATGCCATATTAAGCGATGGTAAAGCAAATATTAGTGACATCTATAAACGAGCAGAGGCCCTGCAGCAGATTAAAAGTTCAGCGGAATTGGAAGATTTAATGGTTGTATTTAACCGATCCCATAACCTGTCTAAAAAATGGGATTCTACTCAGGTTCAGATAGAAAATCTCATGGATCCCAGTGAGTTTAAACTTTTGGAGCGGGTGCGGCTAGTGCAGTCAGAAGTGGGGGCCTATCTTGAAACCGCCAGCTATGACCAAGCTTTGCATAGCCTAGCTTCCTTAAGGCCTGAGATAGATGATTTCTTTACTGCAGTTATGGTTATGGTGGAAGAAGAAGCATTAAAGAATAACCGCTTGAGCTTATTAAAGTCAATTGCTGATTTATGTAGGTCAATAGCAGATTTCAGCAAAATTGTGCTATAAACCATTATTTTTAAAATTATTAGACAGGATTTTTTCATTTGATATAGTATATATAATTAGTTAGGATATATAATTAGAGTGAAAGTTCATAAAAAGTATAGCATAATTGGATGGTGTATTTTGATGGAACTCAGCGAAAGACAAGAAAAAATCCTGGAAATAGTTAAAGAATTTGGACCTATAACCGGCGAGAAGATAGCAGAATTTTTGTGTGTAACCAGGGCGGCTTTAAGGCCTGATCTGGCAGTGCTTACTATGTCAGGATTTCTCGAAGCCAAGCCCCGGGTTGGATATACATTTAAAACTCAGGCCGTAGATAATGAAGTCATACGAATGCTCAACCAGTATAAGGTGGGGGATGTGCAATCCATGCCGGTGGTTTTGAAAGAAAGCTGTAGCATTTACGATGCTATAGTAACCTTGTTTGTAGAGGATACCGGAACTATCTTCATTATCGATGATAATAATTATCTAACCGGTGTGGTATCGCGCAAAGACTTCTTAAAAACCACTTTGGGTCAGGCCGACATTTGTAAAATGCCGGTCAGTGTAATTATGACCCGTATGCCTAATGTTATTCTCGCTACTGCGGATGAGACCGTAGTTGAAGCAGTCAAGAAAATAGTAGAACAAGAAATTGACAGCCTGCCGGTGGTAAAATATCTTCTGGATGCAGATGGAGAAGAGAAGCCGCAAGTAGTAGGTAAAATTACCAAAACGAATATAGCTAGATTGTTTTTAGACTTGGCTACCAGAAGTAATGAAGGGGGGTAAATTTTAGTGAATCATCTGCCTGGAGTCTTTATAGTATCAGATTCCATCGGGGAAACCGCAGAGATGGTAGTAAGGGCTGCTGCCAGCCAATTTAATTCCGGAGAAATGGAAATCAGACAGATTCCTAACATTTCTAATACCGAAACCATTGATGAGGTAATCCATCAGGCGGCAAATAATAAATTCCTGGTGGCATATACCCTAGTAATAGATGAATTGGCTATGTATCTCAGAGAGGAAGCTGAGAAGCATGGGGTGGTTTGCGTAGATATTCTGGGCCCATTGATTGCTGCCTTTAACAATATGAGTCACATTGAACCCAGAAGAGAACCGGGCTTACTGCGAAAGATGGACGAAATGTATTACCGGCGGGTTGAAGCGGTAGAATTTGCTGTTCGCTATGATGATGGCAAGGATCCTCGGGGAATAGAAACGGCTGACATTGTGTTAATCGGGGTTTCCCGAACCTCCAAGACACCACTGTCCATGTACCTGGCTCATAAAAGGATCAAAGTGGCTAATGTGCCCCTGGTTCCTGAAGTTCATCCTCCGGAGGAATTATTCACTGCCGAGAGGGGTAAGGTAATTGGCCTTACTATTAATTTGGATCAGCTAAACCAGATTCGAACCGAGAGGCTTAAAACTTTGGGATTGAAGGGACAGGCCAATTATGCCAACCCGGAACGAATCCTGGAGGAGCTGGAACATGCTGATAAAATAATGAAAAGGTTGGGCTGTCCGGTTATTGAAGTTACCAACCGGGCGGTGGAAGAAACTGCTAGTAAAATCCTGGAAATTTACTATAGGAGGTTAAGTAATGTCTGAAAGTAAGTACATATACTTATTTGAAGAAGGAGATGCCCAGATGCGTTTCTTGCTAGGGGGAAAAGGAGCTAATCTGGCTGAAATGACACGGATTGGACTGCCGGTTCCAGCAGGCTTTACCATTAGTACTAGAGCCTGCAATGAATACCTGGCAGCAGGCGGTGATTTTCCAGCCGAAATGCTGGAAGAGGTTTTTTCCGCCCTGAGCCAACTGGAAACCAAGACCGGCAAGACATTTGGTGACAAGAGTAATCCACTATTGGTTTCTGTAAGATCTGGTGCAGCCGTTTCTATGCCCGGCATGATGGACACCGTCCTCAATTTAGGTCTTAACGATGATTCGGTGCAGGGACTATCGGATTTGACCGGAGATGAAAGATTTGCTTACGATTGCTATCGCCGCTTTATACAGATGTTTAGCAACGTGGTCTTGGATATAGATCATTCCAAATTTGACGACATTGTGGAACGATACAAAAGCAAACTGAGATTGATTTTTGATTATGATATACCTGCCTCTGAGTTAAAAGCTATCATAAAAGAATATAAGTTCCTGGTAGAGAAAGAAAAGGGCTTTACCTTTCCCCAGGATGTAAAAGAACAGATGATAATGGCCATTAAGGCAGTCTTTGATTCCTGGAACAACCAGCGGGCCATAGTATACCGGCGTATAAACAAGATAGACGACAAACTGGGGACAGCGGTAAATATACAGTGTATGGCCTTTGGCAACATGGGGCAGGATTGTGGTACCGGAGTTGCCTTTACCCGCAACCCATCTACCGGGGAAAAAGAGCTTTATGGGGAGTTCCTGGTCAATGCCCAGGGAGAAGATGTAGTAGCTGGAATAAGAACTCCAACCCCTATTAGCAAACTGCAGGAACAGTTGCCCACAGTATACCAGCAGTTCATAGATACCTGCAACAAATTGGAAAGCCATTACCGGGATCTGCAGGACATTGAATTCACGGTAGAAAAAGGCCAATTATACATGCTGCAAACCCGCAATGGAAAAAGAACTGCCCGGGCAGCAGTTAAGACCGCAGTGGACATGGTGGAGGAAGGCATTATTAGCATAGAAGAAGCAATAATGAGAGTGGATGCAGAGCAGATTAATCAATTGCTGCATCGGCAAATTGACAACAGTGCCTCGTTCTATCCTATCGCAGTAGGACTTCCTGCATCGCCGGGGGCTGCCTGCGGCAAAGTGGTTTTTGCAGCTGATGCAGCAGAAAAGCAAGGAGCAGCTGGGGAAAAGGTGGTTCTGGTAAGAAGTGAGACCACCCCGGATGATATACACGGTATTGTATATGCAGAAGGTATTCTGACCTCCCGAGGAGGCATGACATCCCATGCAGCAGTGGTAGCACGGGGTATGGGCAAGCCATGCGTTTGCGGCTGTGAGAGTATTAAAATTGATACCGAGGGGAAATGTTTCCAGGTTGGAGACACCATAGTTTATGAAGGGGATATAATAACTCTTGATGGTGCTACGGGTGGAGTAATGATCGGCGAAGTACCCATGATAGAACCTACCCTATCCGATGAGTTTGAACAGTTGCTGCAGTGGGCTAATGATATCAAAATGCTGCAGGTAAGGGCCAATGCAGATACTCCAGAAGATGCAACCCGGGCTCGGAATTTTGGAGCAGAAGGCATTGGACTGTGCAGAACTGAACATATGTTTATGGCTGGGGAGCGGTTGCCTGCAGTCCAGGAAATGATTATGGCAGAAAGCCTGGAGGACCGGGAAGCAGCACTGGAAAAACTGCTGCCATTCCAAAGGGAAGACTTTTATGGGATATTAAAAGCCATGTCTCCCTATCCTGTTACTATTCGCTTGTTAGACCCTCCTTTGCATGAGTTTTTACCGGATAGGGAATCCTTGTTGCTGGAAATCGCTGAAATGAAATTTAAAAATGCCAGTCCTTCAAAAATTTTCAAAAAAGAAGAACTGCTAAAGAAGATACATAGTTTATCTGAAGCTAATCCTATGCTGGGACATCGCGGATGTCGACTGGGTTTAACCTATCCCGAGATATACCGGATGCAGGTAAAGGCTATTTTTGAAGCCCTTTGCCGCTTGCAGCAGGAGGAGGTTAAAACCTTTGCCGAGATCGAGATACCATTGGTAATAGATGGGGCTGAATTCCTATATCTGAAAAAACAGATAATGGAAGTATATGAAGAAGTTAAACAGCAAAGTGGACGGGAACTGGAATTTGCTCTGGGAACCATGCTAGAGCTTCCTCGGGCCTGCATAATGGCAGATGAGATAGCCAAGGAAGCAGAGTTTTTCTCCTTTGGTACCAATGATCTGACTCAGACCACCCTGGGCTTCAGTCGGGATGATGCAGAGGGCAAGTTTATACCGGTATACCTGGAGAAAAAAATTATGAAAGATAATCCTTTTGCAGTCCTGGATCGTAAAGGGGTAGGCAGTCTGATGAAACTGGCCATAGAAAAGGCCAATTCTACCCGGCCTGGGATTTTGATGGGTATTTGTGGTGAACACGGGGGAGAACCTAGTTCAATTGAGTTTTGCCATGAAATAGGACTTACATATGTGAGTTGTTCTCCTTATAGAATCCCGGTAGCCCGTTTGGCCGCCGCCCAAGCCGCCATTAAGTAAGTAACACAAGGGGACGGTTCGAGACCACTGAAAAAGTCCCCAAAAAGCATAAAAAGCATACTCTCCTTTGATATAATTAAGTAAATCACCACAAAACCTATCGAAGGGAGTACGCCTCTTATGTTAGTTCAAAACACCTTTAAA
>JAAYJK010000051.1 GCA_012522955.1 Syntrophomonadaceae bacterium
AAAATCGCCGGTTTGAACTTCCAGCTGATTATTGTTCTTATCCAATTCCAGATGAACCGGATTAATAAGATCAGCACTAACCGAGATAGTATGAATTCCAGGAGCAGGTTTTACCGGGAAACTAACCGTGGTTGAAGACGATCTATTGAGAGTATTAATTTGCTTCTGCGCCACTGATGCACCATCGATGCTTAGGGATACTAAAAACGGCTCATTAACATCTCGAGTGCTGCTTATGTTTTCAACTTTAACGGTATACTGGAAATTTTCCTCACTGTTGAAATCAGTCCGGCCCTTATCCTGGTCAGTCCAGCTTATTTCAGTAGTTTTGATATCTACGAAATCCACTTGGGTGGAAGATAAACTCTGGGTAAGGCTATTGTTGCTCTTATCTGTCTCTTTTAAGGCATCCAGAATATCGTTGGCTTTGGCTGAAACTACATGCTCGCCGGCGGTGGCCACCCAGGTATATACCACTTCGCTAGTACCGCCTACAGGTATTATGGTGTTATCAGCCACTTTTGTGTATCCCATGTAGGTGTTGTCAATGTAGAAACCTACCAGAAAACCCAGGTTACTGGGGCCTTTACCTTTATTGCCAACGGTGGCGCGAATGGTGACCACATCGTTTTCTTTGGGATCAGTGGGAGTCCAGGCCAGTGATTCGATAAATAAATCCGGCCGATTGTCAATAATTTTGATGTTCTGGAAAGTTTCGGTTTTGGTTCCCAGGTTGTCGGTAACGCTTAATACCACTTTATAGCTTCCGGGATTGGTATAGCCGTAGGTAACAGTTTTACCGGCCAGGGTCTTGCCATCACCGAAATGCCATTTATACTCGCTGATATAACCGGGAGAAGCATCGAGGGAACCCTCGGCGGAAAAGTTCATGATGGCCCCGGTGGGAGCCTCGGCCCCTTCCGTAATGGCAGTTACTCCATTTTTGATGGCCATAATAGCGGTTGGCTCCTGGTTGAGGATAAATTCCTGGATCTGTAACTTGTCTCTCTCTCCTACCAGTTCAGTAGTGTCAGATGAAGTAAGAACGCTAGCCTTAATCTGTACCGGGGAGCCCGCTGTCATACCGGCCGGATTCCAGTTGATTTTGGCATCAGCGGAGGTGTTGCCCACAATGCCGGCTATATTAACACTGCCGATACTATTCCAGATAACTCCGTTATCAGTAGAATAAGTGAAGCTTACTGTTCCTGCAGCTGTAGCATAGCCTGCATTAAACACTGTAGCGGTAATAGAATTATCTCTACCCACAACCGGATAATCGGGATTGACCTTGATATCTCCTGCGCTTCTAATGGTCAGACCGCTTTCTGCCGTGGGGACTCCCGATACCTGCGGGGTAACTATATCACTGGTATTACCGGCCAGATCAGTTATAGTAGCAAGATAGAAATAGGTGGTACCGTTGCTTAAACCGGTATCCACATAATTGCCTCGAACTCTATCCGCCAGTTTGGTACTTTCGCTTAGAACAAAACCACTATCCGTACTGCGATAAAGAGTGAAATAATCCATGGGGGTGGGATTTTCTTCGGTGGCAGCCGGCAGGGACAACTGCAAAATTAGTTTGCCGCCGGTTTGGGGGTTGCTTACCCCGTTAATGACGGGTTCCACCGTGTTATATTTAACCAGGTTGTATACTCTGCTTTGGGTGCTGACGGAATCCTGTCCGCCCATATTTCTTATACTGACCTTTACTTCATAGGCGCCCGGCGATAAAGCACTGGCATCCCAGTGAGCAGTTGCGCTCCACAACATCTCTTCAAAACCCTCATAGTCAGGGGTAAGATTGATGCTCTTTTGGACAATTCCTTCGGTTACAGTCCCGATCGGCTGCCAGGGATCAGTATCGGCGGCTGATTCTGCCCGATACTCATAGGTCACACTGCTCAATCCGATATCGTCCTCAACCAGGGTTTCCAGGGTCAGCAAGCCGTTGAAATAATAATTAGTGGGGGTTATCTGACGAATAATGGGCTTGCTGCTTTGCTGCCGGGAATTATGGGTTACGGTATCAGTATAGATACCAGTACTTTCGATTCCGCCGCTTTCCCGACCCAGATCATTAACCACTGTTACCCGGTAATCATAGCTGTCGGCTGGATTCAAGCCTTTATCAACATATACATTGGAGGTGGTCTGAGCCAAATAGGTCCATTCAGATTCTGCAGACAGCTTACGGTAAATCTTATAATAAGCAAAATCGGACCCGCTAACGGTATTAAAACTAACTACCAGCTGCCACTGTCCAGAATAAACTTCCAACCCAGTGGGCGGTGAGGGCGGATCGTTGGCAATGGTATAGAAATCGGTCACGATTCCTTCATTATTGGCCTGGTCATAGGCCACGGCTCTTAGTTCATAAGACCCGTCCGGGCTTAACTGCACCCCGCCGGATTCGCTTACTGTATTCCAAGTATAGGCAGCTCCCCCATTACTATCCAGACTGCTAATATTGGCCGCCAGTTTCCAGGTGTCAGAACCTTCCTCACGATACTCAAACCGAATACCGGAAACGGCTACATTATCAGTAGCCTGGGCATAGAGATTCACGCTGCCGCGCAGGGGAGCATCTGCAGTTGGTGAAAGGTTGCTGAGCACTGGTTCAGTAGTATCTCCACCCGGCTGGGCAAACCTTTTGCCACTGGCTGCACTTTCGTTGCCCACCATATCAGACGCTGTAGCATAGTACCAATTTCCAGTCAACAATGCTTCTTTATGAGTATAGCTGCCTGCTTTTACGGCCGTAAGGAGAGTATAGTCTCCCTGTTCAGAGGGAGAGGTATAAATATTGTAATGAGATAAATCTGCTGCGGCTCCGCCGCTGTTTACCGTAACTGCCACCGCCAGTTCTGCCTCTGCCGCGCTTAATATGGGTACCGGCGGTGGGGTATTGTCAATCATAAAGGTGGCAGTCTTAATGGCTGTATTCCCGCTGCTGTCAGCAGCTCGGGTCAGCAGGGTAAGATTACCATCTGCAACTGTGGTGGTATTAAAGGAAATGGTTCCAAAGCCAGCTGAACCAGCAACACTTTCCCCTATCTTGCTGTATTTCACTCCCTCTATGGTATCCGATCCGGTGGGATCAGTGCGGAATAGTTCAATTTTGCTCACACCCACATTATCGGAGGCCAAAATGCTGATATTTCTAGTTCCATTTAGGGTACTGCCAGCAGCCGGTGAAAAGCTGCCGATAATGGGAATATCATTATCATTTAATGGAACGATATAGCCTTCTCCAGGTGTGCTCATAAGTACTTTATCACTCAAGTTTCCGTAACGATCCAGAACTGCAATACTATATTGGTAATAAGTAGTGGCAGAACGTCCATGATCAGTGTAAGTCAGCAGGCTGGTAGTTGCCACCTGCACCCATTCATCCCAGGTGTTATGATCCGCACTGCTCCTGCGGTATAGTATATAGGAGCTCAATTCAGGGTCTGAGGAAGCAGTCCAGCTAACTTTAATCCGCAAGGCATCTGCTGTTCCAGTCACAGTACCGTCATAATCTACAGCTTGGCTGCGTTTAACTATGTTCATGGTTTTTTCAATGCTGTTGCCGTTGCGATCCTTTATTAAAGCGGTGATGGTATAGCTGTCATCGTGTAAATCTGAAATATCCCAGCTCTGAGCAACAGTTGCACTCTTTCCTCGTTCGCTGTTGGGATTCTGGGCACTGCCAATAACCTCGTTTACACTTTGGTCACTATTGTGGTAGGTAAAAGCCACATGAGTAACACTCACATTGTCTGTTACCAGGGCATAGAGGGTCATGATTTGGCCGCTGAGAGAGTTGGTAATAATAGCTGATGGCGGCTCCTCATCTTGAACCGGTACCAGGCCCGAACTTTCCAAACCGGGTCCCGCATTACCATAGGCATCTAGGGCCTCCACGGTATAATAATAGCTCTTTTGGTTATTTACATTAAGATCAGTAAAGGTGGTAGTTTTAACATTGGCCGCCAGCAAAGCCAGGGGTTCATCATCACCTGTTTCCAGGGTTTTGGTGGCCCGGCGGTAGATGTTGTAGGAGGCTACACCGCTTACCCCATAGCCATCGATTTTAATGGACAAAACTCCAGTATTGGAAATATTAACAGAACCCGGCACAGCAGGCAGAGTATCCGGCGCATTGGTGGTAAAGGCTTGGTTGGCCACGGCCAAGCTGCTGCGTCCCTTTAGGGTCAAAATGTGATTTCCGGTGGCTGTTTTAACTACATAGCGCCAGGATATGGTGGCTAGAGTTCCTTTATCATCTGCCCAGCGGGTGAGTATGACTTGGTTACTTCCCTCTTCGTCATAGTCCATATACATATCCACTGCTTCATAGGGTTTAAAACCGCCGGCCTTAATGGACAAGGTATCCCCAGCGTATATAACCAGTGGGTCGCTTCCATTGGAAAATTCGGTAATTTGAGGGGTGAAATTGGCCACCGAGGCCACATTGCTTTCTGTCCGTTGACTCTCGTTATATAAGTCATCACGGGAAGACACCGCGTATTTATATGATTTACCGCTTTCCACTCCATAATCAGTCAGGTTGGGCTCTTCACTCTTTATTCTGCTATCTATATATGTGAACTCTTGGGGCGGATCGTTTCCGCTCGGCTGTTCCTGACGATAAATATAATAGCCCCAAAGATCTGCATCTGTCACTTCATCCCAAGTTACCTCTACACTTCCGGATGAACCGGCAGCAATCACCTGAGCCGGTTGGGCGGGAGGAGTTTTATCCAGTCGATAGGTGGCAGTTATATAATCGGAGCTGTTGTCACTATAATCCACTGCATGGACTCTAATCTCATAGGTACCTGAAAGACCCTCAGTATTCCAATAATAAGCAGCATATTGCTCCTGCCCGGTGGCAGCTGAGGTGAAATCCACCCCGGCCTGCAGGGTTTTGATAGGAATATAGTCCGCGCCCCCCGGCTGTTTGTATTCCAGTCTGAATTCCTTGATGCGGAAATTGTCTTGGGCCCAAAATCCGATATAAATGGTAGCATTACGGCTGGCATATCCATTATCAGGGCTCATAGATTTCATCACCGGCTCAGCCGTATCGGCAGTAGCTGTGGCTGAAGTTATGGCCGTAAATTCGCTGTGGTTGCCTGCACTGTCGTAGGCTCGCAGTTTAAAATACCTGCTGCTGTCCGCTGTCACCTCAAAGCTGGCGGTGGAAACTATTCCTACCGTTCGGGTGGGTTCACTTAAATCTGCCAGGGCTGCCTCGCTCTCAGCAGCGAAAATTTCATATCCGCTCAGGTCTGCACTGCCGCTTCCGGTCCAGGTAAGGATGATGCTGCCAGCGGTTCCGGTTGCCGCTGCTGCTATCGGTGCTTGCGGAGGGGTGGTATCGATATAGTAAGTTGATGCAGAGCTATTAATGTTGCCAGCCAAATCTTTAATGTCCAAGGTGAATAAATACTCCCCGTCCTCTATTGCTAGTGATTCAACAGTATAGGCATAGCTGGCATTATAGTAAACCACTGATGAGTAGGATGTAGATGGGGATGGATTAACTGAAACTCCCACTTCCACCGGATCAGCATAAATTTTATTGCCATAGGAGTCCACTTCACCAGTATATTTTTGTGAAGTAAGCTTGATTTCGCTTACACCCTGATTATCATTGGCATATACGTAAAAGGTGTAAGAGCCGGCTTTGAGCATACGGCCGGAAAAATTCTGAATATAGAAATTGCCATTGGGCTTAACGACATCCGCCAGTAATGTAACAGCGTCAGCGCTTGCCGGGCCACTCTCATTGTTGAGCCGGTCATAGGCAGACACCCCATATATGTAGGTCTGGTTTAGTTCGATGCCCTCACCCAGGGTTTGGGTATAGGAGGTATAGGTACTGCTTAAGCTGGTAATAGCTTGGCCCCAAGGATCTTCCGGCCTGCTCTTGCGATAGACTTTAAAACCATTCAAGTCGGTATCGCTTGGTATAGGCCAGCTGACAGTAATGGAACGGGTCGAAGCCTGGGCCACCACTTCTTCCATCAAGGGGGCGGTGTTGTCGACCCGAAATCCTGCACTGGCTTCTTCCTGTTCTGAAGTGCTTACCTTTATGATATAATTACCATCCGCCAAATCAGCAGATATAGTGTAATCAAGAGAAAAGCTTCCCCCGGATAGAATCAAAGAGTCACTAATCACCGTACTTCCGATTACTATTTGGGCTGTTGTATCACCTTCCGTAGCCATCAGATAATTATCACCGCTTATCCTGATGCTCTGTCCTGCCCGGCCTTCGCTGGCAGAAAGTTTCAGTACGCTGGTCTGGGCTTCAACCGCAAATTCAAAGCTAGTCCAGTATCCTCCCCCTGAAACCAGTATCCTATGGGTACCACTGGCAGTAGAGGCAGGGAGTCGGTAGCTAACGGACAAATCCCCGTTGGCATTGGTTTCCACCAGGCCTTCCACCGTTATAGTAATTGCATCCAGGCTGAAAAGCAAATCAGTATGGGAGGGAAAACCGATAGCGCTGATGGTAATATACTCCCCGGCCCTAATGGTATCCCCTGAAGATGGTGTAACCGAAGCACCTGGTACAATAGAGCCCACGGTCAGATCAGCCTCAGCAGTTTTACCTGAACTAAGGCCTACTGCCCTTAAGGCTATGCTTCCGGCAGCCTGCTTTAAGGGGACGGTAATAGTGGCTGTAGCTGCACCGGTGGCATCTGCAGTAATGGCAGCAACAGGTAAAACTTCATTGTTGCCCAGGAAGGTTTTTATGGATTCATTAGGGCTATAGCCGGTCATGGCCACATTAATAGCAGCACCCGGGCGAGCCATCGTCGGATCAATGCTTATAGAGGCTGCAGATATAGGAATGGTTAGGGTTTCACTGGCATAGAAATTGCTGGTGCTGCCCCGGGCACTAATCAGATATTCACCAGGACCGAAAGCTTCTATTGGGATATAAGATGCAGATCCCAATCCATCAGTAGTAACATCACTGATGAGCTGTCCGTTAATTCTCAGGTCAATCAGCTCACCGGCTGCAAAGCCGCTCAGGCTGATAAGCTGTAGCTCCACCAACACCTGGGGCGTAGGAGCCAAAACTGTAACCTGCAAATTGGCATGCTCCCCGTTGCCGGTAATGAATACCATCTGGTGAACTCCAGGGGTAGTATGGTAAGGCAGTTGATAAGTAAAGGAGGTGGATTCGGCAGGAATCCCAAAGCTTCCTATGTTTCCTATATATTTTCCATCCAGATATACTTTGCAAGTGTCAGCGGTGTAACTACCGGTAATTGAGGTCAAAATGTTGTCCCCCGGTTTAGGGGTTCCGGAAAAAGATATTCCCAAATCTTCAGTAATGCCAGCTACGGTAGCCACTGCCGTCAGATCCGAGCTCTGTCCGCTGGCAGAAAAGACCAGGTTGGTACCAGTTGGCGTCTCCCCCGGAATCATATAAGTAGTAGAGCCGTTTCCGACCGCATCAGCCGTCTTAGTTGAAATTTCAGCATTATTGATATAGAATTTTATCCCTTCATAGGCCTTAAAGCCTGAAGCATTTAGAGTAACCGTACTGCCAGCCTCATAGTTTTCGGCCATGCTCACCAAGACCGGTGCCAGAGCAGAAGGGTTTTTGACCTGGCTAGTCATGGAAACGGTCATTCCCGAAGTCTGACCCACCGCAGTAATCAAGGCATTCCCCACTTCATTAATGGTTATACTGTGGCTGGTAGTCGACCCGGCATAAGCATAAGCAGAGTACTTATAAACCCCATTGATATAGATATATACATATTCATTCTGATTAAATCCGGAAACCGAAAAGTTGGCCGGGGTTCCGGCATATATGCTGGCAGGTCCCATAATAAGCAATTGGGCTGGAAGGGATTGGTAGACCACTCCTCTTTTTATCCCGCTGCTGTTGCCTCTGGCTTCGAAGTAGACGCTGCCGATCTCATCTTTTCCCAGGCGATAGCTTATTGATCCGTTACCTTCATTGTCACAATTAAGATACTGGAAATAGGAACTGGATCCACCTTTGTAGAAGTAGACCCTTTCACCTGCTGCAAAACCTGACACTGCAATGATTATGGTGTCTCCGCTGCGTTTGTCTTCAGGGCTGGCGCTAATTTCTGCCCCTGATGGAGTTACATTTATACTGGCAATGGCTGAATAGCCATCCGAACTTTCTGCGCGTATCTCCAGCACTCCGGTAGCAGTGTAGGGAATCTGAATGGTTTTAGATCCTGCAAATATCACTCCGCTTTCATTATTGTTATATAAGTAAATATAATCTTTTTCCACTCCGTCCAGATATAGTTTAACAGTTCTGCTGTAGTAAGCCGGCACCCATCCGAATTGATCCACATTAACCGTAATGGTATCCCCGGCATCTGCTGTTGCCGGAGCAGTAATGCTAGGTACATAGTCATTAATGGTATAGGTTTTTATTACTTTGGCCTTGGAAGTATAGCCTTCCAGGCGGAAACGATGATCTCCGGTCAATCCGTTGGCAATATTATAGGCAAAGGTGACCTCACCTTCTCCATTGGCGTTTGCACCTCTTATATTACTATCATCCAGGTACAGATAGATATACTCATTGGCCAGGAACCCTATGGCACTGATGTTGAGAACTTCGCCCGGTTTGGCCGCATCGGGGATAATGGTGAAACTGGGGCTAAAGGCCTGAACCGTTGCCGACTGGACAGGAGAAAACTCTCCTTGGTTTCCTGCCTCATCTATAGCCCTAATCTTATAGTCATAGTTAGAACCAATATAAGTTAAGAGATTATGATAGTAAGCATCGTTGGAGTACAGGTTTATATAATTCTGAAATTCAACCGCATCATGAGCTTTATAATACAGCTGATAAGAATAAACATCTTCAGCGCTTTGATCAAAGCTTAGTTTGATACAGCCCGGTCGTTCTTCTGCCAGCAGTACCGGAGCAGGGGGAGGGGTATTGTCCAAGGTGAAACTGGCCAACTGGCTTATAGTATTATTGGAATAATCGGTAGCTGAGGCTTTTAGATCATACCGCCCATCATCCAGACCGGTTAAGTTGCTTAGATTAAATTGCAGGTAACTCAAACCGGTTCCGGTGGAAATTCCTGCGGTCTGCCAATTGTTTTGACCTTGGACTGATACTTCAGCTTTGATTTCTTTTAAACCTGAGTTATCTGATGCATATATATACATATTGGTGCTGCTACTTATAACGTCGTTATTGGGTATGTAGATTCCATCCTCTTCATCGATGACGGGTGCGGTGCTATCTTCCAGGGCGGTTGCCGACACCACATTGGAAAAATCACTGCTTCGTCCGCCCCCATAATAATAAGTATCAGCTTTAACCCCATAATAATATAAAGGGATAGAGAGGTCGCTAATCACATCAGTATAGCTAGTATCACTGCTGCCATAAACACTTCCCAATAGCTCCGTAAACTGATCAGCAGATGTTCCCCGGTAAATCAAATAATAGAAACTATATCCTTCCACATAGGTAGCAGCATCCCAATTCAGCTCTACTCCGCCCTCAACTGGGGTTGCTGTAAGATTGGACGGGGCAGTTGGAGTATTCATTTGAATATGTATGGGTATTTCATATCTAAAGCTATTGCCGGCCACATCCTGGGCTGTGGCTGCCAGGATGGCATTGCCGGCAAAAGGTGACTGCTGGTAAGTCCAGGTGACGGTCTTGGTGTAAGCAAGAGAAGAAGCTGAACCGGTTAGATTTCCTAGCGGAATCCAAGTATCGTTTCCGTCAGCCAGCTTGATTGCAAAATCAAGGCTGGAAATGGCATATCCGGCATATGATTCACTTGGTACACTAGCCCTTATGGTGTAGCTGTCACTGGAATAGACACTGGTTTCGTTAAAGGAATAGTCACCATAGTAGCCATAGCGTATGCCGTTCAGGGTAAGCCCTCCCGGTACCACCCGGTAGATGAAGGTTTTTACTTCGCTGGCACTGGCATTTTCCGTTCCCCCATTTATTACCGTAATAGCTTTCACGGTTATTTGCTGATAGATCTCGGTAGTACTCAAAGCTATGGGATCCACAAATTTATAGGTGCTGCCACCCTCCACCATAGCAGGTTCAGTACCATCCAGGGTATAGAAGATTTCGCCGCCGCTTTCTGCAGTCGACAAAGTCAGTAAACCTTCCTTAATATAGGCAATGGAGTAGTAGTTATGGTCCACTGGAATGCTAGGTACCGGGGCCTTGATGCCGGGTACTATTTGCAAAGAAAATTTATCGTCACTGCTGGAATGGGAGCTAATTTTCAGTTGATAAGTTCCCGGAGAGGTGAAATTGTATTTCATAGCATTGGGATCATCAATGGGATGAAGACGACCATTGCTCAGTAAGGTTCCCTCTTCATTGTACAGAGTTACCGGATAGTGGGATCCATACCAATAATCATAATAATAGACAAATCCATGGGAAGCCAAATTATCGGGAATTAAATTGAAATGGTAAATGCCAGAATCGCTTATGGAGAAGGAAAACCATTCTCCATAGCTATGTCCAGACATTCCCGTAACAGTATCGCCGATGCTGATTGATCTGGGCTGGGTAACATAAAGAAACTCATTCATTTCTGTAGAACTAATCCCATCCTGAACTGCAATAGCCCTGATTCGGGTATTACTTTGGACCGGAATCGGATTGGTATACACTGTACTGGAAGTAGTAGCTTCAGTTCCATCCAGGGTATAGTAAATAACAGCACCTTCCGATGAAGCCAGGACAGCATAGAAGGCATCCCCAACATTTCCGGGATTGCCGCTTTGTCCGGGAATATTACTTATATAAGGTCGGGCTGTACCCCGTACATAACTAATCCAATTGGTATTGCCGTAAACTTCTTGGGCGTTTTTAATAATGGCACTTAGTTCCAGACCTTCTGTACCGACCCGGATATCGGGATACTCAGCATAATCCTTCCGGGTAGTACTATTATATGGATGGGTTCCGTCGGTAGTATAATAAACCTGGTCTCCTTCCTCCGCCCCGGTAATGCTAATTAAGGCCCCTGCTGGCTGGGTGGTGATGGAAGGACTGAAATCAGGATATTTGGTATCACTGAATGAGTACCAGCTGCCTACAGCTCTGCTGTAAATACCATCATGGACTGCATAAGCAGTCAGCATGGTATCAATATCCAAGGAGAATGAGGCACTGTAAGTATACCTGCTATCATCCACGCTAGAGTAATGATAGTAGATATCGGCACCATCATCTGCTGTAATGGTTATAGGGGCAGGGGTATTAGTTCCATCCGGCAAATAATCGGGTGAAATAACCGGGCTGGCTGGAGTATTGCTGTAAATCTTGATTCGGAAGGAACAAGGCAGTGACCCGCTTTGCAGATTCAAGTAATAAGTGCCACTGCTTTTAGCTTCATAAGTTGCCAAGGGGAGTCCTTCGATATTGAGTCCAAACCCCCCGCCACCCCAGCTTACTTCCCCAGCGCCAAAAGCGTCGGAAAAGCTGCCATTAAGTCTGGCCCATTCATCACCGGATACTTTATAAGCCACGGCGCTGTATCTTTTTCCCGCTTCAGCTTCGAAACTGAAAATCTTTACCTCATAGTCGTCCGGACCCAATTCCATCAGGGTGCCGTCGGTACTTCCAGAAGTAGTTGATGGAATAATGGTACCTTCTACCACTACTGGCGGTGGAGTGGTGGCTTCCTGAACAGCAAAAACTAAAGAGCCAGCAATACTATAATTATCCATTTGCAGGGCATAGGTACCTGGTTCAGTGAACTTATAATAAAGGGCTCCGTTTATATCGGCTTTAAGCTGGGACCAGCTATAACCCCCACCGGCAGGCAGGTAAAGCTCTCCAAAATACAACTCCAGCTCCATCCCCGGGGAAGGGGTATAGGCAACCTCATAATTACCTGGTGTTACTATTTCAAAGGTGAAACACTGAGTGCTGTTGTAGGCGAAATTATTAATCTTATAACGCTGACCCAACTCAATAGTTCCCGGTTCATACATGCTACCAGAAATAGGAGGTATATTTTCTTCCACCAGTAAGGAAACTTCCAACTCAGAACCGGTGTTTTCCATCTGCAGATAATATTGAGTAGGGGTGTCAGTGACCGGAAAACTATACTGAATCTGACCTTGGCTATGGGCGGCCAACTGCTCAAAGCTGGCTTCGGATACTGTCCCTAAATTCATCCCCAGAACCGGACCAGCCATAGTGGAGTAACTAATATTATATGAACCTCCAGCTGCAGGTATAGTAAAAGTAAAATACTGGGTTGAAAGAGCCGGGAATGGAGTCACTGAATAAACACTGCCTAAAACTATTTCCCCGGGAGCTTCCATAGTATAACTCATGGATAGGGAACTCATAAACATTTCCGGTTCCTGTTCCTCCGGTAAAGCTTCTAATGGTGGTAATTCTTCTAACTCGGGATCAATCTCTTCAATCAGACCGGGTTCCTCGTCCCCGTCTCCTGCCGGGTTAGTTCCTGCAGGTGGTAATTCTTCTATAATATTTGATTCTGAATCAGGATCAATCTCTTCGATCAAACCGGTTTCCTCTTCCCTGTCTCCTGCCGGGTTAGTTCCTGCAGGTGGTAATTCTTCTGTAATATTTGATCCTGAATCGGGATCACCCTCTTCGATCAGACCGGTTTCCTCTTCCCCGTCTCCTGCCGGGTTAGTTCCTGCAGGTGGTAATTCTTCTGTAATATTTGATCCTGAATCGGGATCACTCTCTTCAACCAGTCCCCTTTCCTCTTCCCCGTCTCCTGCCGGGTTAGTTCCTGCAGGTGGTAAATCTATTATAATACTTGATCCTGAATCGAAATCATTCTCATCAACAAGGCTGGTTGCCTGTTCCCCATCTCCTGCTGGAGTAGTTCCTGCAAGTGGCAATTCTTCTGTATTAACTGTTCCTGACCCGGCATCGCTGTCTTCAATAAGGCTGGTTTCCTGTCCCCCATCTCCTGTCGGGTTAGTATCCGGAGCTTCTATGAATTCAGAAAGCATTTGATCTACAGCACCGCTGGCCTCCGTTTGGGCATAAAGAGACCATGAAGGAAATGCGCTAAGCATCAACATAATAATTAGAGTGAGAGATATGAACTTCCGTAACCCGTATTTTATCCCTCCACGTTTTTTTATATAATAATTGCTGCCTTTTACCTTTTTCATATTACAACTCCTTACCTTAAATGATGAAGAAATATTTCTGCTCCAGTCTAAGTAAAACTAAAAGTCTGTGTTGGTAAAAGATATTAATGAGGTATCACTGTCGATTAAATTTGAATATAGTCCCCAAACCAATGACAGGACAATTCTTTAGAAATGATAGATTTTACATGTTCATTGTCATTAATACACATGTTTTACTTCAAGTGTGTGAATGGGATCATAACACCTCACCCATGTACTAAAATAAACTGTGTAATTATTTGGCTTGCCCCCAAGATAATCTTTGATGTTAATTGTGTATTAAAGCTTAATCTAAATTAATCCTTATGCTTAAATAATAATGGTTTTGTTTCCGTTTTTAACCTACCTTAAAGGATTTGTCATGGACAATATTTCCTGTCACGGTCTGTCATGAACATGTGCTAAAATGGTGGTATATAGATGCAAAAGCCAGGCTATCCATTATTTGGAAAGGAAGATATCCATGACTGTATTTGCCTCCCGACTTGCTTTACTCCTAAAGCAGTTCGATATAAGCAATGCCAAACTGTCTAAAGCTTTAAATGTTGATCCTTCTTTAATCAGCAAATGGATAAACGGCAAACGAGTTCCTTCGCCTAATTCCATATATATTTCTCGTATTGCAGATTATCTCCTAAAATATCTTATAGATGAATATCAACAGTCCTTATTGTTGGAGTTACTGAGGGCCGAATTTCCCAGTCTAAACCTGGAAATGCATGAAGTCCGCCGACAGGCTCTTATGAATTGGCTTAGGGGTGAAGAAGATTCTTCTGGCAATCATATCAAATCTCTGGAACGGGAAGACTCTTTTGGAATAGATTCTCATATTATGGGGCAAACTGGCTCTTATGAGTTATTTAGAGGCAGAGAAGGGAAACGGCAGTCAGCACTTAACTTTCTTCAAGAAGTGTTGGCATGGCCTGAACCTATTGAGTTATTGCTGATGAGTCAGGAAGATATTAGATGGATAAATGAGGACCAAGGTTTTCTAAATCAGTGGAGATCTTTATTGTATCAGGTAATCAAGAGGGGTCACCGAATAAAGATTGTGCATACGGTTAATCGTGATATTAGCCAGATTGCAGCTATGCTTAATAACTGGATCCCAATGCATCTTACTGGTCAGGTAGAATCTTTTTATCATCCCAGATATGAAGAGTTGGCTTTATTTAAAACCCTTTTCATTGCCACCGGCAGAACTGCGATCCTCTCCTTATCCACATCTACCCTATCCCAAAACGACTCCGATTATACTCTGCAATTTCGGGATGCAGCAGTGCTAGGCCTGCTGGAAGATTATTTCCGAACCTATTTATCACAATGTCAGCCCTTGATTCAGGCGTTTTCCGGTCAATCCTTGCTACAAGTATTGGACATAATGATTGCTGCTCAGAATAAACCGGGCCATTTCTATAGATTACATAATCATCTAACATCTATGACCATGCCTTCGGATCTGTTTGCCCGCTTAGTTGAATTGGGTCATTTAAACCCAAGAGAAAAAGAATCCCGTATCCAATTACACCGGCAATGGAAAGATGTATTTTTCCATTCGCTGAAGTATAATCCTTTTCTGGAGATATTTCCGATTCAAGCCATTGATTTGAACTTTAATGACCGCATTCTTCTTTATCCGGGGAGCGAATTCTTCCTACTGGACCCATTGCAGATGGAAGTTCTAGACTTCAAGGAACACTTGGAGCATATCGTTGATATTCTGGAACATTATGATAATTATGAGCTTTTTCTTCTTAACGCTCCCACACCCCTAATAGATCATCGTTTTTCCATTGCTTATAAGGAGGATTATTATGCCATGGTATCATCCGATGATGATAATTCATACATTATTGAAACCAACGAGGGCAATACCCTACATGCCTTTGAGAATTATTTCAAGAATGTCTATGAACAGATCCCCATTAAGAACCGTAGTAAGTCCTGGGTAATTAACAAAATCAAAAGCCGTATTATCCATCTAGATAAATTAATCTAGGTTCAATAGTACCAATCTAATTCTAGGGATAAACTTAACCTTACATCATAGCTCTGGAAAAAATACAGCTGCAATGATATGATTAGATTTAGCAATTATGAAAGAAGATTATAATGAACAATAGTTTTGAAAACCTAGGAATTTCAGCTCCCATTTTGAAGGCTCTTGAAGAAATGGGCTTCGAAGCACCAACTGAGGTGCAGAAAGTAGCCATCCCCCATGCTTTAAAGCAGGAAGACTTGATCGTCAGATCCAAGACCGGCAGCGGCAAAACTGCAGTTTTTGGTGTTTCCATATTGCAGTTGACTGATCCAGAAGCAGCTGGGCCCCAGGGTCTCATCCTCACTCCTACCAGAGAGCTGGCGGTACAGGTAGATAGTGATCTCAAGCAGATGTCCAAACATCTTAGACACAAAACTACAGCTGTATATGGTCAGCACAGTATGGATATAGAACTCCAAGCTCTTAATAAAGGAGTCACTATTGTTACCGGAACCCCTGGACGGGTTTATGATCATATTAGTCATGGGAACCTGATTACCAAAAATATGCGCTTTTTAGTCTTGGATGAAGCAGACCGAATGTTGGATATGGGGTTTCTTGATCAGGTAAAAAGAATTATCAAAAACCTGCCCAAAAACAGGGTTACGCTGCTTTTCTCAGCCACCATACCAGGTGAAATACGCCATATTTGCAGCGAGTATATGAAGAATCCTGCCACTATTGAAATCGAATCGGCTACTATGACTGTAGATACTACCCAACAGGCATATTACCGGGTAAAGCATAACGAGAAAAATACCCAATTACACCGTTTGCTGCTTATAGAACAGCCGGAAAGCTGTGTGATTTTTTGTAATACCAGAAATATGGTGGATAGAGTGCAAATATTCCTATCTCGCCAGGGTTATGCTTCTCAAGCTCTGCATGGAGATATTCCACAGGTTAAGCGGCTTAAGACCCTGCAACAGTTTAAACAGGGACATTTTCATCTTCTTATAGCAACCGATGTTGCTGCTCGAGGTATTCACATAGATGATCTATCTTTGGTAATCAATTACGATGTCCCTTTGGAAAAGGACAGTTATGTGCATCGGATTGGGCGTACCGGCAGGGCTGGCCATGGTGGACGGGCTATTACTCTGGTAACCAGTGATGATATTATGAGCCTTTATGAAATAGAGGAACATATCGGAGTTATGATACCAGAAGCAGAACTGCCTTCCGAAAAAATTCTCCAGGAGCGTAGTGATTCTATAAAAGAATGGGTACTGGCTAACTCACTTAAGGTGGAACCTTCTCAGAAGGTAATAGAGTACAAGGCTAGACCGAAGCAAAATCAGCCTGTTCAGTCTAAACCCCAACAGCAGCGGAGCCAGAAAGCAAATCGTTCCCTGCTGACGGCCTCCGAAGCTAAAGCTGGTCAGGATTCGAATATTAAGCATTCGGCGGATGATATTATAAGAGTACAAATAGTTATTAAACCAGCAGTTATGCCTGATAATACTGCTGACAAAGCAGATACTTCAGCCAAGTTGGAAACAGTGTACAGCGAAGCATCCCACAGCAAAGATCCCTGGTTTAAGCGTTTGCTGCAGCGAATACGCGGCAAATGAAGATAGCTCTTTCTCTTCGGTTAGTCCGGGTATTATTCCCGGACTTTTTATCTGCTTTAGCTTCCCAGGCTAAGTTGTTATTTTTCCATCTCTTCGCTTTAGAATTCACACGACTTCACGGTACGGGGAAATGGTATAACGTCCCTTATATTGCTTATCCCGGTAATATACATGATCAAACGCTCAAAACCCAAACCAAATCCGGCATGTTTAACTCCGCCATATTTTCTAAGTTCCAGATACCACCAAATCTCTTCCGGGCTCATTTCCAGTTCCTGCAACCTTTTTTCCAGGCTCTCCAGCCTTTCTTCCCTTTGGCTGCCACCAATTATTTCACCTATCCCCGGAACCAATAAATCCATAGCCGCTACCGTTTGCCCATCATCATTCTGCCGCATGTAAAAAGCTTTGATATCCTTAGGATAATCGGTAACAAATACTGGTTTTTTAAAGATTTTCTCGGTTAGAAATCTTTCATGTTCGCTTTGCAGGTCAGCTCCCCAGTTCACCGGGTATTCAAATTCTTCTCCCGCATCCTTAAGCAGATCAATGGCCTGAGTATAAGTAATATGAACAAAATCAGCATCTAACACATTTTGCAGCCTGGCCAGAAGTTCTTTATCAACAAAGTTATTGAAAAATTCCATCTCTTCCGGAGCTTTTTCCAAGATAAAAGCTATTAAGAATTTCACCATGTCCTGAGCCAAAATCATGTCATCCTTCAGATCCGCAAAGGCTATTTCCGGTTCAATCATCCAGAATTCTGCAGCATGCCTGGCAGTATTGGAGTTTTCAGCTCTGAAGGTAGGCCCAAAGGTATAGACATCTTTAAAAGCCAGAGCGAAAGCTTCTGCCTCCAGTTGTCCGCTAACCGTCAAATTAGTGCGTCGACCAAAGAAATCCTGGGCATAATCTATTTCCCCAGCTTCATTGCGAGGAGGATTTTGAGGATCCAAAGTGCTAACCCTGAACATTTCTCCCGCACCTTCGGCATCACTGGCAGTAATAATGGGGGCATGGACATAAATAAATCCCCGTTCCTGAAAAAACATATGAATGGCATAAGCCAGTAAAGAGCGCACCCGAAAAACAGCAGAGAAAAGATTGGTGCGGGGACGCAGATGGGCCACTTGCCGCAAGAACTCCCGGCTATGACGTTTGGGTTGGATTGGATAATCTTCCGGCGAATCTCCTTCCATCTGTATATGGGTGGCTTTAATCTCCAGGGCTTGTTTTCCCTTAGGGGTCATTACTACCAACCCCCGAACCTTGACCGCAGTACCAGCTCTATATTTGCTTACCTCCTGAAAATTAGGCAAGTGTTCTTTTTCATATACAATTTGCACAGAGTTGAAATGAGTTCCATCATTGATGGTCAGAAAGCCAAAAGACTTTTGGTCCCGATTGCTACGAACCCAAGCGTTTATTTCAACCTCCTGTTTTTCATATTTATTGCCCTCACTCAATAATTGTTTGATCACTACTTTTTCCATAATATGCCCCCCTTTTGCTGGCTTGGTCTCATGACACTTATTAATATATACTAGGCTATTCCGACAATTATTTATACATTCAAACTTGCGGATTATGCCTTTTTGCAGGGGCATCAACTCAAAGCAGTAATGTTTCAACTAATAACTCAATTAATTGCTCCAAAGCTGCCTGGGTCTTATCTTGTTCCCCTTCATAGCGAAGGCGGATGCACTTGACCGTATTAAATAGAATTGAATGTACAATAACATTATCTATGTCCTTGAGTATTCCTTTCTCCTTTAAGTCATCAAAGAATTGGAATATTCTAAAGCAGCCTTCCGTTTCCCGGCAATTAGCCGACAATGAAGGACAGCTGGAAAACTGCTCTACAAAGTGAAAAACCCTTTCTTCCTCATTAATATAGCGGTAATAGGACCTGACCAAAGTATCGATCAAGCTTCTCCCACTCATATTTTGATCAATTTTACCCAGTATGTAAAAATAGACCTGATCGGCGTATTCCTCATAAATCTCCCTCAGCATATCATCTTTGCTGGCATAATAAATATAAACCGTAGCCGGTGATACTCCGGCCTCCCTAGCAATCTTAGCAATAGAAGCCCCATGAAAGCCTGCTTCCAAAATAAGCTTGATAACTGCCTGCTTAATATTCTCTTTCTTTTCTTGATTTTTTTTTCTCATTGTCTCCACCTCAATTCTATAATAAATAAGCATTCACTTATAGTCAAGGGCGGGGTCAGGCCTCCCAGAAGCAATCGGTGACAAGGTAGTTATTTGCCGGGTTTCAACTTATAAACCTCCATGATCAGCACAAGCGAGTATGGAAAATTTGTGGCTATACCCGACGGGCGGTCACAGACCGCCCCTACATATTCCTGCCTGAGATCCATATTAACGGTGCGAGTCTTTAGGGGCGACCTGGTCGCCCGCAATGATTACCAGTTTTCGGGAGATAATTCATTTTCGTGTGAACTGATTAATAAATAACCTAGCACTTGAGATCGTTGACATTAAATGAATGATCGTTTATTATTGCTTTAAATGGAAATGTTTTTGATTGGAGAGGATCATTTATGTCCATGAGCAGAAGAAGTTTTATTAAAAGAGCTGCCTTTTCCGGGATGGCAGTAACTGCCGTGCTAAGCGGAGCAGATGTGGCGGCTGCAAGCATAAACAGCGGTAATGAATTCGCAAGCATTATTAATTTAACTAAGTGTGACGGATGCAAAAATTTTGGTACTCCTAGCTGTGTTGCAGCCTGCAGAAGCAAAAACCAAAATCGTTTTCCCCAAGCTCAGAAACCCATTGGAGACTACTGGCCTCAAACTAAGCACGAAGACTGGTCCGAAAAGCAAGAATTGTCCAATCGCCTCACTCCTTATAATTGGACTTATGTTCAGCATTTACAGGTGGAACATGAAGGACAGGAATATGAAATCCACGTACCCCGTCGCTGTCTCCATTGCGATAATCCTCCCTGCGCCTCCCTCTGCCCTTTTGGAGTCAATGAGAAAATGCCTGAGGGTCCGGTATTAATCAATCCCAACGGATGTTTCGGAGGAGCCAAATGCAGGGACGTCTGCCCCTGGGAAATACCGCAACGACAAGGTGGGGTCGGTCTGTACTTGCAGGTGGCGCCCAAATATGCAGGGGGCGGAGTCATGTATAAATGCGATATGTGCTATGACCTTATACAAAAAGGTCAGCAACCGGCTTGTGTATCGGCCTGCCCCAATAATGCTTTGATTTTTGGTCTCAAAGGGGATATGCATGATTATGCCCGGCAGTGGGCCCAAGAAAATTCAGGGTATTTATATGGCTTGGAGGAACATGGTGGAACCTCCACTATTTATCTATCTGCGGTACCTTTTGAAGCCATTCATGATGCTATATTAAATCAGGAAATTGATGGCAAACCGGGAAAACCTGCTATGCCAGTAGGAGTAGGAAATATTCTGGATGAACCGGCCGGTATGGCCCAGGGATTTTTGATAGCTCCGGTAGCCGGTCTACTAGGGGCCGGTCTGAGTGTATATAAAATAATGACAGGAGCTGATAATGATGAAAATAATGAGGCATAGATGGCAGATTCGTTTTGTTCACTGGGTCACTGCCCTTTCCATTTTTATATTATTCTTTAGCGGCTTCGGCCAGATGCCGGTCTACAAGCGCTATTTTGTTGATCAAATGCCGGGGTTGAGCTGGTCCAGCGATTATGCTATCACCCTCCATTTACACTATTATGGAGCTATGATCTTGATATTCATCAGCGTTTATTACCTGTTCTACCTATTCTTAAGTAAAGAAACCGATGTGCTGCCTAAGAAGGGGGATGTCAAAGAGAGCCTGTTGATACTCCTATCTCTGCTGGGATTGGCTGAAGAGCCGGAAAATGATAAATACCTGGCTGAACAAAGGATGGCCTTTGCAGTAACTGCTGTTTCCATTCTTGGCCTCATTATTACTGGTCTGATCAAAGTGTTGAAGAATTTGCCGGATACCAGTATACCCCTTTCGCTGAGCTTTTGGGCTACCCAAATTCATAATATTCTGACCGTTATCCTGCTTATATCCGTAGTAATACATTTACTGGCCTTTTTGATAAAGGATAACCGTCCCCTGTTCTCCAGTATGTTCACCGGCCGTATTTCTCTGGATTATGCTAAACACAGGCATTCTTTATGGATCAATAGAATTGAAGCCAGAAATTCAAAGGATAAACACATCCATTAATGGTTAGAAATTTATCCTAAGTAATGAAAAAGCCCAGATATAAACTTGGTCTATAGCTGGGCTTTCCATATCCAATCTTTCGATTTTTGTCCACTGTCTTGCTGCTTCCAATGGCCAATGAAACAATGAACCCCAATTGCTATCGGTGCGAGGTTTCTATTCATTCAAACTCGGTATCCCTTGCAGGTATTGACTTCCTGATTGGTTAAACATAATACGGTAAGCTCGGAAAGAGCTTATTATTTATGCCCAATACTGGAATCTACCTTTATAATAATAAGTAGGCCTTCTCTCTAAAAAAGGGCCCTTAAGAGTGTGGCTTTATGCTGGCTCTAAATCTAAGCGAGGAGAGAATTATTGAATGGATGTTTATGAGCGCCTCCAAGAAGCAATTCGTCATCTCAAAGAATATGAAATTATACAAGGCCGTATCGAATCTGCCCAGGAAATGGCCCAGAAGGCCGGTACAGATCTGCTGGATTTGGAAAAACAGATGCGCCTGGAGGGGAAAGACCTGGAAAGACTGGATAATAACTATTTGGTCAATATATGGCACCACTTCAGAGGAACTTTTGATCAAGAAAGGCAAAAGGAAGAGCTGGAATACCTGGCAGCAAAACTCAGGTATGAACAAGCCATATATACATTGGAATCCTGGAAACGACAAGTTTCTCATTTGGAGCAAGAGTTGGCTGGTTTACCTGATCCTAAACCCGAATATCTTCTGGCTCTAAAAGCTAAAGAAGATTATTTGCTTAAAAACCAAGGCCCTGAAGCCCAATATATTTTTGACCTGGGAGAAGAAATGGCTGGCCTGGAAACCCAAATTCAGGAAGTGGAGGAAGCCATAACTGCTGGCCGGGAAGCCTCCGAACAACTAAAAGAAGCTGAGAAATCCTGGTCCTCGGCCCAAAACTGGGGAGCACTGGATATACTTGGCGGCGGTATGCTGGTTACAGCAGTAAAACACTCGCGTATTAACGATGGCCACAAAAGGCTGAAACTGGCCCAGGATAGCTTGAATCGCTTCCAGCGGGAATTGCAGGATGTGCAGAAGCTAGATAAGGTGGATAATATCAATATTTCCATTGCTGCTGATTTCCTCCTGGATGGTTTCTTATTTGACATAATCGTTCAATCCCAAATAAGTAAGGCTATGGAGCGTACCCGGAACACTTGCAATCAAGTAGACTCTGCCGTAAATGAACTTAAGCAGCTTCAGAATGGTATGCAAAAACGATGTGCAAAGCTGAAAACAGAAAAGATTAAGGCCATCGAAAACTATGGTCTATAAACATTATACCGGA